>JAITPN010000073.1 GCA_031289415.1 Prevotellaceae bacterium | reverse complement strand
ATCCGACAAATATCAAAACACTTGTAAAAAATGCCCTGACCAACAAAATCAACGACCGAGAGATGTTTATGAAAGGTATCGACTATTCGTATTATTACGAAGAAGAAAATTGATTTTTTCAGGCAGACACAAAGGCATTGGAGACAAATATGGCGCGTAAAAAAGCCGAAGGCGTGATACTTGGTCGTCCAAAAGGAAGTAAATCCAAAGTCAAAAAACTCACAGGCAAAGAAGCCGAAATCAAAGCCTTATTGGATAAAAAAGTATCGAATCGCCCAATAAAAAAAGCCTAACTGATTCAAAATCAATTAGGCTTTTTTCAGCGTACCCGGAGCCGGGATCGAACCGGCACAGAGTTAATCCACTGGTGTTTGAGACCAGCGCGTCTACCAATTCCGCCATCCGGGCAAAATTTAAAATTGCTTTTAAAAGCGCACAAAGTTACATATTTTTTTGTTCTTGCAAAACTATAATGTAATTTTGCGACGTTTTTCAAGCTAAAAATATGAATAGTTATCTTAAAAAATTTAAAATCAGCGAGGTGTTCAAACCGAAGTTGTTTACGATGATAAAAAAACGGCAATACAGTCGGGAAATGTTCATCTCCGACCTTATTGCAGGCGTCATTGTGGGCATCGTAGCCCTGCCGTTGGCTATCGCTTTCGGTATTGCTTCGGGTGTAAGTCCGCAACAAGGACTTATTACGGCAATCATCGCCGGATTTATCATTTCGTTTTTCGGCGGCACAAACGTACTTGTCGGCGGTCCTACCGGCGCATTCATGATTATCGTATATGGCATTGTTGCCGATTTTGGTATGAACGGATTGATTATAGCCACCATTCTGTCAGGCATCATGCTTATACTTATGGGCGTCCTGAAATTAGGAAATATCATCAAATTCATCCCCTACCCTATTATTGTAGGATTCACGAGCGGTATTGCGGTCGTCATTTTTTCTTCACAAATTAAAGACTTTTTCGGATTGCGGATGGATGCCGTACCGTCCGAATTTATTGACAAATGGGTAGCTTATTCTTCTCATATCGAATCTATTGGTTGGCTAACCACAGGCATTGCCGTTTTCACCGTATTAGTCTGTATATACTGGTCGCGCATCAATAAAAAAATACCCGGATCGCTCATTGCCATTATCATCACCACCGCGCTGACAGCCCTATGCGGATGGGATATAGACACCATCGGCAGCCGCTTTCCGGAACTTGCCGGCAGTGCAACCCTGCCCTCGCCCGAAGCGCCCACAATAGATATGAAAGCCATTCGCATGTTGATACAACCGGCATTTACCATTGCGTTTCTTGGCGCTATCGAATCGCTGCTGGCAGCTATGGTTGCCGACGGGGTTACCGGCAAAAAACACCACTCAAATACTGAACTGATAGCGCAAGGAATAGCCAACATCGTAACGCCCATTTTCGGCGGTATTCCGGCTACAGGCGCTATCGCCCGCACGATGACAAACATCAACAACGGCGGCAAAACCCCTGTGGCAGGCATCATTCATGCCATTGTGCTGGCATTAATTTTTATCTGTCTGATGCCGTTGGCGGTACACATTCCATTGGCTTGCCTTGCCGGCATTTTAGTGATAGTGGCTTACAACATGAGCGAATGGCGTTCGTTCAAAGCGTTGTTGCACAATCCGCGTTCAGACGTCATTGTACTGCTTACCACGTTCTTTCTCACCGTTTTCCTTGACCTTACCATCGCTATTGAATTTGGGTTGCTCATGGCAGTCATTCTGTTCCTTAAACGAATAACGGAAACCTCAAGTATTTCGGTGATTGAAAACGAAATTCACAATTCGGAAGACGACGAAGCCTCTCATGCCGAAACGCTGAATATTCCCGCAGGCGTGGAAGTATATGAAATCGACGGACCCTTCTTCTTCGGGCTGGCAAACAAATTTGACGAATTTGTACACACCGGCACAGCAAAACGCGCTACGGTGAGGATAATACGTATGCGCAAAGTGCCTTTTATTGATTCCACAGGGCTACACAACCTCCGCAATTTGTGGAAACGCTCGGCAAACGAAAAGGTACAAATCGTGCTATCGGGCGTAAATCCCAATGTGTATGGTACACTCGAAAAATCGGGCTTTGCCGACGAACTCGGTAAAGAATTTATTTGCAGTAATATAGACCTTGCGTTAAAAAAAGCAGGTTCGTTACTGCAAGTGTAAAGGCGATACGAAATTTTACGCCTTGCAATAAAAATTCAAAAAAAATGACAGCGATAACAGTTTTTTTTCGTACCTTTGTAGAATGAAGCTACGAGTTATACCTTTTATCTTGTTGCTATCGTGTATATACAGCGCCTGCTCAACGCCTCGCGAGATGAAAAAGACGGACAAGGAAATTGCCGCCATCAACTTCCGCAGGTCATTGAGGAGAGAGCAACATGCACGAATGCAGCGCGTAAAACAACAGGAGAACGCGGAAAAAAAAGCGCACAAAAAAGAGTTGAAAGCCGAACGCAAAAAAGAAGCAAAGATTAAAAAAGAAATTAAAAAAAATAAAAAACGACATTTAAATTTTCAGACGAAAGAAACACGTAAAAGAATGAAACAAAGCGCTAAAGAGAGTAAACAGAATCGACGAAAATAACAGCTATATGGAAGAATATTTACCTTTACTTATAGCCGCAGGAATACTATTATTGCGGCTTTTTGCCTCGAATAAAAAAAAGCCGCAGTCGCAAAGAACTGCGCCGATGCCGTCGTTTCCCGATTTGTCGGATATATTCCCTATTCCCGCGCAGCAACCGGACAAAAAAGCAGAAGAGTTTCGTAAGCCCGAACCTGTATTGATCACAGAATATTTAGATGAAGTACCTGAAATAGAGGGTGGTCGTGTTGCCGATTCGGAACAAAAGTTGCAAGCCATGCGGCAACCTAAGGAAGTTGAAATACCTGAGAATCAGTCGCTTAAAAGGCATCCTTTGATAGCAGACTTCGATATACCGCACGCTATTATATACAGCGAAATTTTACATCCAAAATATTTAGAATAATTGCTATTTCAAAAAATATAATTACCTTTGCAATATAAAAGAATTTCGGCAGGAGTCGGAATTCTTTTCTTTATAAATTTTTACTAATATGACAACAACTATTTATGTAACCAATGACGGGTTACAAAAATTACGCGCCGAACTTGACCGGTTGAAAAACGTGGAACGTCCGGCAATCTCACAGCAAATTGCGGAAGCTCGCGACAAAGGCGACCTTTCGGAAAATGCTGAATACGACGCTGCTAAAGAAGCGCAAGGATTACTTGAAATGCGCATTGCGAAACTCGAAACGACCGTAGCTAATGCCCGCATCATTGACGAATCGCGAATTGACTTGTCGCAAGTGCAAATACTCACTAAGGTTAAAATCCGAAATGTGGCGACAAAAGCGGTGATGGAATATATGCTGGTCGCCGAAACGGAAGCGAATCTCAAAGAAAACAAAATTGCGATAGGTACGCCTATTGCCAAAGCGCTGCTCGGCAAAAAGAAAGGCGATATCGTAGAAGTTACAGTTCCTTCGGGTGTGATGAAACTTGAAATCATTGATATATCAAAGTAAAACGCAATATTTTAAAAATAGGATACGTATATGGCAAGCATTTTTACAAGAATCATAAACGGTGAAATCCCTTGCTACAAAATAGCAGAAGACGACCGTTTCTTTGCTTTTTTAGACATCAATCCTGTGAGCAAAGGGCATTGTTTGGTCATTCCAAAGCAAGAAACAGATTATTTGTTCGACCTCGACCCTGCCTTGCTGGGTAGCTTGATGCAATTTGCGCAAAAGATTGCCAAAGCGCTGAAACAGGCTGAGGATTGCAAACGTATAGGCATAACGGTAATGGGGCTTGAAGTGCCTCATGCACACATTCATTTGATTCCGATGAATAGTGAAGCCGACATTGATTTCCATAAACCGAAACTGCAACTTACGCAGGAAGAATTTACCGCCATGGCAGCAAGTATAACGCAAAACCTTTTACTATGATTTTTATGATTACATTAAAAAAATGATGACGACATGAAAACCAATAATATAAAATATATGAAAAAAATTGTATGGATAGCCGTCATTTTTCTATGCGGGGCGTGTACGCAACCCTCAGCCGAGATTTCGGGCTGCATTGGAAAACCGCATACACACGTCAGCATTGTGCAATTGAACGCCACGGCGCAAATCCTGCTCGACACCGTAAATACCGACAAAGCAGGCTGTTTTCGATATACAATACCTTTTGCACGAAAAGAGCCAACGTTTATACTGCTAAAAACCGACAGCGCACACGTGGCAACACTGCTGCTTGAAGTCGGCGAAAAGGCAAAATTAATTGCCGATTTGAAACAACACAATTATAGCATCGAAGGGTCTGCGGGTTCGTTGCTGTTACAGGAATTAAACTACACGTTCAACAAGTCAATGACACGATTTGACTCTCTGAACCGCGCATTAGATACCTACAAAAATGCCAAAAACTATCCTGACATATATAACCAAATCAATCTTGAATTAGGTAAAGTATATGTAACGCAAAAACGTGAAGCAATACGTTTTATCTATACCCACCCGACGTCGTTTGCCTCTATCGTAGCGTTGTATCAAAAATATTCCACCGGACTGCCCGTATTTCTTTCCGACGATGACGCGCCTTATTTCAAAATGTTGTACGATACGTTGCAATCTCTATATCCGCACTCGGATTATGTAGTAGCTTTACGCGAAGAGTATGAGCACCGTTACCATTCGCTCACCGCGCAAACGACGCTTGAAAACATATCCGAAATTACTTTTCCCGACCTTGATATGCCGGACGTCAATGCACAGAAAAGAAAATTATCATCGCTAAAAGACAAAGTGGTGCTGGTGTATTTTTGGACGTCAACCCAAGCAGCGCAACGCATGGATAACTATGACTTGCGGAAATGGCACGATAAATATGCGGAAAAAGGATTTGAAATTTATCAAGTGGCATTAGATACAGATAAACCGGCATGGGCAAAACTCATAAAAGAGCAAAACAATCCGTGGATTAATGTATGCGATGGATTCGGAACTTATTCGCCATCAGTAACATCATATAATATAACTTCGCTGCCGGTCGGTTTTATCATTGACAAAAACGGACAACTTGTAGCCGGACAGCTTACAGGCACAGCATTGGAAAAGAAATTAGCAGCATTAATGCAATAAACACATATACAATGGCTAAAACGGATTATTATTTTGCAGCCGACGCGCATCTTGCTTTAGACGTAGGCAATGCGGCGGAACGCGAACAACGCTTTGTACACTGGCTTGAAGACGCAGCGCAACATGCCAAAGCGATATATCTGCTTGGCGACATTTTTGATTTTTGGTGCGAATATAAAAATGTTGTGCCTAAAGGATATGTGCGTACATTGGGGAAATTGGCGGAACTCACGGACAAAGGCGTTGAAATTCATTTTTTCACCGGCAACCACGATTTGTGGACTTTCGGCTACTTGGCAAAAGAAACAGGAGTTATTGTACACCACGAACCATTGGAAATCACGTTGGAAGGAAAGACTTTTTACCTTGCACATGGCGACATGACTGGCGCTGTACCAAAAGGATACAAAATACTGCGGACGATGTTTGCTTCGCCCATATTCCAATGTTGCTTCAGCGCCATACACCCACGCTGGGGAGTGAGATTTGCCCACCGATGGTCGCACAGCAGTCGCCTGACAAAAGGCATTAAAACGCCATTCCGTGGTGATGACGAACAACTTATGGCATTTGCAAAAACGTATGCACAAACCCACGCCATTGATTATTTCATTTTTGGACACCGCCACACGCCAATCGCCACACCAGTGAACAACACATCGCAATTATTTATCCTCGGCGAGTGGATAGAAGGATGTGAATATGCCGTATTTGACGGCAACAAGGTAACTATACGGAAAGCATACACAATATAAAAAATGCCGAAGATTGTACAAGATAACCATAATTTGAGTATCTTTGCGGCGAATTAATAGGTCCCGTAGCTCAGTTGGATAGAGCAGCAGATTTCTAATCTGCGGGTCGTGGGTTCGAATCCCTCCGGGATCGCTAAATTTTCAAAACGCGTGAAAATCAAGCTATTATAATGTCATCAAACTTTTCCGGATGGCAGCAACTATACAAACGAATATCAATAAAATACACATAAAATAAAAAAGAAGTTGGGAATTTTACATTGAATTTCAAAATATTATTTGTAGCTTTGTACGCACAAATTTATTAAAAATTGATAACGCCGAACTAAAAATGTATTACAGGTTACTAAATATCACCTTAATATCCGCCCACGAAAGCGCTATTCGTTCTTTCGCCTACGGCGAAAATATTTTGGCTAATAGGCAGTTTACCCCCCCCATCTAATTCACAATCAGCGACTTACAGCGTTTTCCTTGCCAAGCTATATTTTTGGCAAAGTATTTTTATACCCCTTTGGCAAAGTAAAACTTGGCTTTGTTGGAGGGGGATTTATGTTTATAAATCGAAACTATACCATTCAAATACAAATTCATTTTATGAACAAGACCATTATTTATTCTTTTCTTGCACTGATTAGCTTATCAACGTGCGACGGATGTGGAAGACAACCTAAAGATCAAGTCAAGTCTTCTGAATCAACAAAAACAGACCCGACAGAGGTTTTAATTAAACCCACCGTCAATGTCTATATCGAAAATTCGGGCAGCATGGACGGTTATGTGAAGGGCATTACGGAGTTTGAAAACGCCGTCTATAACTATCTGAGCGATATTATGATTTCGGGCGTTTCGGATAGTTTGAATCTGTTTTACATTAACAGTAAAATTATTAAATACGGTTCTGATATTCAGGATTTTATTGAAAAACTTGAACCTTCTACGTTCAGGGCAAGAGGCGGAAATCGTGGAACTTCCGATATTGCCAATGTGATTGATGCGGTTTTGAACGAAACACAAGAAAATGAAATCGGAATTTTGGTAACTGACGGAATTTTTTCACCCGGAAAGATTGATGCCACAGAATATCTTGGCATTCAGCAAATTGGCATCAAAAGGCGAATATCCGATTATTTGAAAAGATATCCGAATACTGCCGTTATCGTTTATCAGTTGTCGTCCAATTTCAGCGGTACCTATTATAATAAGGTAGATGCCAAAATCACAATCAACGAACAGCGACCCTTTTATATATATGTGATAGGCGATAGCAAACAAATCAGCAATTTACGCAACAATGTTGCTGACGGCAAATTCAAGGGCAGTGGTGTGAAAAATGTTTTTACTTCTGTTGTCGGCAGCCAAGAAGTAAAATATACCCTTAATCCAAGCATTGGTAAGTATAAAAAATCGAGAAAAGACACGAAAACCACTATCGAAGATTTAGAAAAAGACAGCCGCACGAAAAAAGTAAAATTTGCTGTAAATGTCGATTTTTCGGGCTTGCTGCTCGATGACGACTATCTTTCAGACCTCAATAATTACGAAAGCCACAGCAAATACGAAATGGAAGTAAAGCCGAGCATTACCAAAAACGGCTTTACACATACGCTCACTTTCACTTCCGACAAAGTTACCAAAGGTATCGTTTCGGTTAAACTGAAATCAAAATTGCCTGCGTGGGTAGAAGCGGCGAATGACGACGACGGCTCAACGGCTGCCAAAGGAAAAACATACGGCATTAAATATCAACTCGGTGGTATTTTCGATGCCTTCACTTTCAACAATAGTTATTACACGGAAATTAAAATCAATATTAACTAATAAAAAATTAAAATTATGTTTTTTGAAACTATCTATCGTTGGTTTGCCTCACTGTTTGGGGGCGATTTGGCAGATTTTCTGTCGGGTTATGTATGCGCTACGGAAGAGGAATCGGATGGAGGCTATCTTGGTAGCAATCAGTTTGTAACGTATGGCTTTATTGCACTTGGTATCGCATTGGCTGTTATGCTGGTGTACTATTATGTAATCAATCATCCGCGGTTTAATCGTTGGTGGTCGTGGTTGCTGATGTTGTTAGTAGTTGGTTTGTTCAATATCTTCATTGGTGCTTTAATGACAAGTGGCGATTTGGCTGCCGGAAACATTGACGATTGCCTGATTAACGGCGAAAACGGTGGTATTTACGACTCTAATTGCTGGATGTTCGGGCTTGCCAATGTCTTCGTTTCGGCAATCTTTTTTGTCATTTTTTCTATTGGGCTTAAATGGTGGAGTACTAATTGCAAACGCAGTCCATTTTAATGTCTGAACTGTGATTTATAAGATTATGATGATTAATATGATTTTTAAATAAAAAAATACTAATGAGTAAATTATATGTATTCGGAATTGGCGGGACAGGCTCTCGCGTATTAAAGTCGCTGACAATGCTGCTGGCGGCGGGAGTAAAAATCAATGCGGACGAAATTGTGCCGATTGTAATTGACCCCGACCACGCTGCGGCTGACCTCACGCGCACGATAAAGTTAATGCAGGACTACAACAAAATCTACAACCGCATTGACCACAACAACTACAACCGAAATGCCTTTTTTGGCACGAAAATCAATCTCGAAATCATTCCTTCGGTGCGTATGCCGCTGCAAAACACCGAAAATACTGATTTCAAAACCTATATCGGTTTGCCGCTGATGACGGACGAGAATGGCAAACACAATGCCAACTATGCTTTGGCAACAATGCTGTTTTCTGAAAAAAATCTGGATGCTACGATGGAAGTAGGTTTCAAGGGAAATCCGAATATCGGCAGTGTTGTTTTAAATCAGTTTGCATTGTCGGACGAGTTTAAACACTTTGCTGCTTCGGTGAATCAGGATGACCGTATTTTTATTATTTCTTCCATTTTTGGCGGAACGGGTGCAAGCGGCTTCCCTCTGTTGCTTAAAAACTTGCGGGCTATCAGCGACACGCAGTCGGGCTGCGAAAATGTAAAAAATGCCACTATTGGCGCGGTGTCGGTGTTGCCTTATTTTGATGTAGCACCCGACAACAATCCCGACGAAATGAGACGCAGTGAAATTGATTCAGCCACCTTTATCAGCAAAACGAAAGCCGCCTTGTCGTATTACGAAAAAAACATAACGGAGGCAAATGCCTTGTACTATATTGCCGACAATATCAGCAAACAATACAAAAATTCCGAGGGCGGCACCACGCAACAAAACGATGCTCATTTCATAGAATTGGCGGCTGCTTTGGCGGTTGTCGATTTTGCAAGTTTGACCGGTTTGAGCACTCAAAACGGACAGCCGCAAAACATTGTTTATAAGGAATTTGGCATAAAACAGGAAGCAAAAGAAATTGCTTTCGGCGACTTGGACAGCAAAACCAATTCGACAATCAAAAAGCCACTCGCTGCTTTTACGCTATTTTGCAAATACCTGAACGAACAGATTTTGAACTCGTACAAAGACCAACCTTGGGCAAAAGACCACAAATTTGACGACAACTTTTTGAGGTCTCCGTTTTTTCAGTCGGAACTTGGCGACTTGAAAAAATCCTACTTGGAATGGTTAAGAGAAATGAATGATAATGTACGCGCTTTTGCTCCTTTCGATTTGCGTGAAAAGAAAGGCGACGTGTTTTCGCTTATCAAAGGCGAAACACCTGCCAAAATTGGAAATTTTCGTTACATCTTGACTTCAAATTATGCTTTATTTGATGCCTATTTGAACAGCAAACAGGGAAAAATCAAAACGGACAGCACGCCCGAACAGATTTTTGTCGAACTGTTTTATAATGCAATAGAAAGATTGGTTAAATCAAAATTTAGAATGTAAAATACTATGAGTTATATATTTAGATTACACAGAGAGGGTGATAACGCCCTGAACGACTGGGGCAATTCCACCAAGTACGGTACAAATGTTATAGACCAGATACAAGACCCCAATGGCGAGTCGGCAAAACGCGAAATTACTTCCATTCCTTCGCCTTTTGCAAGGATTGATTTGGTAAAAACCGCTTTCGGTAAAGTGGCGGCAATGGGCGTTGACGGCGACACCATTCACCACAAAATGGTGTCGGATGCGTTTGACACTGGACAAATCTTTTTTGAGTACGAAAAATTTGCCGACCAACTCGAAATTTTGGTGTGGGACAAGCAAAACGACTTGGACGCTTTGCTCAATTCTCCTTACACGGCACACCAACAACTCGGTAAAACCTACGACATTTACCTGAAACAGGACGGCGCGATGTACAATTTTGCCCAAATGGACAGAATGTATTTATTGAACTACAAAAATGGTCCGGCAATCACCAATATCATTGGCGCCACTTCGCCCGCCACGCTGTTTTTCAATTCGGCTAACGATTTGAGTTATGTGGGCGAAACCATTCGTTTTGGCAACGATAAACCTTTTGATGATGAATATGCGCCATTATACAAGCGCGATTTGGAATATCAAAAATTCTGGTATCTGATGCGTATTGTTAATCGCGATTTTCCAAAAGTTTTTCCCGAAGTAAACAAGTATTTGGACGAAAGTTTCAAAAAATTAAGTTCGCAAAATCAGCAAGTTATTCGCGCTTTAAGTTCCAATGATTTGGATAGATATGCTGATGTGGCTGTTGACGGGCAAGCAGGCAATGT
>JAITPN010000063.1 GCA_031289415.1 Prevotellaceae bacterium | reverse complement strand
TTGTTACATTAACGGTAGGGTCAAACAAATCGTAAAGACGGTTGTAGAGCGCCGGCAGGCGTTTTACCCCGCCGAGGGAGTACGCCATGTTGGAACGCAACCGGAAGTTTTTATACCTCAAGCTGAGGTTGATGCCTCCTGTTGAAGGCGGCGTGGCTACGCCTACCTTTACCAAGTCGGCTTTTTCGCGATATACATAGTAGTTGGGCGATTCTACGCCGCCTGCGTCCAACGTCGAAGGCTGGCCGGTAACCGGGTCGATGATGGAGGTTGCCGAGCCGCCTTCATAGAAAAGGGGTAAGCCTGTGGCGTTGTCTAATCCCGCAAATCGCCATGCGTATAGCGTGTTTAACGGTTCGCCCACGATGAGCGCACTGCCGGCGACCTTGGCGTTGTTGCTCGTTCGTATGTCGTCGGTGCTCTTGGGCGACAGTATGGTGGCTTTGGTCAACTTGTTGACGTTGTAAGCATAAATCACATTGATGCTGAACTCCCAGTTCTTGGTGCGGACGGGATAGAGGATAATATCGGCTTCGACGCCTGTATTTTCCAAATCGCCGGCGTTAATTTTTTGCGAAGTAATGCCGTTCACTTGCGATATATAGGTGGACATAATCATGTCTGTTCCCATTTTCTTATAATAATCTACCGTACCGGAAATTCTTCTGTTCCATAGCGAAAAGTCGATGCCCGCATTGTATGAGCGCGTTTTTTCCCAACGCAAGTCGGGGTTGGGAAGCATGTTGATGGACGACATGTCGAAATATAAATTACTGTCGTATTTCTCTATTTTCGCCACAAGGTCGGGCGACGTAGATTTGTCCACATTGCCTTGTACGCCATACGAAGCACGAAAAGCGAAATAGGACAATACCGGATTTTTCTTCAGGAATTTTTCTTCCGTCAAGATATACCGCCCCGACACCGACCACACCGGCAAAAAACGGTATTGGGGGTTGTCGCCAAACTGGTTAGAACCGTCCATGCGGACGTTGCCGTTGAGTATAGCCTTGTTTTTGTAGGAATAGGACGCAAACCCCAGCCACGACACATAATTTTTCACATTGTCCGTAATGCTTGGACTAAGTAATGCTCTGGTTACGGCATCCCAGTTTTGCTCGGTTACCTGCGGCGCGATGAGCTGCCCGCGGTCGCCGCGCCAGCCGTATGCCGTGCCGGAATAACCTTCGGTAAGTATACTGCGGATTTCCGAGATAGCTTGCGCGCTGAATACATGGTTGGTAATCACCTCTTTTTCATAAGCCAACTGGTTGCGAAATGTGTAAGAAACCTGCTGTGCCGAGCCATTGGAGTATATGCCGCCGTAAGGCAACGGAGACACCAACTCCTGTGCCGAGCCGTGCAGCACAGCGGGATCGGCGTAATTATATCCGCGGGTTTTGGACACAGCATGGGAGCGGTCGCTCGCCCACGACTCGGAGGTGGAGTTCTGGTTGACTACCGACCCGCCGACTTCATACCGCAACTTGTCCCAGATGTTCCAGCGCAAATCTAACTTGGCGCTGAGGTTTGACACTTTGCCCTCCGAGCCTGTCTCTTGCAATTCTTGGAGGTAGTTGATATGAATAGGGTTTATAGCGGGATTAACATCGCCGATTGGTTGCTTGCCGTTACCGATGACTGCCCAGTCTGTATTGTAGTAGAATGGGCTGCCGTCGTCGTAGTACGCAGGGATAGTGCGCGCCGTAGTCCGCGCCCACGAATCGGGATTCGACGAGCCGTAAAAGCCGTCGTTGTCGCTCATTGAACCGTTGAGTTGAAAGTTGACATATACTTTTTTATTGAGCCACGAGGTGAGTTTCATCATGGCAGTGTAGCGTTCGCTGGCGCTGCCGAGCGCTGTTCCCTGCGAGTTGGTGTAGCCCAGCGAAGCGTAGTATGTCGTGTGTTCGTTGCCGCCGCTCAAACTTACGTTGTGGTTGGTTGTTATCGCATTGCGGAACAACAAGTCATACCAGTCCGTATTCCGGCTTGCCATGTTGAGCAACGCTTCTTCGTAGTCTGCCCGCAGTCCTATTTTTGCATAATTTTCGAATGGTCCTTTGGTGTCGTAGGCATTCATCAGCCCTTCCCACCCGATGTCGGTGGTTTTGCGCCCCGGCGACAGCCCCGCTTTTTTAATGTCCATCGACAGTTCTATGCGTTCCGCCGCATTCATCAGGTAGAGGTTGGCGTAGTAGTCGCGCATGTTGACGGCGACGCTTCCGTTGTAGGATACTTTCGGCGCGCCGATTCTGCCTCTTTTGGTGGTAACCACAATCACGCCGTTGGCGGCTTGCACGCCGTACAAGGCAGTAGCCGCCGCGTCTTTCAGCACGTTGATGGATTCGATGTCCTGCGGGTTAATGCCTGCAATGGCGTTGCCTATAAGGTAGGCGGCGTCTTCGCCGTCGAGGCTTGAGTAATTAACGGTTTTGCCCGGATCGACGTCTTCGAGAATAATACCGTCCAACACCCACAGCGGCGCTTTGCTGCTCGTGATGGACGACGTGCCGCGGATGCGGATTTTCGCCGTCGCGCTCGGTTCGCCCGAAGAGGTGATGACGGACATCCCCGCTATCTGCCCCGCAAGCATCTGGTCGATAGACAGCTTCGCGCTTTGCATAATGTCTTCGGCTTTCACTTGTTTGATAGACCCGGTGAGTTCGTTTTTCTTGATGTTTTGATAGCCGGTAACGAACACTTCGTTTATCATCGTTGCACTTTCTTTCAACGTCAGTACCCATCTGCTTTTTTCGGGACGGTCTTTGGCGGCTACCGTCAGCGTTTCCATACCTATAAAAGAAAAGACTATTTCGGTGGAAGGCGTTATTTCTGCCGATAATGTGAACGTTCCGTCCAAGTCGGTGATGACGGAAATCGTAGTGCCTTTAATCACTACCGACACGCCTTGCAGCGGTTCGTTTTTTTCATCGACCACTTGACCGAAAATGAGTTTTTGCAGATGCGTACTTTCTCTCTTTTTATCCTGTGCATATACGCTTGTAAAAGACGTCGAGAATAGCAGAGCCGCCGCAATCATTGAAATCCACATACTCATTTGCGGACGTGCTTCACCGACATGTTTTTTCTTAAGTTTTTTTATAATTATACAGTTGTTCATTCGTGGACGGTTTTTCTATGGTTTATAATGAATAGAAGCCGATGGCAGCGCCCTGTGGGCGTACCGGTATAGATAGGGAAATAAAATTGCGCCGAAACTGCTTTTTGGGCAGTACCGGTCGCATGGTAAAGAATATGTCTGGAAAATGCTGTAAGTAACTGACTTACAAATCGTTGGGGGGGGGGTAACCACTATATATCTGTTAGTTACCGGAAAACGCCCGCGGCGCAATGCGCCGACATACGGACGTTCGTCTGTGTATAAAATTTTGGTAACGATGGATAGTAGCAAATTCATTTATTTTCTCTTTAATTATATTAAGTTTTCTGTTTCTTTAACAGTTTTATTTTCAAAAAATCGTTCAATTTCAGGCTGCAAAGTAATACATTCTTTTTTGCCCGAACAATACCCTAAACGTGGTATTTTTACATACGGCTGTCAAAAAAGCCCTGTCATTCCGTGCTTGACGCGGAATCTCCCGAAACAACGCACTTCGATTGTCAGGAGATGGCGGGTCAAGCCCGCCATGACGAAGAGGGGGGAGGTAGGATATTCAGAGATGGGATGTTTGTATGAAATGTTTTGTAGTTTTTATGTATAACCCCTCATAAAAAAAACTTAGCGCATGAATATCTTCACGCGCTAAGTACAATCGTTTACTATTCTTATTAGAACTGAATATATGCCACCTGTGTTTGCAGATATTCCATTAGTCCATGCTTGCCGTCAGCGCCGCCGATGCCTGACTTGCGCCATCCGGCGTGGAAGCCTTGCATGCCCTCGAAATGTTCGCGGTTCACGTAAGTTTCGCCGAAATTCAAATCTTTGATGGCTCGCATCACGGTATTGATATTTGTGGTGAACACCGACGAGGTTAATCCGTATTCGCAGTCGTTAGCCAATGCAATGCCTTCTTCGTAGTCGGAGAACGGCAATACCGGAAGAACAGGACCGAACACTTCTTTCTGCACAATTTCGGAATCCTGCGTGCAATTCACGAGCACGGTCGGTTCGTAGAAATAGCCGGTTCTTGTGTCGGCTTTTTTCCCGCCTGTCAATACTTGTGCGCCGGCAGCTTTGGCGCGAACCACCATCTCGTCGATTTTTACCTGCTGCGCTTTGTCAATTTGCGAACTCATGACGGTGTCGGAGGCAAACGGATCGCCGTATTTCACCGCTTTCATGGCAACGGCGAGTTTTTCTACGAATTTGTCGTAAATGTTTTTGTGGACATACGCTCTTTCGGCGCAATTACATACTTGCCCGCTGAAAATAACCCTTGAATCGACAACGCCTTTCACCGCAAGGTCTATATCGGCGTCGTCAAAAACGATGGCGGGCGCTTTTCCGCCCAGTTCCAAAGATACTTTGGTTACATTTTCAGCCGAAGCGCGGATAATTTCCTGCCCTGCTTCCACGCTGCCTGTGAGTGTAACCATGTCGGTAAGCGGACTTGTAACCAACGTGTTGCCTAATGTTTTTCCGCTTCCCGAAATGAAGTTTACAACGCCTTTCGGTATGTTGAGCGTGGCTACTAATTTGGCAAATTCAAAGGTTGTATTTGGCGTGAGGCTGCTCGGCTTCAGTACAATAGTACATCCTGTGAGCAAAGCGGGAGCTACTTTCCGCGCCATCACGAAAAACGGAAAATTCCACGGACAAATTCCGACTACCACGCCAATCGGTTTGCGGAAAAGGAAAATATTTTCATTAAAGCGGTCGCTGTTAATGATTTCGCCCTCATAAATCCGCGCCCATCCGGCATAATAATCAAAATAATCGGCAGTGAAATCGACCTCTACTTGCGCCAGAGGCAGAATTTTGGCTTGTTCCGATGCGAGGATTTTAGCCAGTTCCACACGGTTTTCGCGAATCAACGCAGCCATTTGTTTCAGATAGCTTGCGCGGTAAGCGGCAGTTTGGGCAGCCCAAGCGGGTTGTGCTTTCTTTGCCGCATCCAACGCTTCTTCAGCGTCGGCGGCATTACCTTTCGGTACGCGGGAAATAATATCCCCTGTGTAAGGGTTTTCTACTTCAATCCATTCCGAAGAATGAGAATTGACTAATGAACCATTGATGAATTGCTGATAAATTTTCATACCCATCTTTCTTTTTTTAAGTTAATTTTTAATACGTTAGTAATTAAAGCGTTAAATATACTTGCCTATCTTATGATAAGACGAACAAAGATATAAAATATTTTTAATATAATACACATAAAATATTTATTTTTTTGCCGCGCTATTTTGG
>JAITPN010000011.1 GCA_031289415.1 Prevotellaceae bacterium | reverse complement strand
TATTTTTTTATCTCTCTTGCTTATCCCTACTCCTTTCGATTCTCAAAAAAATCAACGCTCTACTCTTTATAGTACTTTGTACTTGTCTTATCAATATGTCAACGAACTTTCTTCTTTTTTCCCCCTCGTTTTTGTCGAAAAGGGCTGCAAAGGTAGGTATATTTCGCGAAACTGCAAAAAAAAATTACATATTTTTCTTTATAGGCACATTCTCAAGCGTTTTCAATAAGAATATCCACCATTTTTCCACTGTCGCTATTTCGAGTTTTTCGTCGGGCGAGTGAGGATGGAGCAGCGTAGGTCCGCAGGAAATCATATCAAGTTGAGGATACAGCCCGCCAATCAACCCACATTCCAGACCGGCATGTACGGCGGCGATTTTCGGCTCTACGCCGTAGAGTTGCTTATATATGCTTACCATCGTTTGCAAAATAGTGGATGAGGGGTCGGGTTTCCAGCCCGGATAGCCGCCGTCAAATGAAGATGTAGCGCCGGCAAGCGTAAATACCGCGCCCATAGCCACCGTGAGGTCGTCTTTTGCAGAATTTACGGAACTGCGCAGCAGGCAACGGATAACGATAGTGTCGTTTTCTGATTTTACGATGGCAAGGTTGGTTGATGTTTCTACTAACCCCGGTACGGCGTCGCTCATGCGTATCACACCGTTAGGCGTGGCATACACGGCGGCGATGAGGGCTTGCTGCGTTTTTTCGTCAAAAATGTGCGGCGGCGTAGCAGCCGGTTCTACCGTGATGCGCAACCCTTCGTCTGCCAACAGCAGTTCGGCGGCGATGAGTTGATATACGCTTTCGACGGTTCGTTTCGCGGCTGTGGCTTTTCCGGCGGGAATTGTGAACACGGCAAATGCTTCGCGGGGAATGGCGTTGCGCAAATTCCCGCCATCTATCGACGCCAACCGGATGTCGTGATTTACCGCTAAGGCGTGCAATATGCGAAACAGTATTTTGTTGGCATTTCCGCGCCCAAGTATAATGTCAAGTCCCGAATGTCCGCCCTTTAGCCCTGTAACGCTTAGCGTAAATGCTTCGTGTCCTGCGGGTACAGGCGTTTCTTTATAGGTAAATGTAAACGAGCCGTTAATTCCGCCTGCGCATCCTACGAAAAGTTCTCCTTCGTCTTCCGAGTCAAGGTTGATGAGAATGTCGCCTTTCAGCAGATCGGGTTTTAAGCCGAATGCGCCGGTCATGCCGGTTTCTTCGTCCACAGTGAAAAGGGCTTCGATAGCTCCGTGCGAAATATCGCCGGCTTCGAGTACTGCCATAGCCGCCGCTACGCCTATGCCGTTATCTGCGCCCAGCGTAGTGCCGCGGGCTTTTACCCATTCGCCGTCAATGTATGTGCGGATAGGGTCTTTTTCAAAATCGTGTACTGTGCCGACGTTTTTCTGCGGTACCATGTCGAGGTGCGATTGCAGAATCACGCTTTTGCGGTTTTCCATGCCTTTTGTAGCAGGCTTGCGGATAAGCACGTTACCTGTTTCGTCTATCGTGGTTTCAAGCCCGAGTTTTTTGCCGAACGCAGCGACAAATTCTACGGCTTTTTGTTCGTGGGTAGAGGGACGCGGTATTTGCGTCAGCGCATCAAAGTGTTTCCAAACGCATTGCGGCTCTAAGTTTGCTATGTTGCTCATATTTTTTTATTTTTACTATATCTTACAAAGATACGAAAAATAATTGAATACACAAAATATACTATATAAAGTATGATTTTAATATAGCATTTGATGTTCGTGTCTTATAATACTAAAGTCCAAATATTTCTTTTACTTTTGGAATAATCTTTAGCGGATGCTCTTTATAAATAATTTTTCCATCAGGAGAAATTAACACACAAGTCGGCACTCCCTTTATAGCATATTGTTTTTGGATGGATTGCGTATTTTTAACATGTGCATCATTTAATTGTATCCATGCCAATTTGTCGCTTTCAACGGCAGCTATCCAATTTTCATCATTTTGTTCATTACATGCGATACCGATAAATTCGATATTAGCCTCATTCTCTTTTAAATTATTATATAATTCAACCAACAGAGGACTTGATTCGCGACAGGGTCCACACCACGATCCCCAAAAATCAAGTAAAATGTATTTTTCTCTAAATCCCGATAGAGTAATATTCTGGTTATCTAAGGATTTTAAGTTAAAATCAGGCGCAATAGCTCCTATTCCGGAAGCATGCACATTAGTTATGTAGTTTTTTATCAATATCCCTGCCGGTGAATTTTGTACTAAAGGAGTAAAGGCTTTAAATGCTTCTTCATATTTATTAATATCTTTCATTATATCATAGTTATATCTAAGTAAATCAGCAGAATAAGCCATATCGAAATGTTTTTTTACAAAATCATTATTAAGGGATTTCACTATATCAGCTATTTGATTTGCTTGACGATATAGCGCTTCTCCTTTACTATATAATTCTTCGTCTTGTGTTTCTCGTGCTTTTTTTCTCAATGCCGCTCCTTCTTTGTGAAGAAAACGCAGACTATCGGTAAGATGATTTATTTCTTGCATATCGGGATGGTCAAATAAGCCGCCCGTTACCTTTATTGTATAATACCAATCATCTGCATCACCTGATACATTCAGATTGGCATATCCTTCCAAAAAAGTATTGGGCGCTTGTGTATCCGATGGGTTAAATTCTTCGCCGGTTTTAAGAGGTGTTAATTGTACACTACTTCCACTCACTTTGGTCGTGAGCGTAAATTCGCCTGCTTTTTCTATAATTGTTGAATCTGTGGCTATCCACGATGAGCTGTTAGGGTCTTCAACCGATAAAATAATTTTATCCCCAACTTCCAAGCCCTCAATTTTTCCGTGGAGTACATTTTGTTTTTGCTGCGTACATGAAAAAAATAATATCATGACGGAGAGCAATAATAGCATTTTTTGTTTCATTTTTACCAATTTTTAATAATTATAATAAATTTTTACCCTTTTTTCAATTTCACTTTTCAATTTGCATATCTACTTATACGACGAAGCAAAAAAGTAAATATAACACCAAAACACTACAAAGGTAAATATAATAATTATAAATCAAGCATTTATTTTAAAAAATAAGCAAAAATCGCAGCAAAACGATGTCCTGCTGCGATTTATTACAATTATACCCCTCAGGGGTTTAGTAGATTACTGCGTTATTTTTTATATCCATACACAGCCAATTCGCCCAATTCTTCTTCGATGCGGAGAAGTTGGTTGTATTTAGCCATGCGGTCGGAGCGGCTCAGCGAACCTGTTTTGATTTGTCCTGAGTTGGTGGCTACGGCTATGTCGGCGATGGTTGCATCTTCGGTTTCGCCCGAACGGTGCGAAGTAACTGAGGTGTAGCCCGCGCGGTGCGCCATTTCAATAGCGTCCAGCGTTTCAGTCAACGACCCTATTTGGTTCACTTTTATCAAAATAGAATTGGCGCAACCCAGTTCGATGCCTTTTTTGAGGTAATCGACGTTGGTAACGAACAAGTCATCGCCTACGAGCTGGCATTTTGCACCGATTTTGTCGGTGAGGAGTTTCCATCCGTCCCAATCGTTTTCGCTCATGCCGTCTTCAATAGAGTCAATCGGGTATTTTGCTACCAATTCGGCTAAATAGTCGGCTTGTTGCGCCGAAGTGCGTTTTGCACCGTTTGCGCCTTCAAATTTCGTATAGTCGTAAATGCCGTCTTTGTAAAATTCGGACGCCGCACAGTCCAGCCCGATTTTCACATCTACGCCGGGTTTGTAGCCTGCCAGTTCAATGGCTTTGATGATAGATTCCAACGCATCTTCAGTGCCTTTCAGCGCAGGAGCGAAGCCGCCCTCGTCGCCTACGGCGGTGCTTAGACCGCGGTCGTGCAGCACTTTTTTCAATGAATGAAACACTTCAGCGCCATAGCGTAAGCCCTCTTTGAAGCTGGGAGCGCCTATGGGACGAATCATAAATTCCTGAAAAGCAATCGGTGCATCGGAGTGCGAGCCGCCATTGATGATGTTCATCATCGGTACAGGCAGGGCGAACGTGTTTGTGCCGCCGATGTAGCGATACAAAGGAATATCAAGGTATGCAGCCGCCGCTTTTGCTACGGCTAACGACACGCCCAAAATAGCATTTGCGCCCAATTTTGATTTTGTTTTTGTACCGTCGAGCGCAATCATTTGCTTGTCGATTTTGCGTTGTAGCAATGCACTTTCGCCAATCAGAGCGGGTGCAATCACTGTGTTTACATTAGCTACGGCTTTTGTTACGCCTTTGCCCAGATAGCGTTTTTTATCGCCGTCGCGTAGTTCAATGGCTTCGTTTTCGCCTGTTGAAGCGCCTGAAGGCACGGCGGCGCGCCCGATGATGCCGCACTCAAGCGTTACATCTACCTCTACAGTAGGATTACCACGTGAATCAAGGATTTCACGGGCAATAATTTTTTCAATTTTACACATTACTCGTTATCTTTTAAATTATAAATAAAATACTTATCAATTTTATAGTTTATAAAATCGTGCAAAGGTAATACTTTTTTAAGGAAAAATAAAGTTATTGCTTGATAATTTTTTTGTTAAAAATTTGATTAATGAAAAAATTGTCAAGTAGGAAAATAAAATGTAACTTTGCAGAAAAATTCAGGCTATGAAATTTGGTGTAGTAATTTTTCCGGGGTCAAACTGCGACCATGACATGATTTACGTGTTTCGTGAACTGTTGAAAAAAGAGGTAGTGGAATTATGGCATAAAGACCACGACCTGCAAGGCGTGGACTGCGTGTTGCTTCCCGGCGGGTTTTCTTATGGCGACTATTTGCGGTGCGGTGCGCTGGCAAAGTTTTCGCCATTAATGAAAGAAGTGATGGAATTTGCCGATAAAGGTGGTTTCGTCATGGGTGTGTGCAACGGTTTTCAGATTTTGTGCGAAAGCGGTCTGTTGCCCGGCGCGTTATTGCCTAACAATACCCAACAATTTATTTGTAAAAACGTATATTTGCTGCCCGACAGCAAAACGTCATATTTGACACATTATCTGTCGTCGGACAAGCCGTTGAAAATACCGATAGCGCATGCCGACGGACGTTATTATGCCGACGAACAAACGTTGTTGGAGTTGCGGAAAAATGACCAGATATTATTCCGCTACTGCGACGACACGGGCGTGGTGTCGGCACAAACCAATCCGAACGGCTCGGTTGATAATATCGCAGGCGTTTGCAACGTCAATAAAAACGTGTACGGCATGATGCCCCACCCCGAACGCGCCGCCGATGCCGAATTGAACAACTGCGACGGTTTGCGGATATTTGAATCGCTGTTGAAAATGCTCGGATAATGTATTTTACCTGTTTTCGTTGTCGCGTCGGTAAAAGTTGAGCAACGCAACGGATGCGCTATCGCGGCAAGGGGTACATGCCGATGTTCTTATCCGTTCTTTCAGTTGGCGGGCTTCATCCCTGAGGTCGTCCGTTACCGGTAGGGTGTTAAGGCGCGTGATGCGCTTGTAAAAATGTTTTCTAAAAATATAAGCTTCCAGTCCTGCGATTTGTTTTTTCAGCAATATTCCTTCCATCGTGTTGGTGAAAAATTCCGGACGGTACGTTTTGGCAACGCGAAGCGACCGCAGGCTTGCTTCCACTTCGCGGTCGGTGTGTGGAAATCCGTCGCATTCTATGCGTACCATCGTGTATATCATGTCTTTCAGCGACCGCAACGGACTGTCGGCTTCCAGCAGCACTTCCGCTTCGTCCAATACCTTGACGTATTCGGGGCGGAGCATGAGGTCAAAAGCCGTGTCGTGACGGTATTTGAATGAGGCTTCGTCGTATATTTTCAGCATTGTGCGGTATTGTTGCATAATGCCTGCAAAACTGTCGAAAGCCTTGTCGGAAGAAGGGTTTGACGACGTTTCGCGATAGGTGAGGAGTTCGTCGTTAAAGCGGGTAAACGTTTTGCAAAAATCCCCAAAATATGCATCTTGCTGTGCAAATATACATAATGGCGTGAACAGTAATGTTATAAGTATAAATTTCTTCATTATAGAGTTAAATTACACGGCAAATGTATAAAATATTTCTTACATTTGCAGGTTAGTTTTAATGAAGAGATGAGTAAAAAGTGGATAGTAACAATATGTATAGGTGTGCTTGCTTGCTTGTCGGGCGCTTTTTGGTTGCTGACGCACCAGTCCGAGAAGCAGAAAGCGGATATTAATATTGTTTCCGCTGTGCCTTTTGATGCCACGTTCATTGTCAGGTTTGAAAAATTGGTACTGTTGGACGACAATTTTGCCGAATCGTCGGCATGGCGTCATTTTGTATCGGATAGTACGCTGTTGCTCGCGTGGATTAAAAAGACGATTGAAACGATGCCGCAAAATGATGATGCTACGTTGCTTCTACATGCGCAAGCGTGTTTGTCGGCGCATCCGCTGGGTAAAAATGAATTATCAATGCTGTGTTGCATTGCGCTTCCGTCTGCCGTCAGCGAAACCAAATGGGCGAATTTGGTAAATGCCGCCGCGCAGCCTGCCGAGCGTACACGTTATCAGGAGCGCGCGGTATTTACGCTGCAAACCGGCGCCGCCGCCTTGTATTTTTCATACGCAAAAGGCGTGGGACTTGTCAGCAATGCGTTGGTTACATTGCAAACAGCTATCCGTCACATCGAAAGCGGCGAATCGCTATTGCAGAATGAACAATTTGCCGCAGTGGCGCAAACTGTGGGACGGCATGTAGATGTCGGGGTATTTCTGAATCACAAGCAATTGCCGCGTTTCATCAATGTTGTCGGCAATAATATTCCGCCGCCTGTCGCCGCATTTTTCCCACGCTCTGCCGATTGGACGGCTCTCGACGGACAAATGACGCCGAATCTTATCAACCTGAACGGTTTTGTGTTCCCTTCTTTCACTACGGATAATTATTTATCGGTGTTTTTGAACCAGACGAACAGTAGCACCGAAGCGTGGAACGTGTTGCCGTCGTCGTCGAATTTTATGATGAGTATTTCGTTTAGCGACGCTGTTCGTTTTCTGAATGATTACAACAATTTGTTTGACGTGCGGAAAGAGTTGAACAGTTATAAGCAGAAAATTGCCGACTTGGATAAAGACTGGGTACAGAACGCGCCGAACTTGTTTTGTGCGCTTTATCCGGCGGAAATAGCAACGGCAAATTACCATAACCACCAAGTTACGCTGGTGAGAACATCCAATGCAAAATATGCGTTGGAACAGTTGCAGGCGCAGGCAGCGCATCTTAAGTTGCCCTTTAAATTGGAGCAAGAAACCGTCGGAAATAAAACGGTTGCCATTTATCATAATCCGATTGCAGGATTGTTTGAAACATTGCTGGGCAGCGCTTTTGCTACCGACGCGGAAACGTATTTTACTGCTTTCGGCGATTGGTTTTGTTTCTCGGACAGCAAAGAGGCATTGGCGCAAATAGCCGTACACAATACGCAATCGCTCAAGAAATATTTGTCGCAGACCGACGCTGCGCAATATATTACAGGAAATGCTTGCGTAACGATTGTGGCAAACTCGTTAGGAAAAGCCGACGATGCGTTGTTGAAATATTTTCGCGCGGATGTGCGGAAAACAGTAACGAAAGTGTCGAAAAACTATCCGTTGAATGTACAGATATTGCAGTTGCGACCCTCTAATGATAAGTTATATGCCAGTTTGTTTGCCTTGTTCGAACCGCAGCCGTCGGAAGAAAAAAATGAACCTGTTCCTGTAAGTGTTATTCAAATAGCAGGCGACGAACGGATGCGCATAGAAGTAATAAATCATTATACCAAAGAGAAAGAAGCATTTGTACAGTTTTCCGATAATAGCATCGGATTGCAGAGCAAAGACGGACAATGGTTGTGGAAACGCCCATTTGATGAGCCTATCCTCGACACGGTTATTCAAATTGATTATTTACGCAACGGCAAATTGCAACTGTTGTTTACAACCGCCGCCCGCATCTGTTTGTATGACCGCAACGGCAACGCCGTACCGCCCTATCCTGTGAAGTGGAAAACTCCGGCGGTAAAGGGAATTGCGGTATTCGATTATGACAAAAACCGCGATTACCGCATTTTTGTGGCGGATGCAGACCACACCGTTCGCGCCTATGATAAACGTATCCAGCCTGTGGAGGGGTGGAAGCCGTTTAAGAGCCAAAGCGCGATTACACGCGCGCCGCAGTTCTTTCGCGTAGCTTCGCGCGATTACATTGTAGTGTGCGGCGAACAAAATACGTATATTCTCGACCGTAAAGGCGCGGAACGCGTGAAGTTGGAAACTCCGGTTATCATTAAGCCCGATGCTGTTATTACGGCTCAACAGCAACCTGCTGTATTTAAAATAACCGCCGCCGGCAAACAAATATTTATTCATCTGAAAGACGGAAAAGTAGAATTGAAATGAAATATATACTAATCATATTCCTTATTTATTTATTTATTCGATGGTTTCTTCGCCGTGTAGCGCCGCTGTTTGTGGCTTCGTACATAAAAAAAATGACGCAACAGGACACTCAGTCCCGCTCCCATGCTAAAACTAAACGTAAGGAAGGCGAAGTGGACGTAAAACAAATTACAAAAAAAGAAAAAAAGATAGATAAAGATTTGGGAGAATATGTTCATTACGAAGAAATAAAATAATGATTAGCATTATTACAGCCATACATAATCAATATGCGATGAACGAATTGTTTATTCATTCGCTCAAAAAATATACACGTGTGCCTTATGAACTTATTATTATTGATAATAATTCGACAGACGGCAGTAGAGAATTGTTTGAAAAAAACGGAGCTGTGATTATTCGAAATAATAGTAATTATAGTTATCCGTATTGTCAAAATCAAGGAATCCGAAAAGCCTCTTATGGCATTTTGGTCTTTCTGAATAATGATGTTATTTTATCTCCAGATTGGGATATATATATGCTTGATGTCATTGGAAAAAATAATTATGAAGTGATTAGTTTTGCATCCAATGATAGAAGTGCAACCGGAGATGATACTACACGGTTTAGCCGTCGGTGGAAACGTATTAAATATCCGATTATTGCATGTTTGGGCATATCGAAATTTTCTCTTCGGTTAATGTTTAAACTGATGTATTGGAAATGGGAACGGTTTACTAAAGCGCAATTTCATAAATACGGATACTGTATGCGTGAAGGTTTTTCAGGCTCTGCAATAGCCATGACAAAAACAGGTATTGAAAAAGTGGGCTTGTGGGACGAGCAAATACAGGGAGCTGA
Source organism: Prevotellaceae bacterium (assembly GCA_031289415.1). Lineage (GTDB taxonomy): Bacteria > Bacteroidota > Bacteroidia > Bacteroidales > UBA932 > JAIRLC01. The sequence continues at coordinate 14,290 of JAITPN010000011.1, read as the reverse complement.
TTTCGACTTGTATGCGCGTTGCAAGCAACGCAATGAAAATTATGGCGACCTGCAACCTTTAAGCATTGTTTCTGGAATTTACATACATCATTATGAACGTATTACTATAAAAGCAAAACGCAAGCCTGTTCTATTTACTGATGTTTCCAACCTTATATCCAGCGAACAAAAATGGGGCGCTGAAAAATGGAAGAATATTATCAACGAATATAATCGGTTACCATAAATTTTATATCAATGGAAAAACTCAAACGTCTGTTAACTTTTGCAAAACCGTATTCGCGCTACTGGCCGCAATATGTATTCTTTACATTTTTTGGCATGATATTAGGCATTTTTAATTTTGCACTTATACAACCATTGTTGGATGTGGTCTTCGACCCATCGGCAATGACAGTGGTAAATATAATGCCGACATTTTCGTTTAGCGTAGATTACGTGGCAGATATTTTTAATTATTATCTTGCAGGCATAGTGCAATCGTCGGGGCGCATGGGCGCATTGGTTTTTGTGTCCATCGTTATGGTGATAGCATCGTTTCTTGCCAATTTGCTTAAATACGGCGGACAGCGAGTAATGGCATCATTGCGAACAAGGGTAATTGCCAACTTGCGGAAAGCATTGTTCGACAAGATAACACGGTTAGACATAGGTTATTTCCATAAACATCAAAAAGGGAATCTAATATCGGTACTGTCCAATGATGTGAATGAGGTACAATCAAATGTAGTACAATCTTTTCAAATTATTTTCAGAGAACCATTCTTAATTATCGGTTATCTTGGGGTACTGTTTTACATGTCGTATCAACTTACGTTTATTTCGTTGGTCGCATTATTATTATCTGGATTTTTCATCGGCAAGGTTACCCGAAAACTCCGTAGCGTAGCCAATAAAGCGCAAGCTATCTTAGGATTGCTTTTGTCTGCCATTGAAGAAGGTATCACAGGAGCGCGTATCGTAAAAGCATTTAATGGGCAAAAATACGTCCGAAACAAATTTAATGAAGTTAATGAATCGCAAACAAAACTGCAACGTAATATTTATTACAAGCAGGAATTAGCTACGCCTATTTCTGAATTTTTAGGCGTAACGGTGGCAATGCTTATTCTCCTTGTTGGCGGATGGTTGATTATAAATGGAAGTACTATTTTTTCCATTAGCAGCTTTATCACTTACATTGTTTTTTATTACCAGATATTAGTTCCGTTTAAAAATATAACAACGGCATATACCGGTATCCGGCGAGGTATGGCTTCTGCCGACCGTATCTTTGAAGTGTTGGACGCGCCGGTTGCCATAAAAAAAACTGAAAATCCGATACCGGTAAAAGATTTTAAACACAGTATTGTTTTTAATCATGTTTCTTTTACTTACGACGAAATATTGGTTCTTCAAGATATAAACCTTACCATTTCCAAAGGTAAAATGTATGCCTTAGTCGGACACTCCGGTGCGGGAAAAACCACTATGGCTGATTTAATACCCCGATTCTACGACGTGGCTTCCGGCGCAATCCTTCTTGACGGAATTGATATACGCGAATATCATCCGAAAGAGCTTATGAATCTCATTGGTATTGTTACGCAAGAAGCTATTTTATTTAACGACACCGTCTATAACAACATTGTATTCGGCATGCAAAATGTAACGGACGAAGACGTCGTCAACGCTGCAAAAATAGCCAATGCCCACGACTTTATTATGCAAATGGAAGACGGATATCAAACAAATATCGGCGACGGCGGCAACCGGCTTTCAGGCGGTCAGAAACAGCGTATTTCCATAGCCCGCGCGGTGATGAAAAACCCGCCGATTTTGATTTTGGACGAAGCTACTTCGGCGCTCGATACCGAAAGCGAACGTTTGGTGCAGGATGCGCTCACCAACCTCATGAAAAACCGCACGTCGATTGTAATAGCCCACCGCCTGTCCACCATTCAACATGCCGACACGATTGTGGTGCTGCAAAAAGGCGAAATTATAGAACAAGGCACACATGCCGAATTAATGGCGCAGCAAGGCACTTACAAACGTTTGTGCGATTTACAAACGTTCAGTTGATTAGTCTTTAACTTAACAAATTATATTATGGAGCAAAGTTTTTTAGAACAATTCGAGCAAAGCTTTAAACAAAATTGGGATCGTCCGGCTTTGTCCGACTATAAAAGCGCCACGCTGCACTACAAAGACGTGGCGCGGCGTATTGCAAAACTTCATATTTTGTTTGAAGAATGTGGCGTAAACAAAGGCGATAAAATTGCCATTTGCGGGCGCAATCAAGCAAATTGGGGCGTGGTGTTTTTGGCGACGCTGACTTATGGAGCGGTGGCGGTGCCTATTTTGCATGAATTTAAGCCCGACAACATCCACCATATTGTAAACCATTCCGAAGCGCGGATACTGTTTGTCGGCGATATGGTGTGGGAAACCATTAACGAACGCTCGATGACGGCGCTGGAAGCCATTATTATTATCGGCGACTTTTCGGTCGTGTACAGCCGCCGTCCGTCCATCCGCGCGGCGCGTGAACGTTTGAACGAGCTGTTCGGAAAAAAATACCCGAAAAATTTCAGACCCGAACATATTGCGTATCACCATGACGAGCCGGACGAACTGGCTGTGATAAACTACACGTCGGGCACTACCGGCTTTTCGAAAGGCGTGATGTTGGCATACCGGAGTATTTTGTCGAACCTTCTTTTTGCACGTGCCGTGATTGACCTGAAAGTAGGCGATAACGTAGTGTCCATGCTGCCTATGGCGCACATGTACGGCATGATGTTCGAGTTCATTTTTGAAATGGCAAACGGCGCAAATGTTCATCTGCTCACCCGCGCCCCCACGCCGAAAATTATTATGGAAGCCTTTGCCGAAATTAAGCCCACCATTATTATTTCAGTGCCTTTGATTGTCGAAAAAATTTACAAAAAACAATTGCAGCCTTTGTTGAATAAAACATCCGTAAAAATGCTGCTGAAACTTCCGGTGATTGATGTGCAAATAAAAAAGAAAATACTCACTGCCCTTAATCAAGTGTTTGGAAATAACTTTTTTGAAGTGATTATCGGCGGCGCTGCATTTAACCGCGAAGCCGAACTGTTTTTCAAAAAAATCGGCTTCCGCTATACGGTAGGCTACGGCATGACGGAGTGCGCCCCCATCGTTACGTATGATGATTGGGATAAAACGCCGCTCTACTCCTGCGGAAAAGCCGTGCCGCGAATGGAAGTGAAAATTGATTCGCCCGACCCCGAACATATTCCGGGCGAAATATTGGCGCGCGGCGCAAACGTGATGTTAGGCTACTATCGTAACGAACAAGCCACAACCGATGCTTTTACGCCCGATGGATGGCTGAAAACAGGCGACCTCGCCGTCATGGACAAAGACGGCTATGTCTATATTAAAGGTAGGAACAAAAGCATGATACTTGGCTCATCCGGGCAAAATATTTATCCCGAAGAGTTGGAAGACGTCATCAACAACATGCCGTATGTGAGCGAATCGTTGGTGGTGCAGCACGGCGAGAAGCTCTTGGCGTTGGTATATCCCGATTACGACGAAACTACGGCTGCCGGTTTTCTTGACGCCGACATACCAAATATCATGGAAGAAATGCGTGTAAAAGTCAACGAGGAATTGCCTAATTATGCACAAATCGCCCAAGTGAAAATATACCCCGAAGAGTTTGAAAAAACGCCCAAGCGCAGCATTAAACGCTTTTTGTATCAAAAAGTGTAAAATAAGGCGTCTAAACCCCAATCCGGGGGCTGTCTAAAATGCGTATCCTTTACGTATCGACAATAGATAATTGATAACTAATCATTTCCGATACGTATCCGAAACTTTGCGATACGTATCTGGAACTTTGCGATACGTATCGCAAACAGGGATTTTGACGTCGAACGTTTTTTTTACTACCTTTGCGTCATGATACGTGTATCCACATATTGTAAATTTGCAGTTTTTGCCTGCATGATATTTTGCCTGAGCGGAGAGAAAGAACTGGGCGAATATACTATGCGACACGATATACAACCTACATTCGGGCTGTCGCGCACCGCCGAAAAGCCGGATTTTTTCAATGTATGGGATGATTTTTTCTTTGCCTTGCCTGAATCCGTGGTCAATGCCTTTCGCGAAACGTCGCAGCGGGTGCACAAAACGCCTCCTTCGGGGTCTTCTTTTATGAAATTCCAGCCCCTGCCGTCGGGCATTGCGGGTTGCGAGCCGCCGCCTTTCGGTGTGGTACACAAGGTATGTAACATCGTTACGTTACGAAAGTTGCGTATTTAACCTGCTATCCGAATACTTAGGTTTCTACCGAGCGATACCTCCCTATCGGGGGATGTGATTTTACATGATTAGGCTCAACGTCTGAGTATTCATTTATTTTCCTACAATTTTTTTGCTTCTGCGTAAAAAACAGAAGCCATTATATTTATTTAATAAATTTCAAAAAGCAAAAATATGGACATTTTTATACCTATCCGCGAAGAATTTCAAGCGAAACTTGCGGAAAATAATATCATTAAAAAATCGGTTGTTGCGATACCCGCCGTTACTATGGCAAGCGGAATGATTCTTTTTTTTCTTCCGCTGTCCGGCATACTGCCGGCGGCATTTATTCAGCCAACTGCGGCGACCCTGCTGCTCGTTGCCGGCGTCATCCTGTGGATTAAAACGCCGAAATACCGGTATCGTGAAACAGGAAAACCGGTTGCCGCAAAACGTATTTATTTTGACACGCTTGATAAAGAGCGTGTGGTAGCTTGCCTGTCGGGGAATGTAGCCAACGGAAGTAACATCTCTCGGAGAAACAACACAGGCGGCATAATTATGAATGTATATGTGGAAAAAGGCGGCAATTTTTTAGCAGCGCAACTCTCCCAATACGTTCCGTATGAATACCAACTGATTACCGGCGTTTATTTCTTTCATGGCGAGCAAGCGCGGCAAATCAGCAAGGCTTTATTGTAGAAAGACTACATGAACGCCAAAATAAAAATCCCGTTGTAAAAAGACGGGATTTTTTCGTATATATTGCTTGTTCCGGCAGCTTTTTATAACAATCGTTACTCTGCTTTTCGCCGCAATGGCAGCAATATAGGCAAGTGGTCGCTGACGCCGCCTTTGTAACTGGGTCCTTGATAAGTGCGGAAGGGTTTTAGCCCAAGGTAGGTGTCGTCGTTTTCGAGCAAAAACGGAGCTTTAAAAACCTTTACTTCGTCGGGCAGGCACTGAATTGCGGACTGCGGGTTAAGCAAATTGCCCGACACGATAAATTGGTCAATCAATTCCCAATTTCCGCGATAGCGGAGCGAACCTTCGCCATGCCGGACAAGCTGCCCCATCAGGTTATAGAGGCTGTCGGGCGACGAAACGCCGTGCTGCAGCACGGCTTGTAATCCTTCGGTTAGCGGAATGCTTTCGGGCGTGTCGTTAAAATCGCCCATTAGCACGATATTGGCAGCAGGCGAGGCTTGCAGAATGGAGTCGGTAATGCTTTTTGCACGTTTAGCCGCCGCCATTCTTCGTGGAAACGATTGCTGCTCGCCGCCGAGTTTTGAGGGCCAGTGATTTACTAAAATATGCAGTGTGTCGCGACGGTCATACAGCGCTTTGGCATATAAAATATCGCGCGTAGGATGCCCGTTGGACGGTAAGGTTACTTTATAAAAGTAGCGGTACAGTATTTTCACATGGTCGGTGCGGTAGAGCAAGGCTACGTCAATGCCTCGCATGTCGGGCGAATTGCGGTGTACAATACCGTAACCAATGCGGGCTAACGGCGTGTCGTCCGTAAGTTGCCTAAGCACCGCATAATTTTCTACTTCACACAAGCCCACCAATATGGGCGCATTTCCTGCGCCTGCCGCAATAATGGTTTTGGCTATGCTGTTGCGTTTTTTTGCAAAACGTTGCCACGTCCATCTGTAAGCGCCGTCGGGCGTAAAATCGTCATCTTGTGTGAGCGAATCATTTTTAGGGTCGAACAAATTTTCGACATTATAGAACATCACGACGTCGCTTTGTGTAGTATTTTGCGCAAATAGGGTCGTTTTGCACAAAATCAAAAACGTGATTATAGCTATATTGCGCATGGTCATACAAGCGTGTTCCACCCGAATTTATCTTCCGTTCCGCCCTCTTGAATTTGACGGAGGTAATTATAGAGTTGAGTAGAAATTTTCCCCGCATTTCCGTCTTTGCAGTACTCATATACTTTTCCTGTTTCGCGGTCAACAATCGTACCGATGGGCGAAATCACGGCGGCTGTGCCGCATGCGCCCACTTCTTCAAACGTGCCGAGTTCGTCCACTTCAATAGCGCGCCGTTCCACTTTCAAGCCTATATCGGCAGCCAGTTGGCACAGGCTCATGTTGGTGATGGAATCAAGGATAGTATTTGAAGATGGTGTAACGTACGTGTTGTTTTTAATGCCGAAAAAGTTTGCAGGACCCGCTTCGTCAACATATCTTTTTTCTTTTACATCAAGAAAAAGCACCGAACTGAACCCTTCGTCGTGTCCGCGTTCCGTAGCTTGCAGCGAAGCGGCGTAGTTCCCGCCCGCTTTGAATTTTCCTGTCCCTAAGGGCGCTACACGGTCAAAGTCGCGTACAATTTGCATTTTAATAGGTTTAAACCCTTCTTTGAAATACGGTCCTACCGGCGTAGCAAAAATCAAAAACATATATTCCCTTGCCGGACTAACGCCCACTTGCGGGCTTGTGCCTACGAGCAGCGGACGTATATATAACGATGCGCCGTCGCCGTAAGGCGGTACAAAGCGTTCGTTCAGTTTTACCACTTTTTTGCAGGATTCCACAAAAAGCTCTATGGGAAAAGGCTGCATGAGAAGACCTTTGGCGGAATTAGCGAAACGTTTGCCGTTTTCTTCCGGTCTGAAGAGGCGGATTTTACCGTCTTTGCCGCGGAACGCTTTTAACCCCTCAAAAATTTCCTGCCCATAATGCAGGCAAGTTGCAGCGATGTGCAGCGTTATTTCTTCGGATGCGCTTGCTTCCGGCGCGCTCCACGTGCCGTCTTTAAAATAACTGCGTAAGTTGTAATCTGTTTTCACATAGCCAAATGGTAGTGATTTCCAATTTATATCCATGGTCTTAATATTAAAAAAAACGGTACAAATTTAGTGTTATTTTACGATTTTTATCGCATTTGTAAAAAAAAAATACTAATTTTGCAGCCCCTGATTCATTCCTTCAGCTAAGGGTGCGATGGGATTTGCCTTGTAACGGCAAATTGAGTAACACTTATTAACGTAATTTATTGTATAATGAAAACAATTGAATTGAAAGGAGTAAGCCGTGTATCCTTAACCAAAGCGGCTGTTAAAAAATTACGCAACAATGGCGAAGTGCCTTGCGTATTGTATGGAGAAAACGGTAAAAACATCCATTTTGCCGTAACGGAACGCAGTTTGAAAGATTTGGTGTACACCCCCCATGCGTATCTGGTAAAATTGGATGTAGACGGCGTTGTCTATACCGCTGTGAGGCGCGAAATTCAGACGCATCCTGTGTCGGACGCTATCCTGCACATCGACTTTTACCCTGTGAACGAAGACCGTCCGGTGGCTATTGACGTACCGCTGGCGCTTTCGGGTAATTCCGAAGGCGTGCGCCAAGGCGGTAAACTGCAACTTGTAACCCGCCGGTTGAAAATTTCGGCATTGCCCAAAGATTTACCGGATGAGTTACATGTGGATATTTCAAATCTTGCGATAGGAAAGAGCATTGTGGTGAGCGACTTGAGCTATGACAAAGTAAACATCCTCAATCCGAAAACCACTATTATTTGCGCCGTGAAAATGACGCGCGCTGCAGCCGTGCAACCGGTCGCTGCCGAGGCTGATAAGAAAAAGTAAGCCATGAATTATTTAATCGTGGGGCTGGGAAACGTCGGAGATGAATATGCCGATACCCGCCATAATATAGGCTTTATGGTATTGGACGCTTGGGCAAAAGCGTCCAATGCTGTATTTGCGCCGCAACGTTATGCCGCCCGCACCGATATAAAATTCAAAGGACGTACTTTTATACTGATAAAACCATCCACTTACATGAATTTGAGCGGAAAAGCCGTGAACTATTGGATGCAGGCGGAGCACGTCGCCACCGACAACCTGCTGGTGGTCGTGGACGACCTTGCGCTTCCGTTCGGCACGCTGAGGCTGCGCAAACAGGGTAGCGACGGCGGACACAACGGCTTGAAACATATCAATGAAACGCTCGGACATCAAAACTATGCCCGCCTGCGTATGGGAATAGGCAAAGATTTTGCCAAAGGGCAACAGATTGATTACGTACTTAGCGCATTTGACGACGACGAGCAGCAAACGCTGACGGAACTCTGCGGACGCGCGATAGACGTACTGAAATCATTTGGTACTATAGGTTTAGAACGAACAATGACAACTTATAATCAAAATAAAATCTCATGAATATCCAAGACATTAAAAAGGTGTATGTCGAAAAATTCGGCACGCACGATGCGCCGGTCTACACATCGCCGGGGCGTATTAACTTAATAGGCGAACATACCGATTATAACGGTGGTTTTGTCTTCCCGGGCGCTGTTGATAAAGGCATTACGGCTGTCATCAACCCCAATAACAGTGAAAAAGTACGGGCTTTTTCAATAGACTATAACGAGCTGTCGGAATTTGGACTGCGTGAAGAAGATGCGCCTTCGCAAAGTTGGGCGCGTTACATTTTCGGCGTATGCCGCGAATTGACGAAGCGCGGGTTGCAGCTCGGCGGCTTCGATACGGTTTTTGCGGGCGACGTGCCGCTTGGCGCGGGGATGTCGTCGTCGGCGGCGTTGGAAAGCACGTATGCTTTTGCGCTCAATGAACTGTTCGACGGACAGATAAATAAATTTGAACTGGCAAGGGTAGGGCAATCTACTGAACACAACTACTGCGGCGTGAAATGCGGCATTATGGACCAATTTGCTTCGCTATTCGGCAAAGCGGGGAACCTTATGCGCCTCGATTGCCGTTCTATGGAATACCGGTATTTTCCGTTCAACCCGAAAGGCTACCGGCTGGTGTTGCTCGATACGTTGGTGAAACATGAACTGGCTTCGTCGGCATACAACCGCCGGAGGCAGTCGTGCGAAACCGTAGCGGCGGAAATACGCCGGCTGCATCCGCAGGTTGAATTTTTGCGCGACGCCACGCTGGCTATGCTTGGCGAAGTGAAAAGCAAAGTGAGCGCCGAAGATTATACGCGCGCCGAATACGTGATTCAAGAAGTGGAACGCGTCCTCTCGGTATGCAAAGCATTGGAAAAAGGCGATTATGAAACGGTAGGACGAAAAATGTATGAAACGCACCGCGGCATGAGCAAACTCTACGAAGTGAGCTGCGAAGAACTCGACTTCTTGAACGACGTGGCAAAAGAGTGCGGCGTTACCGGTTCGCGCGTGATGGGCGGCGGTTTTGGCGGCTGCACCATCAACTTGGTAAAAGACGAATTGTACGACAATTTTATCCGCACGGCGAAAGAACAATACCTGTCGAAATACGGAAAAGAGCCGAAAGTATACGACGTAGTAATCGGCGACGGAGCGCGAAAATTATGAGCATCGAAACGCAGACTACCCCGCACCCCAAAGGCGAGTTGCAGCTCTTTACGATGACCAATGCCGGCGGGGCAAGCGTGTCGGTGAGCAACATCGGCGCAGGCATCGTATCGGTGGTCGTGCCCGACCGCGCGGGCAAACCGCTTGACGTGGCGTTGGGCTACAAATCGCAGGCAGACTATTTTGCCGACGCGCCTTATATCGGCAAAACGGCGGGGCGCTTTGCCAACCGGATAGCGAAAGGCTGCTTCACGCTGAACGGCTCGGCGTACAAATTGGCGGTAAATAACGGAGCGAACCACCTGCACGGAGGGCTTACAGGCTTTTCCGACCGGTTGTGGAACGGACGCATCGACGGCAACAACGTGGTGTTTTCGCTCGTAAGCGCCGACGGCGACGAAGGATACCCCGGCACGCTGCACGTGGAAGTTGCCTACACGTGGAGCGACGCGAACGAGCTCTCCATCGCTTTCCGCGCCGAATCGGACGACGATACGGTGATCAACCTCACGAACCATGCGTACTTCAACCTTGCCGGCGAAAACAGCGGGCAAGCCCTCGACCACGTACTCCAACTGCACGCCTCGCACTGGCTGCCTACCGACGACACGCTGATTCCTACCGGCGAAATAGCGCCGGTCGAAGGCACGCCGATGGACTTTACTTCGCCCAAACCGCTGCGTAAAGATTTTGATGCGGATTTCGACGCATTGAAATTCGGCAAAGGCTACGACAACTGCTGGGTAGTGGACGGATGGAAGCCCGGCACGATACAGGAAGTAGCCGTGCTGCACAGCGCCGCGTCGGGCATTACGCTTCGCGTCTTGACTACGCAGCGGGCGGTACAGGTATACACCGGCAACTGGCTTGGCGGCTCGCCCGAAAGCAAAAGCGGACGCAGCTACCGCGATTACGACGGCGTGGCGCTGGAATGTCAGGGATTCCCCGACGCGCCCAACAAGCCCGCTTTCCCCTCGCCCATACTGCGTAAAGGCGACACGTACCGCCATACGATTGTCTTTCGATTCAGTTAATACACAGCCACAAAAAAAATTTGATTATTCAAAAATTGTTTCTACCTTTGTGCGCAAATAATGCCACATTTAGAATATGTACGACGACCTATATATCCTTTTACCTGCTGCCGGAAGCGCTCCGGTAAGTAAAAGATTTTTAGGCAATTCTACCCCCCCCCCCCCCCAACGTTCTAATATACAGTCAGTTACAGCGTTTTTCACAAATAGAAACACCTGCTTCCTACCGGCAGCGTCCGTTTCCGGACGGCACGTTCCGGCATCCGTCCGGCGGTTTTTCCGATACGTATGGCAAACTTTCAAATACGTATTTGGAACTTTCAAATACGTGCTCGAATTTCCGCGCGAGCAGGTGGGCAAGGAGGCGCATATCTTCGCCCGCTACTCCAACCCGCACGGCAAGGAAGGTCCCGAAGGTCCTACGGAAACCATTGTTATTAATTAAAAGGTATCGACAAGTAATGGAAAATCAAATTATCAAATTTTTAAAAAATTAAATATTATGTCAGAAGTAATTAACAGCGTGGAGCCGACCACCCATCAAACGGCAAAAGAACGCAATTGGGCGGGAATAATAGGTTTCGGACTGGCTGTAGTAGCCATTATCCTTGTAGGTGTGGCATTCGCTGATGCTTCCTCGCACCAAGCCACTAATCCATACGGTAATCGAAGCGCTCAACTTGCGAGAGCACATAGTGAAGTATCGAATGGAATGGCGATTTTAGGCTCATTTATCGCCGCTTTTTTAGGCAGTTTGCTCATGTCATTTATCGGGCTTTTCTTTAAGCCGCGGGCTTTTGCTGTCGCGGGGTTGATAACTGCCCTTGGTTCAGTTTTGTTGATATTAGCTGTAATGGCAACCGCCTCTTAAATTTAATGTGTATGAAAAAGATATTTCAAATTTTAAGCGTGGCTGTCATAGTATTGACAGCCGCAAGTTGCGGGGGCGGAACGCCTTCGGGAATCGCCAAATCGATGTTCAAAGCGAGTAAGGCAGGCGACAGTGAAAAAGTAGTTGCGATTGCCTCTGCGAATCTCAACGACAAAGCGTGGAACGTCAAAGCACTGCATGGCGAACACCTGTTTAGACTCATTATCAAAAGCGAGTTGAACGTGCTTTTCAACAGTACCACAGAAATTGCCGGCTACTCCATTCTCGACGAAAAACGCTCGGACGACGGTTTGCAGGCAGTCGTAACCACGAAAGTTACTTACAAAGACGGCAGCGAAACGACCGACAAGATGACTTTTGTCAAAGAAAACGGTAAATGGAAAATCAAATTATCACATTTTTAAAAAATTAAATATTATGTCAGAATTAATTAACAGCGTGGAGCCGACCACCCATCAAACGGCAAAAAAACGCAACTGGGCGGGAATATTAGGTCTCGTAGGGGCTGTGGCAGCACTTATAATCCTTGTATGTATGAGATTTGAAGTTGGGGTACCGAATCCTTCAAAATATACAACTGATATGGATAGATTGATTTATGCACAGATAGCAACCACTTATATGCAGATATATTTAGGCGCATTTTTCGCCGCTTGTGGAGGCAGTCTGATACTGTCAATTATCGGGCTTTTCGCCAAGCCGCAAAAAATTGCTGTCGCGGGGTTGATAACTGCCCTTGCCACTGTTCTGTTGTTTTTCATTTTAGGTGTAACCACATAATTTTAATGTGTATGAAAAAGATATTTCAAATTTTAAGCGTGGCTGTCATCGTATTGACAGCCGCAAGTTGCGGGGGCGGTTCCGGCAAAGCAGGCAATTCCGGCAGGGCGCAATCGTCGCTCAACGCCTCCAATTCGGCAGAGGATTACATCGAGCCGATTGAAGGCGGCGTTTACGCTGTTTACGGCGACACCGACGAAAACCGCGAGTTTCTGGATTACATCGACTGGAACCGCAAATGGGACATTACAGGGATTGCCGTCAGGGTCAATTCGCCGGATGGGGATTACTGGCTGGTGCGGGCGCTGGAGTACAGCGGAACGGACAGGTGGAGTGTAGCCATGGCGCTTGCCGCCAAAAGCAAGGTCGCCGGCGGACAGGCGGTGTTGGGAACCCCGGCGCAGTGGCTTGCGTTGAAGCAGTACGAACGCCCCATCGACATGCTTGCCCGCAAGCTGCCGAACAGCGCCATATTCAACCGCGGCTTTCACTGGACGTCCACGCCGCTTGACGGCGAACTTGCCGAAGCGTTCTCCATAAAACTCGGCGTTGCGGACTACTACACCGAGCCTTACGTCGGCAAACTCATCCTGCTGCTTGCGGTTTTCAAAATTCAAAAGTAATTTTTAAAATTTATATTCAATATGAAAAAAGTATTTCAAATTTTAAGCGTGGCTGTCATCGTATTGACAGCCGCAGGTTGCGGGGGCGGAAGCGTCCAAATCACCTATTCCGCCGAGCCGCTGGCAGCCGTGCTTTTAAACGGCAAGTGGGGATTCATTGATACGAAAGACAACGAGGCAGTTCCCTGCAAATACGATGAAGTGAATGAATTTTCCGAAGGTCTGGCTGCGGTGGAACTCGACGGCAGGTGGTTTTACATTGATAAAACCGGTAAGGTAATCCTGAAACTCGACAAAAAATACGACCGCATGCAGGAATTTTCCGAAGGACTTGCCTCCGTCAAAAAATACGACTACAAAGTCGGCGGTTGTGGATTTATTGACAAAACAGGCAAGGAGGTAATTCCGCTTAACAATAAATATGACGCGGCGCGTGCTTTTCACGATGGACGCGCCGCCGTTGAAAGCGATAAAAAATGGGGATTCATTGATACGACTGGCACAGAAGTTATCCCCTGTCAATATCTTGAAGTAACGGATTTTGTCAATGGTCGCACCTTTGTCAAAACAAAAAAGGATTCCAGAGACCAGTTTGGTAATCGGTATCAATACAACGACACTGAAGTTCTTGACATCAACGGTGCTATCGCAGAGGAGAAAAAGTGGCATACGGAAACGCTTTATGTTACTGAGAGGAGTAACGTCGAGACAGGCATCCAATATGCTGTTGTAGGCAAAGATGGTGTAGCAACGCCTTATAAATACACTAACACACGCGGTTTTTCGGACGGAATGGTTGCTGTTGCCGAATATCACGATGATGGACTCAATGGCGGATACTATACTTTGTGGGGATTTGTTAATGAAGATCCCCGCGAAACAGTTCCCTGCAAATATATCAGGGTTAGCGATTTCAGCAACGGCTATGCCGCCGTACAACTGCCTGAGAAATACAGACCCGACGACTATTATTCCAAGTATAATAACAAGGTTGAAACCCGCGGGGGGAAATGGGGACTTATCGACAAAACCGGCAAAACGATCATACCGTTCAAATATGAATCTGATTATCGCGATGGACAAACTGTTATCAGGTATATTGATGAACAGAAATTTCATTTTATGCACTTTTCCGACGATATGGCTTTGGTATTGCGCGACGGCAAATACGGATATTGCGACAAGTCAGGCAACGAAGTTATTCCCTGTAAATATGACTTTGGATTGGACTTTTCAGGCGATTTTGCCAGAGTAAACAATAATGACAAATACGGTATCATCGACAAAACCGGACGTGAAATAGTTCCCTGCGAATATAAATCCGACGATTTGGGCTATTTTTCCAATGG
>JAITPN010000009.1 GCA_031289415.1 Prevotellaceae bacterium | reverse complement strand
GGTACGCTGCTTTTGCACATTTCGTCCATGTCGCGCGCTGCATTTTTATACAGGTTGTTGTCTGCCGCCATATATACCAACACCGTGCGTTGCGGCAACGGCTGCGGCGTTTCCTGCGGGTCTTTGGCGCAGGCGGCGCACAAGATGAGCGCAAAAAAGAGACCAAAAACTTTTATCTTCACCTATTCATTTTTTGACAATTGTAATCAAAAACGAATCGTCGGGATACAATTTATCATTCAAATACAGCGATTTATGTACTGTCGGGTTACACTTTTTCCATGTGATGTAGAGGTCGAACTTGACAGTATCTTTCGTACCGTCGCCCCAATCAATGATAAATGTTTCGCCTTTGTAACCGGACTTATTATCACTATGATGGTCGGGAGAAAATTCGCCAAAAGACAACAACGTTACCCCAAAATGGTCGGAATATTCCACCCTTAAAGCCAATGGCATGGGCATAGTCGCTTTTGTATCGGGCGTACTTTCATCCCAACTTTCCGGTTTGAATGTTTGCCCCTGATAGTCCACTGTGATATTGCTGCCGACAATGTTTCCCACAGTGGCTGTATCTAACAGATTATGCCCTGCTTCATTAACCACATTAAAATAGACGCTATAATTTGCGAAATCCCAAATCATCCCACTTTTACAATTATCAGAGATGTCACATTTCACCAAGGGCAATAAGAGAAATAAAAGACTTACTAACAATATATTTTTCATACTATTCACAATTTTATTATTAAAAAAAGGGGTGCAACCCATTTGCACAAGCTGCACCCCTTTATTAAAAAGTTACTCTGCCGATTGAGTAGCAGTTAGAGCTGTACTAAAAGTTCCATCTTGTATTAAAAGTTTCAATGTTCTGGACTTACCGGTTTCGTTCGGCATAAGTTCAAAAGTAATCTCTTTGGACTGCGCAAAACCCTTGTTTACAGTAAACCATGGACCTTTCATTTTTATTATAGTTGAAGGATGGCGAGGATCTGTTTCAGCAGGTATATATCTATCTATGTCAGAATATTCATCTATGTATGGATTTAAAATATATTCTATATCATTAATATACACGCTTCTATCTATCCACCATCCCGAATATTTAGAAGTAATACTCTGTGTACCTCCCTGTCTGTCAAAAGACAGTGCTGTGGTAGAAAATTCAGGGTCGTAGTAGGTATCTCCTTCGCCTTCCGTACAACCAACGCTTAGAACCAGCGCCATAACTGTCAAAAAAAATAAACGTTTCATATACTTATACTTTTTAGTGTCTAATATGTGGAATTATTTTACGGTCAAATTGGTAGTTCCCATCCTGTCCGCCTTTTGTTTCGGATTCCAAATAAGAGGCATTTATATCAAAACAACCTGCTACAAACCATCCATTAGAGTCTCCATCATACCCCCAATTTATGTGAAGATAACTGGCATAGTTATAAGTGATTGATGGGGACATGCTTGTTATGGGTAATCCTGTTAATAAAGCAATCAATTTTATATTTGTGGATACTTTTTGTTTTTGATTCAAATAACCGTCAATGACCCAGTCATGACCGCCGTCATAAGTAGACCACAGCCTTGCTCCCAAAATATTGAAATCATGATTATGTGCAAAGCCTCGCATAATAACAGGTCTTCCCATATTAAGGGATGCAATAACCGTATTATAATTATAGCTGCAAACTCCACCGGTAGTATATCCAAGGCTTCGAAGAAAATTATTAGCTTTATCAATGTTTGAACTACTTCCACTGCAGCCATACGACGTACCAATCTCCGCGCCTATTATCATCATTAATATAGATACCTGATGGTTAAATAACGCATCATTAGAGTTGAGTGGTGTTTTTTGTACCTGATTTTTCCCCCTTACCGCATCATAAGCATCGGGTCTGCCGGTAAAACTATTCAAGAAAGACCAGTTTAAAGCAACGCCTCCTATACTGCTCGGATATTGATGGTACGACAAAATTTCCGCCACTGCCACTGCGACACATCCAGCCCACGCTCTATATCCTCTAAGCCCATCATACGCACATGCTAAAGGGGCGTGTTCATTATAAGGCGATCCTTGATTCCATTCTACTTTCGAGAGCGGATAAACGTGCGAAATGGTTTCCCAATTATAATAGGTGGTCAGAATGTTCAAGTTGTAGCCCATCCATAGCTCTCCGCTATTGCCAGTTGCAGGAATAACTTTGGTTTCGGGTAATAGATTTGCCTCAACCAGTTTTTCAGCGATGCTATTAAGCAAGGAGTCTTTCAAACGTTCCGCTTCTACAATGGAATTTTCCATGTATGCCGCTGCGCCTTCCAAAAATACTGCCAACCCGACGTTGTCCAGCGTATCGCCTAACGTACCGCTGTCGGAATAGCCCAGTATTGAAGTTTCCACGCGGGTGTCGCCCGAAATGAGGGCAAATCCTTCGTTGTCGGCAAAATTAAAGAGGTATGCCGCTGTGTCGGACATTGCAATATCCGTACCGTCAACCGATTTTAAGGATACAGTTTTAGGTGCGCGCACCGCCGTTACCGAACCTATCTTTCGCGCCGTGCCGGATTTCACCGCCGCTTCGCCGTCAAAAAAGGCTATTACATCGTTGGCAAGTTGCAGGGCTTCGTCCATGCTTACCTGATGTTTTTCGTTCCGTTGCTGCAGCAGCACTTTCTGCTCGGCATCGGTGAATTGTACTTCCTCATTGGTTTGAGGGGTTTGTTCCGGAAGAAGATTTTCTTCCTTACATGCTACTGTTAAAAACAGTGTGGTAATAATGATAATATATATTGTTTTCATACAATTTTAAATTTTAAACTTTTCTACTCATATCGCTTTTCGAAAACGCGCCTGCGCATTTGTTTTCAATAGTTGTGCAGGTTGTCCTTGTCCTATCTGTTTTATCCTGCAAAACACCGGTGGTGTAATTTACGCACATAAAAAAGCGCGGACAAAACTCAGATTTATCTGTTCTTGAGGTCTTCGACAACCTTTACACTCAAATTTTACGAGTAAAGCCCACGCCGGAGCGCGAGCGTCAATCGCTTTATTTCTTGAGTGTTTTTGAAATTGTCGAAGTTCCAAGAACAAGAATAAGCTATAACGCTATTTTCACTAAAATGTGCGTAAGGGTTTTACTTTTTATTTTCCATAAGCAAAATGTTTAAAATTCACGCCTCAAATTTAAACATTTTTTTTGACTATACAAATATTTTTAATGGTTTTTATTAAAAAAGAGGGAGAAATATGATAAGGGGAATGTGCAATTAACTGAATAATATATATTTATATATTAAATATAATTATCAAAAAAAATACTTAACACAAAACGAAAATTTCTATCCCTTCGGGGGAGGTGATTAAGAGGACTACGCTACGTTCAATCGGAATCACTTTTTTACCGCTGTATCCACCAGCGTGTGCGCAGCCGTTGCGCTATGCGGTGCATGGGGGCGGTGTAGCGTTCTATTTTTTCGGCGTAAATGTCGCTGATATTTATCAGGATACCTGTTTCTTCCACATCGCCGAAAAACGGATTGATTGCCGTGCCGAACACTCTCATCGACGGTGATAATTTCATGTAGGAATTAATCAACGGCGGAATGTTTTCGCCCAATGCGCGAACTTCCCGCTGTAAAATCGCATAGTCATCCTTGTAATTTTCACCGGTGAATAGTCGTTTCATGCGTTCTTCGTCGGTGTTAGTCTGCAAGGGATGTAGGGGCGCAACCAGATTGTCGCTGTCGGCAAAATGTTTGCGTAGGAAATATAACAACACGTTGCGCGCTTCTATGTTATACGATACATACATGGTTACTTTTCCGAAAAAATAATTCACTTCAGGATAGCGCAATACCAATGCCCCCAAGCCATCCCATAAATTGTCGAGCGCATACAGTCCTTTACTTCTCAACTGCATGCTTTGGTAGTTAGGCTGCACAAATGAGCGTCCCAATTCAATAGTACGCGGCAGGTATTTGTCCATAAATTTTTCGGAAAACGAAAATATTTCGGAAGTCGAAAGGTCATGCGTCGATACATTGCCGGTGTAAATATAGCGGTATCCGCCCAATATTTCTTTTGCTTTCGGGTCCCATACAATCAGTTGTTTGTAGGGCTTTGCGCTGGTGTCGAAATCGTCAATATCCACACTTTTGCCTGTGCCGCCGCCTGCCGCACGGAACGATATTTCGCGCAACCGCCCGATTTCTTGCATAATGTAGGGCGAGTCGTGAGCCGTAATCACATACAATTTATTGTCGCTATTGTTGGTGTACCGCACAAATTTATCGGCGGTCAATTCGTGCATAATAGCCTTTCGTTCAACAGGAGGAATTACAGATTGCATAGTACATTAAAATTTATCAAAGTTAAATATTAGACATTTTTAGGTTGCATGGCATATACTTTTTCGCGAACGATTTGCGTCCATTGTTCCGGTGTCTTGCTCTTATCAAAAGTTTGATACGGAATAGGTTTGTCGAAAAATATATTGAAATGCGCTTTTTTTTGTTTAAAAAATTCATCAGGCAAATAAAACATTTCGATATTGGCTTTTATACCCAACCGTTTTCGGAAGTTCGACAAACCGTAGAACCAGTTGGAATTGCGTCCGTCAAAATATATCGGCACAATATCGCGTTGATATTGAACGGCTTTTTGCAAAAAATTCCGTTTCCACGGCAAATCGGTAATTACTCCTTTGATGCGGCGCGAACAAAGACCTGCCGGAAAATAAAGTACTTGCTGTTTGCTGTCGGTATATGTAGCGGAAATGCGCGCCGCATAATCGGCGGACTGCCGTCCATGCTTATTTATAGGTACAAACAATGATTCCAGCGGTTTGAGGTGCATGAGCAAGTCGTTTACCACAAATTTGATGTCGCAAAAACGCTTGCTGATAGCGCTCATCAACATCAGTCCGTCAAATGCGCCCAACGGATGATTCGATACAAAAATGTAGCGTCCGTCTGCCGGAATATCCGCCAGTCCGTAAGCTGTATAGTGCGCCTGCCAATGTTGCTCAAGAATAGCGTTTACAAAATCAATACCCTCATAATTCCCGTATGTATGCAATACGTAGTTCACTTCGTCTTGATGAATCGTCTTCTTGATATAATTCAGCAAAAAACGAGGCGTCCACTTTAATAAAGCCGGATTTTTTAAAGCAACGAGCTTATCAATATTAATAAACTCGGGAATTTCAGGGTCGTTATACATAGACATAAATTATTCGACTTGCAAAGTTATATAAAATTGTTTACCTTTGCAAACCTTATCGCGAAGATAATAAAAGCATGGAGAACAATACTATACTTACAAAGCTTGAGGGGCTTACCGAAAAATACGAGGAATTGAGCCGTCAAATATCCGACCCTGCCACCATGTCGGATATGAAGCGTTATGTAACACTGAATAAAGAATATAAAGAGCTTGAGCCTATTGTAGCTGCTTGTGCAAACTACAAAAAAATATTGCATGATTGGCGCTCGGCAAAAGAGATGCTGGCAACGGAAAAAGACGAAGAAATGCGCGAAATGGCAAAACAGGAAATAGAACAACTCGAAGCGAAAATTCCCGCTATAGAGGACGAAATAAAGTTGTTGCTTATTCCGGTTGACCCGCAGGACGGAAAAAATGCCATTCTCGAAATTCGTGCGGGAACAGGCGGCGACGAAGCCTCTATCTTTGCCGGCGATTTGTTCCGTATGTACGCCAAATTTGCCGAAAAGAAAGGGTGGAAAATCACGATCAATACTTCGTCGGAAGGCACGGTCGGCGGATTTAAAGAAATTATCTGCGCCGTGAAAGGCGTAGGCGTATATGGCGTTTTAAAATATGAAAGCGGCGTACACCGCGTACAACGTGTGCCGCAAACCGAAACACAGGGGCGCGTACATACGTCGGCGGCGTCGGTGGCGGTGTTGCCCGAAGCCGACGAATTTGATGTAGAGCTGAATATGAACGATGTGCGGAAAGATACGTTCTGCTCGTCGGGACCGGGCGGACAGAGTGTGAATACTACCTATTCGGCTATCCGTCTGACACATATACCGTCGGGCATCGTAGTACAGTGTCAGGACGAAAAATCGCAAATTAAAAACTTTGATAAGGCGCTGGTAGAGTTGCGTACCCGCCTATATAATCTGGAATACGAAAAATACCTCAACGAAATATCGAGCAAGCGCAAAACGATGGTTTCCACCGGCGACCGCTCGGCGAAAATCCGTACTTATAACTATCCGCAAAGCCGTGTAACCGACCACCGCATCAATTATACCATGTATAACCTGCCGGTGTTTATGGATGGCGATATACAGGAAGTCATTGACCAATTGCAGGTAGCTGAAAACAGCGAACGCCTCAAAGAGAGCGGAATGTGATGCCTGAAAAAGAACCTGCCATGTTATTTTTTACAATTATTTTGTTCTTGTATGTAAAAAATATGTATATTTGCAGAATTATTATTTAACCTTATAAATACAAAACAAAATGGCACATAAAATTGCTGAAGACGAATGTACCGCTTGTGGTACTTGTATTGATGAATGTCCTGTAGAGGCTATCTCTCCGGGCGATGTTTACAAAATCGACCCCACCGTATGTATTGATTGCGGCGCTTGCGCCGACGCATGTCCGGTAGGAGCTATTCGTCCTGAATAAAGTAAAAGCCCCGAACAATAACGTATCGGGGCTTTTTATATTTTTATTGCCCTGAGCATGTGCCGCTTTCCTATTGCACCGGATAATCGCTGCACCTCAAATCCTGCGGTACGCAATGCCGTTTTTACAATACCTTTTGACGAATAAGTAACCAGCACGCCGCCCGAACGCAAGGCTGTGTGTAGCTTGCAGAACACCGCTTCGCTCCATAGTTCCGGCTGTACCGTCGGCGCAAACGCATCGAAGTAAATCACGTCAAATTGCCCTTCAGGATTGTAATGCAGCAAATCCGTCATCCGTTTACACAAGGTGAAATAGGGCGATAATGCCACAGGCGTTTCCCATGCGACACGGTGTATATCGTATAATTTCTCATGAGATGCATAATTCAATGCCGCCGCCTCTTTTTCGCTAAGCGGGTATTTTTCTATGGCTTCATAATACACAGGTATTTGCTTTTGCGTGGCTTCATCCCATGTCAACAAAGCATTCAATCCTGTACCGAACCCTATTTCCAGTACCCGCAACGGCGATTGTCCGTTTTGCACTGTCGCATACCGGAAGCCCGCATCAATAAACACGTGCAGCGACTCCTGCAATGCGCCGTACATGGAATGATACGTTTCATTCAACGCAGGTACAAACAAGGTGTGCGAGCCGTCGGCGGTTATTTTTAGTTGGCGTTTCATGCTATTGGGAGAGAATTTAAATATCTGTTACTAATTTGCCAAAACTTCTGCTTTCAATTTTCTTACTATCGACGACCAATCTTTAAATGTCATATTTGGGAATTGGCTTGCATAATAAGCCATTACCGCCGATACGGCTGAAAATATGTGATAACCGATTAAATCGGGTTTGATTTTTTCAATTAACTATCTAAAATTTATTTCTTTAATAAGAGTATCGCCTATTCCATTGCAATAATCAATATTAAACTCTTTACAAGGCACATAGGCAAGTGCTATTTGTGGATATTTTATAAAACATTGATATACAGATATTGCACCTGTTTTAGGTCCCAAAGAAGCAACTATCAAATTTGAAGTTTCGAGAATGTTTTTAATCTTATTTTCTATTGTATCACATCCCCAAGTAGTATCATATTCATCTATATTAACGATTTGCGCATTTGTTGTACCATATTCAAAAGATTTGCGCTGATTACATTCTCCAACAATTACATTTTGTGGTTCATAATAATTTACTAATTGTATAACTCTTTCTTCATCATAACCAGCTAAAACAAAAAGAGTGGTTGGTTTTCCAAATTCAATAAT
>JAITPN010000057.1 GCA_031289415.1 Prevotellaceae bacterium | reverse complement strand
AAGCGCGTTCAACATCATGTGGGACTCTATTAAAATCAGATAATCCTTTTCAGATATACTGACGTATTTTTCCAGTTCCGACTTGATTCTTGCCATTCCTATTGCTTGTCGTACTTCCCGGTGATTCCACTTTTCGCAGCAGCGGCTGCAATTAATTTTTGTTTACTCATTTTTTTGAGTTTATATTACTTTTTTATTTAAATTTCTTTAGCATTAAACACTCCGTTTATTTTTGTCAAAATAGATAAAGCCTTATCGTCCTGATTGATTATGACTAAATAATTGACAAAATAGACCAGCAGCATACCAAAAATTATATAGAACTTATTTACTTTGTGATTTTTTATTACACCCCGCTGAATGCGCTGAATCCACCGTCGATCGGGAGCAATGCACCGGTAATGAAACTTGCAGCATCAGAACAGAGGAACTGTACTGCACCGTTCAATTCCGTAATGTCACCGAAACGTTTCATCGGTGTTTTAGCTAATACTTTCATGCTTCGGTCGGTAAGCGAACCATCGGGATTAATCAGTACGGTACGGTTTTGGTCGCCGATAAAAAAGCCGGGTACAATAGCGTTTACGCGGATATGGTCGCCATATTTCAACGCCATTTCACTTGCCAACCATTGTGTAAAATTAGCCACAGCTGATTTTGCCGCCGAATAGCCCGGAACTCGAGTGATAGCTGAATAAGCCGCCATTGACGACACATTGACAATGCAACCCGACCGTCGCTCCGCCATTATTTTAGCGAAAACCATTGATGGATAAACCGTTCCGTTCATATTTAGATTGGTTACTTTTTCCCATTCCGATACGGGCATATCGAAAAAATCGGCATCGGGCGCGAGCGTACCGCCGGGCGTGTTGCCGCCTGCAATGTTGAGCAGGATGTCTATCCTGCCCCATTTTTCGACTATTTGCGCCGCTACTTTTTTCAGGCTTTCCACGTCAAGAACGTTGCCGACAAAGCCGATTGCTTTGCCGCCATCTGCCGTCAATTCTTTAATACATGCGTCCAACTGCTCCTGACGGATGTCTATCGCTATTACTTTTGCTCCCTGAGTGATAAAATGTTTTGCTACATTCCCTCCGAGAACACCGCCTGCACCGGTTATCACAGCAATTTTTTCTTTAATGCTAAATTGTTCGTTCATTTTGAATGTTGTTTTAGATTATATTTTTATTGATTTCGTCTTTAATCGTTGCCATTACGCCATCCATTTGGGCTAAGGCAAACATTCGCCCATAAAATGAATAGCCGGGATTATAACTCTTATCTTTGTCGTCAAGCATCTGCCGTCCATGATCAACGCGGAACGGCAGCGAGGGATTTTCCTTTTCGAAAATCCTGACTAATTCAATCAAATGCCCACGTCCGGTCAAATGTCCGGTTTCGATGAAATTGCCGTCGGGTAGAATGTTGGTGCTGCGCAAATGGACAAAGTGTGTATGCGAAGCGAACTTCGCTGCCAAAACGGGTACATCGTTGTGAGTGCCTGCACTCAACGAACCGGCGCAGAATGTCAAGCCGTTGTGTGGATTATCAACAGCGTTCAACAGCCAAGCAATATCTTCCTCGTTAGTTACAATTCTGGGCAAGCCCAAAACCTGACGGGGCGGATCGTCGGGGTGGATGCACATATTCACACCGTATTCTTCGCAAACGGGCATAATAGCAGAGAGGAAATATTGCAGATTTTCGCGCAATTTTTCTTTGTCGATTCCCTTGTACAAATTAAGCAGTTTTTTGAAAAGCACAACGGGCTGTTTGTCTTTTTTAGTAATATTTCCGTTGACAAAACCCTGCGTCTTCACTATGATGCTATCAACCAGTGCATTTTTGTCGGCTTCTGTGGCTATTTCGTTCATTTTTCGGGCGCATTCCACAATTTCGGGTACGTAATCACGTTCCGCATTTTCGCGTTCAAGAATAAAAATATCGAAAAATGCGAACTGAACCGTGTCAAAGTAGAGCGACGAAGTTCCATCGTCCCATTTATGCGCTAAATCCGTTCTAATCCAGTCGATAACAGGCATAAAGTTGTAGCACACGGTTTTAACGCCTGCTTTGCCGAGATTTGCAAGACTGATTTTGTAATTGTCAATCAATTGGTCGCATTCTTTGCCTGCATATTTTATTGCTTCGCAAACAGGTAAACTTTCTACTACCGACCAGCGCAAGTCGAAGGATTCGATATATTTTTTCAAATCCATAATTGCTTCATACGACCATACTTTGCCATTGGGAATGTCATGCAAAGCAGTAACAATGCCTTCCACGCCGATTTGTCGTAACATCGGCAGAGTGATTTTATCTTTCTTGCCGAACCATCTCCATGTTTTTTCCATATTTTTCTATTATAATATTTTGTTTTGAATTGTCTGTATTGAGCCATCAGGATTGTAAAACAACTCGATGACTTTTAAACTTCTAAGCCATGTTTTCCCTCCCGACGGTACGCTATCATGATGAAAAAGATACCACTTGCCCTTGTATTCAACGATTGCATGATGAGTTGTCCAACCGACTACGGGAGTTAAAATAACACCTTGATAAGTAAACGGACCATAAGGATTGTTCCCAATCGCATAACAAAGTTTGTGTGTGTCGCCTGTTGAATACGAGAAATAATATTTCCCGTTGTATTTATGCATCCAGGAGGCTTCAAAGAATCGGCGTTCGGTGTCTCCCTGTGTGAGCGGCTTGCCACTTTCGTCCAAAATGATTATATCGCGAGGCGCTTCGGCAAATTCCAACATATCATCGCTCAACATAACCACTTTGGGACAAATCGAAGGTTCGCTATCGGCAGGAAAAAAAGCTGATTCCA
>JAITPN010000018.1 GCA_031289415.1 Prevotellaceae bacterium | reverse complement strand
CGGAGCGTTGGACATGGAGGGGCAGAAAGGGTTGTTGTTCCTTTCAACGTGTGCGCCGGCATGTAATTTGTCTTTCATTTCCAATGGAATTGCTAATAATTGCTGCAAAGTTAGTAATTCTTTTACATATACAAAGTTTTTTTTGAAAAAAATGTGAAGCGTGAAGAGAAATGAGTGAAGCGTTTTGTTGTCGTATTCTTTTTCGCCTCACTCTTCACATTTCACTTACCGTATATCGTTGAGGGGGGTATAAAATTCGAGCAGCCCTTACGGGCTGCTCTCTAACCAAACCTTTAGAAACCTATGAAAATTGTTTTCGGGTGCAAAGGTATATATAATATTTTAACGGTGCAAGTTTTTTTTTAAGTTTTTTTCAAAAAAATGAAAAAAATAATATTCGGGCGGTAAAATGCTTCATGCTTCGCACTTTAACTTTACGCATCGCGCAAAACACCTCACTTATTTCTCTTCACACTTTACTTGTTTTATATTACTCAGGGGTATAAAATTCGAGCAGCCCTTGCGGGCTGCTCTCTAACCAAACCTTTAGAAACCTATGAAAATTGTTTTCGGCTGCAAAGGTATACATAATATTTTATCCGTGCAAGTTTTTTTAAGTTTTTTTTTGAAAAAAAACAAAGTTTTTTATAAATGGTTGATTCTCTTGTAGAAAATTTTTACGGTTTGCTTTGTTTTTCGTTGAAATATACGTGAATCGGGCAGAATCCTAAAAAATGAGCAGCCCGCAAGGGCTACTCTCTAACCAAACCATTAAAAATCTATGAAAATTGTTTACAACAGCAAAGGTATATATAATAAAGGAGTGGTGCAAGTTTTTCTTGCAAAGCAGAACGTGCGGTGCGGTATACGGACGGCAAAGCGCATCACGCCTCACATGTTACGCCTCGCGCATTGCGTGTGCTATCTCAGCGCCACTATTTTTCCGTCGTCGCCGAGCTTTACGATGGACGATGGACGGCGGGTCGCGTTTTGTTCCATCGCGGGCGGTACTACGAAGTCGACGCCTTTTAATATAGCGCCGTCAATGTCGCAGAACGCGGCAGGCGCGGGTGCGCCCGATAGGTTGGCAGAGGTGGAGATTATGGGGCGTCCGAAGCGGCGTAGCAGTGCGCGGCAAAACGCGTGCTGTACGACGCGGACGGCGAGGCTTCCGTCGGCAGCCGCTACGCTGGGGGCTACGCCCGTCGCTTGCGGGTAAATCACGGTCAGCGGCTGCGTTGCCGATGCGACTAATGCCGCCGCCGCTTCGGGGATGTGCGGTACGTAGCGTGCAACCATCGCCATACTGTCGGCTATAACTATCAGGCTTTTGCTGTCGGCGCGTTGCTTCAGGGCGAATATTTTTTTCACCGCTTGTTCGTTCGCCGCGTCGCAGCCTATTCCCCATAGCGTGTCGGTGGGGTAGAGCAGCAATCCTCCGCGCTGCAGCACGCGGGCGGCTTTCCGGACTATGCGCCGTTGCGCCCACAGGTGTATGTACCGCTTGAAGCACATGGTGTTTACAGTAGTTCTTTGTATACGTTTCCTATATTTTCCGCTACCTGCCTGTCACGGAATTGCAGGGCGTAGCGCAGTCCTTCGTCAATCATTTGCCGGCGCAGCGGCTTGTCGTCAATGGCTTTGCTGATGGCTTCCGCCATGGCTTCGTCGTCGAAAGGGTCGACGTAGAGGCTGTGCGCGCCTCCGGCTTCGGGCAGGCTCGACGTACGCGCGGCAACCACCGGCACGGCTGCGTTCAGCGCTTCGAGCAGCGGTATCCCGAATCCTTCAAACGTCGACGGATAGCAGAAGACTTGCGCCTGCCGGTAGATGGCGGGGAAGTGGCGGAAAGGGGCGTCGTGCAGAAACAGTACGCGCCGTTCCATCGCATGGTCTGCCACGTATTGCCGCACTTCGCGGAAGTAGGGCGCGGCTTTCCCGACGACGACTAAGTGGAGCGACGACGGCAGCCGCCGCATGGCTTTCACGAGGGTCAGCAGGTTTTTGCGTTTTTCGATAGTTCCGACGTAGAGCGCATACGCACCGGGCAATCGGTACAGCGATTTGACCAGCGCTTTTTCCGAGTCGTCGCAGTCGTTGTAGAATTGCGGGTCGCAGCCTTGGTATACTAACCGGATTTTTTTTTCGTCGGTGTGGAAAAAGGTGATTAAATCTTGCCGGGTTTGTTCGCTGATGGCAATAATCAAGTCGGCGCGGGCGCAAGCCGACGCGTACTTTTTTGTGTAAATCCACCGGTCGATGGGTTTGTAGTATTCGGGATAGCGCAGGAATATCAGGTCGTGGATGGTCACTACGGTGCGCGTTTTTGACGAAAGCCCTACGGGGAGTTCGGCTGAAAGACCGTGGAACAGTTGTATTCCGTCGGCGCGGACGTCGGTTTTCATGCCGTACGTGCGCCACCACGCGGGAAATAGTCCGGCTATGCCCGACGGCGTCCGTACGGTGATGTTTTTTTTACCGGAAAACGTGAGCAGCGGGTGATTTTTGTAGGGGGGAGTGTATAGAAAATAGTCATTTTCGGGATACACCTCCGCGAGGGCTGTGATGACCGCCCGGCTGTAGTTGCCTAATCCTGTAAAATTTTTGAAAGCCCTTTTGGCGTCGAATCCTATGCGCATATTTTTGTCATTTTTTACTTGCTGTTTATATCTTCGATGAGTAGTTCTACGACGACCGGGTAGTGGTCGGAATATTTTATCCGTCGTACGTTGTAGCGGTTGATGCGGAATTGTGCGTCGCTGAAAATGTAGTCGATGCGGAACGCCGACCAGAATAGGTTGTAGGTAGACACCATGCCGCGTCCGGCTTCGAGGAAGCAGTCGTTGAGCTTGCCTTTCATCCGCCGGTAGGTGTACGACATGGGTATGTCGTTGAAGTCGCCGCAAACGATGACCGGGTGGGGTGCGGCGGCGATGTGTGCCGTGATGCTGTCTACTTGTTGGGCGCGTTTAATGAATCCTGTTTTGAGGCTGTGCGAGAGGTTGCGCAGTTCGTTGTTGCGCAGTTCCCCGCCTTGTTGCAGCCGCATGGCTGTTTTTTCGAGGTTCAGGTGTACCGATTGCAGGTGGTTGTTGTATATACGCACTGTTTTTCCGTGCATGGCGATGTCGGCAAACGAGCCGCCGTTGAGGCTTTGCGGAAATACGAAGCTGCCTTTCCGCGTCATCGGGTAGCGGCTGAATGTAGCCAGTCCGAAATACAAGCGATTGTTCAGCCGCGCCATTTTGTAATGGCGGTACGGATATTTTTTAAACGTCCGGCTCAGCTCCGTCGTGTCGTAGGCGGCTACTTCCTGTAAGCATATTATGTCGGGATTTTCGTTTTTTATAAAATCGGCGATGCCGGAAAGCGTCGTCGCTGTTTTACCGCCCGACAATCCGAAAAGGTGTACGTTGTAGCTCACTATTTTGATGGCGGGCGCTGCGTTGCCGGTATTGTTTTGTTCGCCGTTGAACTGGATGAACAAGGGCAGGTAGAAAAGCGACGGAACGACGAGGCAAATGTTTACCCACGCAAACCGGCTGTACACGATAGTCCATCCTATGGCAAGCGCTACGTTGACGGCAAGCAGCGGAAGAAAAAACAGTCCGAAAAAGGCGGGTTGCCACAGCGCGGCAGGGTTAATGTATATGGAAAGGCACGACAGCGCAAGCGCCGCCGCCGCCGCGATGCTGAGCGCTTTCAGCGGAATTCGGATGATATGCCGTAGTCGTTTCATGTGCTATGCGTACATATTGCCTTTGTGTTTCCAATATTTAATCAGGAGAAAGCCGAACAACATGCCTCCGACGTGGGCGAAATGGGCAATGTTGCCGCCGGAATTCATCAGCCCGAGCAGCAGTTCCAACGAGGCGTATATGACGACTAACCATTTCGCTTTGAGCGACACGGGCGGAAAAATAAATTGTAGCACGGCATTGGGATACAACATGCCGAAACCCAGCAATACGCCGTATACCGCGCCCGACGCGCCGACCATAGGCGTGGTCATCACCGAAAGCCATTGCTGCATGTCAGGCGAGCGGTCGATAAATACTTGTCCGTTGTGGAGCAGGTCTTTCATTTGAACCAATGTAGCGGTGTCAATCTGCGATTCGATATGCCATACTTGCAGCCACAATACCAGCGAGTAGAACAATGCCGCGCCGATGCCTGTAACCAAATAAAACAGCAGGAATTTTTTACCGCTCCATTGGTTTTCGAGTGCACAACCGAACAGCCATAAGGCATACATGTTAAACAAAAGGTGGAATGTTCCGCCGTGTACAAATATATGCGTAACAAGTTGATGCGGCTTGAAAAGCGGAGAGCCGGGGTAGTACAACGCGAAATGTTCTATCACAAAATGTTCATTGATGAATGAGGCAAGCAACATCAATACGTTGATGATTATAAGGTTTTTTACGACCGGAGGCATTGAACTGAAAAACCCAAGTCTGTTGAAACTGTTCATGTATTTAATTTTTAAGCATTTTTTTATCAAATTCTTCTATGGGAATGAGGTGTATAGCCGGTTTTCCCGATGGGCATATCGACGGCGATTCACATTCAAAAAGCCGGTCGATGAGGTTCTGGGCTTCGTCTGCCGCGAGCGTTTCCGACGAATAGCCTGCGGCTGTGGCGGCTAATGACGCGGCGAGCGTGGTTTGCCGCTGCTCTTTCAGCTGTGCCGATGATTGGTGCAGCGCTTCAATCAGCGCTTGCAGCCATTCTTGCGCATCAACGTGCGAAAGGTCTGACGGCAGTCCGTTGATGGATATGGTGAAGTTGCCGAGCGCCGCTATGTCGTATCCCAACAGGCGCAGTTCGTCAAACATGGTTTCGAGCAGCAGGTAATCTTCGGGGCGCAGCGCTATCGTTTCAGGGAATATTTGTTGCTGCGACTCGTGTTGATGGTTAGCCATCTGCCGGATATATTGTTCGTAGTATATGCGTTGGCGTGCGCGGCGTATGTCAATCAACATGATGCCCGATTTTACAGGCGTAAGTAAATATTTTCCTTTCAGTTGGATAAATGCAGCAGCAGGCTGGGGGTTGGGCGTAGCGAGTTGCACCGTATGGGCGGCGTCCATGTCGGGCAATCCGTTATACAATTTCTGCCAATGGGCATCTACCGGATTTTCTTTGTATCCCGACATCCTTGTGTACGTGTGCGCTTGTGTGCTTTTTTCATTGTCCTCAAACGGATTGAAGTAGGGGTCGATGTTGATTTGAGGCATGTCGGGCATCGGCATATTTTTGTGCAGCACCGGAATTTCGGGAGCGCCTTCCGTATCGAAATCAATAGAAGGAGCAACGGCAAATTTCGACAACGCTTCGCGTACAGAGGCATTGAGCATCTGAAAAATCACCGATTCATTTTCAAATTTTATTTCTGTTTTTGCAGGATGGATATTTACGTCAATTTCGGCAGGCGAAAGTTCAAAAAAAATAAAATAGACCGGCGGCAACGAGTCTGCCGACTTCACAAGCAATTTATCGTAAGCCGTTACAATCGCTTTTTGAAAATAAGGACTGCGGAAGTAGCGGCGGTTGACAAAGAAAAACTGATTGCCGCTGCTGTTCCGCCGTGCAATGTCGGGTTTTCCGATGAATCCGTGAATGTTTACTACGGAAGTTTCTACCTGTACATCAATGAGCTGGTGGTTGAGTGGTTTACCCATGAGGTTCACCACGCGTTGGCGCAGGTTGCCGGACGCAAGGTGGTATATTTCGGTATTATTGTGCAGCAGTTTCATTTCCACTTCGGGGCGGCAAAGCGCCACACGCGAAAATTCATTGACGATATGTTTAAATTCCACTGCGTCGGATTTCAGGAATTTCCGGCGGGCGGGTATGTTATAAAACAAATTTTTTACGCTGATGGACGTGCCTGCGGCTGTGGCTGCGGGCGTCTGCTCCACCGCGTCGGCGGCGTGAATGGACAGTTGCGTGCCGGTTTCATCGTCTGCGCGGCGCGTGAGCATGGCTACGTCGGCTACGGCGGCAATGGACGCCAACGCTTCGCCGCGAAAGCCGAAAGTAGTAATGGCTTGCAAGTCTTCCACCTGTTTGATTTTTGAAGTGGCATGGCGTTCAAAAGCCATGCGGGCGTCGGAGGGACTCATGCCGCAACCGTTGTCAATTACCTGAATCAACGTGCGTCCGGCGTCGGTAATCACTATGGTTACCGACGTAGCTCCGGCGTCGACGGCATTTTCGAGCAGCTCTTTTACTACCGAAGCAGGGCGTTGCACCACTTCGCCTGCGGCAATTTGGTTGGCTATATAATCGGGCAATAAAGAAATCATGGGTTCACTCCTTGGAAAACGATATTTATAAATTTTGAAAAATAAAATGCAACGCACAGTAAGGCGGCAATCGTAACCATAAAAATAATGCGCATGCCGGCGCTCATGTTATTTCGTTTACGCGTCCGTCGATATATTTCATGCAAACAGCCGGGTGTAAGCGCGCGGCTGTGGACTTTCTTTATCTCTTTTTTAGGAACGTAGTAAAGAGGCATATAGTGGAATACTTTATGTGCAGGCGTTGTAAAAAAACTAATCCGAAACGACATTATATTGTGGTTTAACAACTACAAAATTACATATTTTTTCGGATATAATAAAACCGTGATGCAACCTTTATGATTTAAGGTATAACATTGCAGTGTTCATTATGGATATTTGTTAAAAATTGTTGTTTTTTTATAGTTTGTTTATAATTAGTCCTTTGTATATATAAGCGTTCTAATTCAAAAATTCTATGTAAATTTGCACCCATAAATTAATACTTATGGTAAATTTAGGTACTAAAATAAAAGAATTGAAAGAGCGGCAGGAAAAAGCGATTCTTGGCGGGGGCGAAAAAGCTATTGCCAAGCAAATTGCTATGGGCAAGCTCCCTGTCCGCGCCCGCATCAATGCGTTGCTGGACGAAGGTTCGTTTCATGAGTACGATATGTTCATTGAACACGATGCACGCGAATTCGGTATGGACGGAAAAGAACTTCCGGGCGACGGCGTGGTTATCGGCACAGGTACTATACATGGTCATGCGGTAGCTATTTATGCACAAGATTTTACAGTAGCAGGAGGTTCGTTAGGCTCAATGCACGCCCGTAAAATTGTAAAAATGATGGATTATGCGCTACGCATGCGTATTCCGTTGATTGGCATCAACGATTCGGGCGGTGCGCGTATTCAAGAAGGCGTAAATTCATTAGCCGGTTATGGCGAAATTTTCTTCCGCAATACACTGAATAGCGGCGTTATTCCGCAGATTTCCGTGATACTCGGACCCTGTGCGGGCGGCGCGGTATATTCTCCTGCGCTTACGGACTTTGTGTTTGTGGTTGAAAACATTTCAAAGATGTTTATCACCGGTCCCGAAGTAATTAAATCGGTGCTGGGCGAAGAAATTTCGATGGAAGAGCTTGGCGGTGCGCGTGTGCACAGTGAAATCACAGGAAATGCTCATTTTTATGCAAAAACAGAGCAAGAATGTTTTGAGCAAATCAAAACACTGCTGTCGTATATCCCTTGGAACAACAAGGATGTAAACGATACGTCGAAGGCGAAAAAAGCGCCGTCGAAAAAATACGACATCGAAAAAATTGTGCCGATTGATCCCACGAAACCGTATGATGTACGCGATGTTATTCGCGCCATCACTGACGGAGCTGACTTTTTTGAAGTGCAGGAAAAATGGGCGGCAAATATTGTGATAGGCTATGGACACATGGGCGGACGTACGATAGGTTTTGTGGCAAATCAACCTATGGTAATGGCAGGAGTGCTTGATTGCGACTCATCCGACAAAGCGGCGCGCTTCATCCGTTTTTGCGATGCGTTCAACATTCCGCTGGTTACGCTGGAAGATATGCCGGGCTATTTGCCGGGCGTTGACCAAGAACATGCCGGCGTCATACGCCATGGCGCAAAAATGCTGTACGCATACAGCGAAGCTACCGTGCCGTGCGTTACCGTAATCATACGCAAAGCGTACGGCGGCGGCTACATTGCCATGAACTCCCGCCACTTGCGCGCCGATTTTGTATGTGCCTGGCCTATGGCAGAAATTGCCGTTATGGGACCCGAAGGCGCTGCCAACATTATTTTCCGCAAAGAAATTATGGAAGCATCCGACCCTGAAGCCATGCGCAAACAAAAAGTAAAAGAATACAAAGAAAAATTTGCCAATCCGTATGTGGCGGCGGCGAAAGGTTATGTAGATACGGTGATTGAGCCGAAAGATACGCGCAAATTTATCCTGCACGCCATTGAAGTATCAAAGAATAAACAAGTAGGAAGACCCAATAAAAAACACGGAATTCCACCATTTTAAACATTGTATATGAAGAAAGAAGAATATAAAACGCTTCGGGTATTTGTAGAGGGGCGGAACTATATAACTACGTTCACCAAAAAGTTTGAAGAACGTAAGCCTTGGGTGCGACCCAACCCCGAAGAAATAAAAACTTTTATTCCCGGCTTAGTACAAAAAATACTTGTAACGGAGGGGCAAGCCGTAAAAACCGGCGACAAATTAATCTTGTTTGTTGCCATGAAGATGCACAACATCATTCGCGCACCATTCGACGGAACGGTAGCCGGTATTCATGTGAATGTCGGCGACACATTGCCTCGCGGCGCGGTAATGCTAAACATCAAAAAGGTGATTCCCAATGCTAAAGAGAAAAAGAAGAAAGTGACTGCTCCTAAATAATGTTGTTGAGGCAGATGTTCATTACCGTATAAATTCTTTTGTAGGCATAAGCGTTACAGTCGATGGATTATTCGGCTGTGTTTGTTGACGAAATATTTCCACCGGCGCTTAGTTATGGCAGCGCAAATAGTTTGATAGCGACTAAACTTCCATGTAAGTTTATTTCTCAGGCTGTTGTCGCTCAAACATGGCGCAACTTCCGTTGAACACCGCACCCGCTTCCAGCACCAGTTTTTGGGTTTTTATGTCGCCGATTACCGTAGCAACTTCTTTCAGCGTAATGATTTCCGATGCGTGTAATGCTCCTTCGAAGATACCCCATATATCTGCATCATAGCAATTTATATCTCCTTTTATTTTGCCTTTTTCGCCAATTACGACTTTGCCTTTTGAGGTAATGCTGCCTTCAAAAGAGCCATCAATGCGTATATCTCCGGGCGTTGTAATAGAGCCTATTATCTCTGTTCCTTCCGAAATACGGTTAATATTTTGTAATAAAAATTCTTGTTTGTTGTGGTTCATACCGGTTGCACATTTTATAATAATTGTGTCAAAGTTATAAAAAAAAATAATACAATAGTTAATTATACTTAATTTTTTTTCTTTACCTTTGTACATTCATTTGTGTTACAATGTTTAACTATTTCGTCAAAATTTCTTTAAATAAATGTCTGCAAGAAGCCTGTAACTTTTTTGAAAATGTTGTAAGGCATATAGTTGGTTATTTCAATACGGCATTAACAAACAATGGGTTCACCATTTTATATTGCAAAATGATGAAGCAATTTGCCGAATGTTTTTTAAGGAGGGACAGTATCATCTTATTTATAAGTAGGTAAAATGGGCATTATCATCCGTCAAAGCATAAAAGGGACTATCGCAAACTATGTAGGCGCAGCCATCGGCTTTCTCACTACTTTGTTTGTGGCTACTCAATTTCTTAATCCTGAAGATATTGGGCTGACGAAAGTGGTTTTGGAAGTCGGGATGATATTCGGCATTTTGGCGCAATTAGGGGTGTCTGCCTCTGCGTTTCGGTTTTTTCCTTATTTCAAGGATGAAGAGAAAAAACACAACGGGTTCTTTTTCTACCTGCTGCTGCTTCCGTTAATCGGCTGCTTAATTTTTATTCCGCTTTATGTGTTGCTGAAAGAACCTATTACCCTATTTTTTGCTGAACATTCGTCGCTTTTCATCTCGTACTATTATTGGGTTATTCCGTTGATTTTCTTTCTGGTTTATCTATCTGTTTTTGAAGCGTATTCAAATATAAATATGCGTATTGTGATGCCGAAATTCAATCGCGAAATCACCATCCGGTTGTTGTTGCTTGCCGTGTATTTGCTTTACGGATACCATATTGTCGAAAGAGACGGACTGATAACAGGTTATGTGTTGGTTTACGGCATCGCCATGTTGTGTATGGGGTGCTACGTCTGGAAAACATGCGTTACATCCATGCAGCACGACTGGTCGTATGTGGATAAGCCGCTGAGGCGATCCATATTCAAATATACAGGATATCTGATTGTCGGCGCATTAGGCAGTACTATTCTCGGCAAGCTCGATTTGTTTATGGTCAGCTCGCAATTGGGTTTGGGGCATGCAGGGATATTCACCATTGCATCATACATGGCTGCCATCATTGATATTCCTTCGCGTTCTATTGGCGCTATTTCGTTGCCGATAGCTGCCGCCGCCCTGAAAGCAGAGGATTTTGAAACCGCCAATGCGCTATATAAAAAAGTATCGTTAAATCAGCTTTTGATTGGCGGATTGATATTTGTGTTGATGTGGGTAAATATAGACAATATATTTGCGATTATTCCGAAAGGCGAAATTTATAGTCAGGGAAAATGGGTGGTATTTTTTATCGGATTGGCAAGATTGATAGAAATAACATTGAATTTTGGAGGGTCGCTCATTAGTTTTTCCAAATATTATTATTGGGGATTGTATTTTGTGTTTTTCATTACCGGCATGGGCGTATTTACCAATTATTTGTTGATTCCGCTGTTGGGGATAACCGGTGCGGCGGTTGCCACAGCTATCACATTCCTGCTTATATACAGCGCCCAGCAATGGATTGTGCTGAAAAAAGTGAAAGGCAATCCGTATTCTTTCGGGATGTTGAAATTAGTCATCGTTTTCTTGTTGCTATTGGGTTTGAATGTCGTGTGGTTTAAATTCGGCAATCCGTGGGTTGACGGAATATGCCGCACGGCAGTGTTGGCGACGGCAGGCGTGTTGCTGCTGTATGGTTGGAAAGTATCGGACGATTTTAATAAAACGGTACGGAATATTTTAAAAAGAATACGAAAATGAACATTGCTGTTATATTAGCCGGAGGTGCAGGCAGCCGCATGGAAAGCGCTGTTCCGAAACAGTTTTCTTATGTGGCGGGAAAACCTGTGCTGGCATACAGTATAGAAACCTTTGCCGCACATTCGTTGATTGACGAAATAGCGATAGTCGTGCCTCGCAATTATGTGGAAGAAATACATGCCATGTCTGTGGATTTCGGATGGACAAAAGTACGGCAAATATTGACGGGAGGGGACGAACGCTATAAATCGGCAATGGCGGCGATGGCAGCGTATGCGTCGCAACCCGAAGCGGCTCTTATTTTTCACGATGCGGCGCGTCCGTTGGTCAGTAGCCGTATCATTGACGATATTTTGCAGGCTTTGCATAGCTATAATGCCGTTACCACCGCTATTCCTACATCCGACACTATTTTGCAAGCCGTCGGCGAAGTAGTAACCGCCATTCCCGACAGGCAGCAATTACGCCGTGTACAGACGCCGCAGGCATTCCGCCTGTCCGTGATACAGGACGCTTATACGCTTGCCGCCGCCGACGCTCATTTTTGCACCACCGACGAATGTGGTGTGGTGAAAAAATATCTGCCGCACGAAAAAATTGGCATCGTGCATGGCGACGAGCGGAATTTCAAACTCACCTGTCCGCAGGATTTGCTGCTGCTGGAAGCGTTGATAAAACTGGGAAAATGACGATTTCGGGAGGGTTAAATTTTTATTATAACCCTACAAATATCATCTAAAAATCACATTATTTTGCGATTTTTATTATTATTTCAAAAGTTATTGCTACCTTTACATCAAAAATCACAATATAATGTTGGTTGAACAAATAGGAAAAAGGATAAAAGAGCGCCGGAAAGAGTTGAAAATTACTCAGCCACATTTGGCGGAATTGGCGGAAATCAGCACGAATACCCTCTATAAGTTGGAACGCGGACAAGGAAATCCGTCTTTGCATACACTTTGTAAATTGGCAGAAGTATTAGGATTGGATATTCAATTAAAAATTAAAAATGAGAGTGGCAGAGGTATATAGAAACGGCGTTTTAGCAGGGCTTTTAACAGAAGAGAGTCCTGAAAGTTTTGTATTTTGCTACGATGACAAATACTTTTCAGACATTTCAAAGCCTGATATTTCATTGACTTTTCCAAAAAGTCAAAAAGAATATCGAAGCCGATTTTTATTTGCTTTCTTTTTCAATATGTTGAGCGAAGGCGTTAATCGGCTTGTGCAGTGTCGAAATTTTAAAATTGATGAAAACGATGACTTCGGGCTACTTTTGGCTACGGCGCAAAACGACACTATTGGTGCAATAACAGTTAAAGCCATTACGAATGACGAGTAACATAGATAAATATATTGCTGATAATTTGTCCGTTTATAGAAAACTATTTAACGGCAAAGACGTAAACCCTATTCTTCCTTACGATGCACCGCAAAAAAGTGATGAAACAACGGAATTGTTTATCGAAAATCGCAAGCGAATTTCTATTTCGGGTGTGCAAGAAAAATTGAGTATGCTTGTTGATAGCAATAAACTGCGGCTTACGCGCGAAGGCGAACGGGGGACTTTCATTCTAAAACCTATTCCTCGCGATTTGAAAAAAGTTACAGAAGTTCCTGCTAATGAGAATTTAACAATGCAAATAGCACGGCAGGTTTATGGAATAAACACAGCAGAAAATGCGTTGGTGTTTTTCAAAGACGGAACTCCTGCATATCTAACCAAACGCTTTGATGTAAAACCCGATGGCAGCAAATGGGGCAAGGAAGATTTTGCTTCATTGGCGGGCAAAACAAAAAATAATGCAGGGGCGAATTTTAAGTATGAGTATAGCTACGAAGAAGCGGGCTTACTAATTCAAAGATTTGTTCCGGCGTGGAGAGTTGAAATTGAAAAATACTTTTCATTAGTCATTTTTAACTACTTGTTTTCCAATGGAGACGCACATTTGAAAAATTTTTCGTTGTTAGAATCCGCAAGTGGCGATTATCTGTTAAGCCCTGCGTATGATTTAATAAATACCCGCCTGCACGTTGATGATACCGATTTTGCCTTGAATAAAGGGCTTTTTGCCGACAATTACGAAAGTGAATTTTACAAAAAAAACAGACACGCAAGCAAAACCGATTTTTTAGAATTGGCAAAAAGAATAGGCGTTGCTGAAAAAAGAGCAGAAAAACTGTTAGTATTTTTTGTTGAAAAAGACAGT
>JAITPN010000104.1 GCA_031289415.1 Prevotellaceae bacterium | reverse complement strand
AGTGCTATAAATATATGTATTTTAGCTTTTTAGATAGCCATCGTCAAACAAAATATCATCATTTTTGTCCATTAAATAAAATATGGCTGTTTTTATCATCATTTTTGTCCATTAAGCCGTATTTTTTGATAATGTAATTTGCATCCACAGGTTTACCGGATTCACAAACGGCTCGCCACATTGCTTTGAATTTTTGCCATTTTTTGGCAGAATGGTCATATAGTAAAACCACTTTAAATTCCTGTATCAACCGCCACCGTAAGCTATATTTCAACTCACGGTGAAGTTTTGAAGTGAGATACATATTTCTGGCTAAATAGTACCTGCGCCATACAGGATAATCCGTAACATATTTTTTTGTACCGAGAAACCGCGTGGTCATCAAGCGCGTACCCATGAAATGGGTTAACGATGTGCCGGAACATTCCACAATCGTATAGTCGGCTTCTTTTATACGCACACAAAACTCATAGTCTACCCAATCATTGAAAAAATCTTCCCTGAAATCACCCGCTTGCTCATACGCGCTGTATAACATAATATTACCTGAACACATGACCCACTTTTTCTCTACATATTGTGCAGTGTCTACATGCGTTTCCGGCACGCCAAACGCATGTTTAACCGAGAAAATACCTACCTGTTGAGGCTTTTCGTACAGGTTAATTTCATTGACATAATGCTCGAAGCTATCGCCTTCAAATATACTGTCTTGATCCATCGTAAGCATCCATTCGGCGTTGTAGCTTTTCGCAAGCGCAAAGCCGGTATTTAAAGCCGCCGCTATTCCTTTATTCTGCGCCATGCTATGGTAATGCGTATTGGACAACTGCAAGCGGTGCAACAGCGACTGGTGGTCGGCGTCGGAATTATCTATCACAAACACATGGCTCACCTTGCCGGCATAATGGCAAATGTTTTGTGCCATGTCTTCCGTCGGATTGTACCATACGACAACAGCACACAAATTATCTTTTGTAATCAATTTATTCATCCGATGCGCGTGTTACTCCTGCCGGTTTTTCCGGTCGCATTTGCGGAAAAAACAGCACATCTTGAATAGACGGCGAATTGGTCATCATCATCACCAACCGGTCGATTCCAATGCCCATACCCGATGTAGGCGGCATACCGTATTCCAGCGCACGTACAAAATCCATGTCAATAAACATGGCTTCATCATCGCCGCGTTCTTTCAGTTTTGTTTGTTCCTTGAAACGTTCCAACTGGTCTATCGGATCATTCAATTCCGAATAGGCATTACAGATTTCCTTACCATTTACGAATAATTCAAAACGCTCGGTAAGGTCAGGATTGCTGCGGTGGCGTTTGGTTAGCGGAGATAGCTCAATAGGGTAATCAATAATAAAAGTAGGCTGTATGAGATGTTGTTCGCATTTTTCGCCAAAAATAGCATCAATCAACTTGCCTTTGCCCATAGACGGCGTAACTTCGACATGCAGTTGTTTACATACGCCGCGCAGTTCGTCTTCGTTCATTCCCGCAATATCCACGCCTGCATACTCCTTAATGGCTTCGAGCATTGGCAAGCGGCGGTAAGGCTTTTGAAACTCAATGTCATGTTCGCCGATAGACACTTTGCTGCTGCCATTTACCGTTAGGGCTATATGTTCAAGCAGGTTTTCGGTAAAATCCATCATCCACAAATAATCTTTATATGCCACATAAATTTCCATACATGTAAATTCGGGGTTATGCGTGCGGTCCATCCCCTCGTTACGGAAATTGCGCGAAAATTCATACACACCTGTAAATCCGCCTACAATAAGGCGTTTGAGGTAAAGTTCATTCGCAATACGCAAGTACAACGGTATGTCGAGCGCATTGTGATGGGTGATAAACGGACGAGCGGTAGCTCCGCCCGGTATGGTCTGCAACACAGGCGTATCGACTTCAAGATAGCCCTGCGCATTAAAAAAATCGCGCATGGCATTAATTAATTTCGTGCGTTTCACAAACACGTCGCGCACCTGCGGATTAACAATCAAATCCACGTAACGCATACGGTAACGCTGTTCGGGGTCGCTGAACGCATCAAACACTTCGCCTTCTTTTTCCTTTACAATAGGCAACACGCGAAGCGACTTGCTCAGCAGTTTCAAATCTTTTGCATGTATAGATAATGCACCGGTTTGCGTAATAAACGCATAACCGGAAATACCTACAATATCGCCGATGTCAAGCAGCTTTTTAAACAATGTATTGTACAATGTTTTGTCGTCGTCCGGACAAATTTCATCACGTTTTACATACACTTGTACACGCCCTGTTTCGTCCTGTAATTCAAAGAAAGAAGCCGCTCCCATAATGCGGCGGCTCATGATGCGACCGGCGATGCGTACATCGGCGAAATTTCCTTTTTCCTTATCGTATTCCCTATGCAATTTTGCCGCTGTAACATTCACGTCGAATGCCTCAGCCGGATATGCCGGAATACCCAATTTTTCAATGTCGTTCAGCGATTCGCGTCTGATAATTTCCTGTTCGCTAAGTCCTGTTTGTTCCATGTATCAAATAATTTTATAATTCTTATATTCAAACCAACGCCGTCCGGTTATTTTTTCCAAAATAAACAAAAAGCGTTGCCTCGCATTGAGTCGTTTTTTACGGACGTCAAACTCAAAAGTCCAGTCCTGTGCGGCAATACGTTCCTGCATCACCTGCGGATGTGTATCGTCAAATAATTTCAACGATTTTATTCTTGAATAATCATACAATTCACCGGCTTTAACTACTGCCGGAGCATTATATAACTGTGCAAAATTATTTTGTTTTGCCCCCATGTGGTAAGGATTACGCACCCATCCGTAATGATAAATGCAAGCATCCACCTGTTTTACGTGCAGTTTGCGCCCATTCACGCGAAATCCTTGCGCATCACGGTATGAACGTATCTCTTTATGGTTGCGTACGATACGTATTTCGCGACGATACCATTCCCGCGAATCGCCTACATAATGATAGTTGCCGTAAAAATGCACATACTTGAATAACAATCCTTCTACCCTTTTGTCGGCTTTATATTGCCGCATGGCTTGCCGAATCGCAGGCAAATATTTTTCATGCACCACTTCGTCGGCTTGAATGTAAAAAGCCCAATCGGCATCAGCGGCGACGGCGGCAAATGCTTTGTCGGTTTCCACCGCAAGTACTCGCCCGCCCTCGCGCAAATTTTCGTCCCATACCGAATGTATGATTTTAATTTTATCGGACGAAATGCTTTCAATCAATGCAAGCGTACCGTCATCCGAATTTCCGACACATACCACCATCTCATCGCACAATGGAAGCACGGAAGTGATGGCTGCTACCACCGGATAATCAAATTTTACGGCATTGCGTACAAAAGTAAACCCGCTAACTTTCATGTAAATTCAAAAAAATAAGCGCAAAGATATAAAAATTATGCCTGATTTTATCGAAAAATTACTAACTTTGTACAATTATATCTTCTCATTGGAAAAAAAATGGAACATAAAAAAGCAGGGCGACCCTATCACAGCTCGCCGGTTGGCAGCTGACCTCGGAATTGACAATACGTTGGCAAACTTACTGGTGCAGCGCAATGTACACTCT
The DNA here is from genome assembly GCA_031289415.1 of Prevotellaceae bacterium. GTDB lineage: Bacteria > Bacteroidota > Bacteroidia > Bacteroidales > UBA932 > JAIRLC01. Next base: position 20,362 of record JAITPN010000104.1, on the reverse strand, counting down.
TTTGATGAGGCAAAGCATTTCTTCCGTCCCTCGTTGGAAAACCTGCACGACCCTTTTCTAATGACTGATATGCAAAAAGCCGTTGACCGCATTGGAAAAGCGATTGAGAAGCACGAAAAAATAATGGTTTACGGAGATTACGACGTGGACGGCACTACCGCCGTAGCGTTGGTATATAGTTTCCTGAAACAGTTCACATCCCATATTTCGTACTACATTCCCGACCGTTACGATGAAGGCTACGGTATTTCATACCAAGGCATTGACTATGCAAAAAAACAAGGCATCTCGCTAATTATTGCGCTGGATTGCGGCATCAAGGCAAACGATAAAATTGATTATGCCAACGACCGTAGTATTGACTTTATTATCTGCGACCACCACCTGCCCGGCGAAATGCTGCCGAACGCCGTAGCGGTGCTCGACCCCAAGCGTTCGGATTGCAGCTATCCGTTTGACGACCTTTCAGGGTGCGGCGTGGGATTCAAATTTATGCAAGGCTATTGCCAACATCACCAGATTCCGCTCGAACAGCTCTATACGCTCCTCGACCTTGTAGCGGTGAGCATTTCCGCCGATTTAGTATCTATCATCGGCGAAAACCGTATTCTCACACACTACGGACTGAAACGACTGAACGAATCGCCGCAGCGAGGTTTGCAATCCATCATTAAATTAGCCGGACTTGAAAAGCACCACATCACGGTGGACGACGTAGTGTTTAGAATAGCGCCCCGCATCAATGCCGCCGGACGAATGGAGTCGGGAAAGGCTGCCGTCGATTTGCTCATTGCTAAAAATGACGAATTGGCTATCAAAATAGGCAATACCATCAATTCGCACAACGACGACCGCAAACACGTTGACCGCGAGATTACAAAAGAAGCCCTGAACATGATAGCCAAAGATGAAATGCTGAAAACGCACAAATCAATAGTGGTGTACAACCCTAATTGGCACAAAGGCGTTGTGGGCATTGTGGCTTCGCGCCTCGTAGAATCATATTTCCGCCCCGCGATTGTACTTACCGAATCAAACGGTTTTATTACCGGCTCGGCACGCAGTATTCCCGGATTTGACTTGTATCTTGCTATCGAATCATGTTCGCACCTTCTCGAAACGTTTGGCGGACACATGTATGCCGCAGGACTTACGTTACGGGAAGAAAATTTTGAAGAATTTTGTATGCTTTTTGAAAATTACGTATCAAAAAATATTACAGACCAAATGCTGACGCCTCAAATAGATGTAGATACTTTTCTTGATTTCAAACAAATTACGCCGAAATTTTTCCGCATATTGAAACAATTCCAGCCTTTCGGACCCAGCAATATGTCGCCGGTGTTCCTGACCGAAGACGTGTATGACAACGGCAACGGGCGGTTGGTAGGCAGCGACGACGGACATCTCAAACTTGAATTGATACAGGAAGAAGAACCTTACCGCCATATCTCGGCTATTGCATTCTCGCAACCGGAACATTTTGCACACATGCAGGCAGGCAATCCGATAGATGTATGTTACTCCGTATCTGAAAATTATTATCGAGGCATTGCCAATATCCAACTCCGCATTAAAGACATCAAACCCCGCGATGTGATTGTATAACTCACACGCACTGCAAACTATTGCAACGTATCAGTAAGCAACTTCATTTCAGCAGCAGGCGAAGCATTTTCATATAAAATTCGATAAGTAGCTTCAGCTATCGACATATTAACACGATGCACCATGTTAATGTGATGAATACTTTTGCAGGCATAATACCCTTCGGCAATCATACTCATTTCTGCTTGCGCCGAAGTAACGGAATAACCTTTCCCAATCATTGCGCCAAACGTACGGTTGCGGCTAAACTGCGAATAACACGTAACCAATAAATCACCTAAATAAGAGGATTGGGCGGTGTCGCGTGCCGCACTTGGATATGTGTTATTGAGAAACCGTTTCATTTCGGCTTGCGCATTGGTTACAAGCACTGCCAAAAAATTATCGCCATACCCTAACGAATGGCAAATACCGACTGTAATGGCATAAATATTTTTCAGAATAGCGGCATATTCTACGCCATAAATATCAGTACCCGAAAGTGTTTTAATATAATTACACGCGAAATTTCCGGCAAGACATTCGGCATTTTCTTTTCTCTTGCACGAAAATGTAAGATACGACAGCCGTTCCAACGCCACTTCTTCGGCATGACACGGACCGGTAATCGTACCGATTTTATCATACGGAATTTTATACTTACGGTTAAAATATTCGGCTACAGTCATATTGTCTTCCGGCACAATACCTTTAATAGCCGATACGATAAACTTATTATCAAAATTTCCCGTATATTTTTCCAACTCTCCTTTCAGAAAAGCCGACGGAATACAAAACACCAAAACATCAGCTTTGGCAATCACTTCGTTAATATTGTCGGACATTTCGAGTTTCGAAGCGTCAAGTTGCGCCGAACGCAGAAATTCAGGATTGCGATGGTATTTTTCAATATGTTTAATCATGTCAATATTTCGCACATACCATTGCAGATTGGGCTGAACGGTAAGCAATACCTTAGTAAGCGCAGTAGCCCAACTGCCATTGCCTATCATGGCAAACCGCAAAGGTAGATTATTATTTTTCTTAGCAATTAACATAAAATAAGAAATTTCGGCGAAAGTACAACTTTTTTTTCAAATAGATAGTATATTTACAAAAATATTTAACTTTGCAGTATGTTTCGTTTGATAAAATATATCGGATTTCTTACACTGTTATTGCTCTTTGCGGCATGCCGGCAGGAAAGAAATGCGTATTACACAATTGACGGCTTCACACAAGGTACGTCCTATCACATTATTTACCATGACGTACAGCAACGCGACCTATCCCCTGCCATTGATTCCATATTGAAAGATTTCAGCAAATCGCTGTCGGTGTATGACAGTTTGTCCCTTATTTCAAAAATAAACCGAAACGAAACGACGGAAGTTGATCAATATTTTGCACAGGTATTCCATCGTGCAAAAGAAATATATAACGACACGAGAGGCGCATTGGATATTTCGGCAGCGCCGCTGTTCAACGCATGGGGCTTTGGGTTCAAAAAACGAGAGAAGGTTACGCCGCAACTGATTGACAGTTTAAAAACTTTTACAGGAATGGACAAAGTGCGGCTCGAAGGTCGGCAAATCGTCAAGAGCGATGCGCGGATCACATTCAACATGAACGCCATTGCACAGGGTTACTCGGTGGACGTGGTATGCGAATGGTTTGCATCGCAAGGCATCGCCGATTATCTGGTAGAAATCGGTGGGGAAATCCGCTGCCATGGGAAAAATAAAAAAGGAAACCAGTGGGCAGTGGGCATCGACAAGCCCGAAGAGAACAACATGACTGCCGGAGAGCATCTGCAAACGGTAGTGCATTTCACCAACAGGGCAATGGCAACGTCGGGCAATTACCGAAAATTTTATGTGGAAAACGGCGAGAAATATTCGCACACCATTAACCCTGCAAGCGGACGTCCTGTTACGCACAGTTTGCTCAGCGCCACGCTTTTTACCGCCGACGCCATGACTGCCGACGCCTACGCCACCGTATGTATGGTAGTAGGACTGGAACGTGCAAAAGAAATACTGCAACAACATCCCGAATGGGGCGCATACCTGATATATGAAAAAGACGGTATGCTACAAACGTTCACGACAGCCGACGTGCAAGACATGATGAAATAGCCGGATGAAATGCTATTTTAAATAATTGCTGCAAAAATAGTGTGTGTTTACTATTACCCTATACATCGCATTATTTTCGTATTTTACTGATATTCAGCGCTAATTTTTACGGTTTTAATACGTCTTAACCCAATACATCATCTTGTAAGATTTTTAATAACCGAATTAGCCTATCATACTGTATTTTACGAGGCGCATTATCTTCATTTTTACATTCCATTAATCAAATACATCAAAAAAATACTTACATTTGCCAAAATTTTACATTTATGATAAAAGAACGTTTGACTTGTTTTTTGTGCAGAGCATTGTGGCTGTTTACGGTTAGCTGTAGTTTCTCGGTTTCTGCTATTTGTCGGCAACCGGAGGATTTAGCGCAGAAGTTTATTGTTCCGCCTGTAGATGTGGCGACAGGCGTATATTGGTATTGGATTACCGATAATATTTCAAAAGAAGGAGTCGTCAACGACCTGCATGCCATGAAAAAAGCAGGCATCAACCGTGCATACATCGGTAACATCGGGGAAGGCGCGGACTATGGTACGGTAAAAATATTCAGTGATGAATGGTGGGACATCCTGCATACGGCGTTAAAAACAGCTACCGAATTGGACATCACCATCGGTATTTTCAATTCGCCGGGGTGGAGTCAATCGGGCGGACCGTGGGTAAAGCCCGAAGAAGCCATGCGCTATTTGGCAATGTCGGAACTTCGTGTGAAAGGACCTTTGAAATTTGCAGAAAAGTTGGAAAAACCTGTCGAACTGTTTCAGGATGTCAAAGTAATAGCCTATCCTGCTCCTGCCGACGAAGTGTGGCGTTTGCCTGAGCCGATTAAATTAGACAGCGTTTACGATATTTCGTTCGACGAGCCGAAAACGGTACACAGCCTGTCCGTGCGCCCCGTGAAGAACCGAATAAATGCCTCTGCCGTGTTTGAAGCGCAGGACAGCGACGGCACATACCGGACGCTTGCCGAATTTAACATTGAACGTATGAATACCGCATTGCACGTAGGTTTCGATCCTTATGCGCCGGTAACCATAACCATTCCGGAAACCACTTCAAGCCGCTTCAGGCTGACATTAGAAAATCATACGCCCAATAATTTGATTGATATTGAACTGAACAGTGTGCCGCGCGTGGAACGTTACAGCGAAAAAACGCTGGCTAAAATGCACCCCACGCCGTTACCCTATTGGCACGACTACCAATGGCGGACACAACCCGAACCTGCGGCGCATTTGGCAATAGACCCCGCCTCAGTGGTTGACCTGACGGCATACATGCAACCCGACGGTACGCTGACATGGGATGTACCGGCAGGCGAATGGGTGATTCTCCGTACAGGCATGACGCCTACCGGAACAACCAACGCACCTGCCTCGCCCGAAGCCACAGGCTACGAAATTGATAAAATGAGCAAAACGCATATTCAGGCACATTTCCGCGCTTATTTGGGCGATATAATGGCTCGTATTCCGAAAGCCGACCGCAAAAGTTTCAAAGTAGTAGTTGCCGACAGTTACGAAACAGGCGGGCAGAACTTTACCGACGGTTTTCTTGAAGAATTCAAGCAACGCTATGGATACGACGCTTTGCCCTATTTACCGGCATACAACGGATACGTAGTAGGCAGTCAAATGAACTCCGACCGTTTTTTGTGGGACATGCGCCGCATGGTAGCCGACAAAGTGGCTTATGATTATGTAGGCGGACTGCGCGAAATCAGCCATCGGCACGGATTAACCACATGGCTCGAAAATTACGGACATTGGGGATTTCCAAGTGAATTTCTTATGTATGGCGGGCAGTCGGACGAAATCGCCGGCGAATTTTGGAGCGAAGGCGATCTTGGCGACATTGAAAATAGAGCGGCTTCGTCGTGTGGACATATTTACGGAAAAACAAAAATATGGTCGGAGTCGAACACGTCGGCAGGAAATCCGTTTGGTCGCTATCCGGGCGTTATCAAGCAACGCGGCGACCGTTTCTTTTCCGAAGGCATCAACAGCACATTGCTGCACGTGTATGTTACACAACCTTACGAAGACAAAAACCCCGGCATGAACGCATGGTTTGGTACGGAGTTTAACCGCAAAAACACATGGTTCTCGCAAATAGACCTATATACAAGCTACCTGAAAAGAGCAAATTTCATGTTGCAGCAAGGGTTGAACGTAGCCGATGCGGCTTACTTTATCGGCGAAGATGCACCCAAGATGACCGGCGTAACCGACCCGCCGCTGCCCGCCGGTTACCAATTCGACTATATTAATGCCGAAGTGATTGAAAAATATATGACGGTAAAAAACGGATTGCTGACATTGCCGCACGGTACGCAATACCGGATTTTGGTGTTGCCGAAAATGGAAACCATGCGCCCCGAATTGCTCAAGCATATCATGAAATTGGTACGCGACGGAGGGGTTGTACTCGGACCGCCGCCTTCGCGCTCGCCAAGCCTGCAAAATCAGCCTGAAGCCGACAGGCAAGTGCAGCAAATGGCAGCAGAACTATGGGGGAAAGCGGACAGTGTAAATGTCAAATATGCCCGCTATGGCAAAGGCGCTATTATTAACGGTATGAACATGACGGAAGCATTTCAGTTCATCAATTTGCGCCCCGACTGCTTCATTCCCGGCGAGAACGGCAAATCGGTGCTATACAACCACCGGACGATGAAAAACGGCGAAATCTTTTTCCTGACCAATCAAACGGATACAACCATACAACTCAATCCTGTATGGTTTCGTATAAATCAAATGAAGCCCGAATTGTGGCATCCGGTAACGGGCGAAATCCGCGAACTGCATGCGTTTGAAAATCGCAACGGCGAAACAGGTGTGCCTTTGCAATTAGCGCCTCTCGAAAGCGTGTTCATTGTGTTTCGCCAACCGGCTAATCGTACACAAAAATTGGAATTGCCGGATATTGCGCTCAATTATCCGACGGTTAAATCGGTACAACCATTGACTAACGCGTGGACAGTTACGTTCGACACAACGATGCGCGGACCCGCTGAACCTGTAGTGTTCGATACGCTTCAAGATTGGTCGCAACACAGCGACGAGCGTATCCGCTACTATTCGGGCGCAGCCATATACAAAACCACGCTGTCATTATCCACTCGGCATAATGATTTTTCAGCCCCTCAGCACATATTTCTTGATTTAGGAAAAGTAACTGCCATGGCAAAAGTGAAAATCAACGGACAATATGCGGGCGGCGTATGGACTGCACCTTACCGGCTTGACATTACGAAATGGGTAAAAAACGGCGAAAACGATATTGAAATAGAAGTGGTAAATACATGGGTGAACCGCCTGATTGGCGACCAAACATTGCCGCCGGAACAACGCCGTACATGGTGTCCGGTAAATAATTATGAAGCCGACAGTCCTTTACATCCGTCGGGATTAGTAGGTCCGGTAACCGTACTTACGTGCGAATTTTAGTTTTTTTATCTTATAAAGCCGCCTGTTTTTCAGGACGGTTTAACGTTTAATGGGCTAATGCTTGCGCCATGTCATTAAACAAATCATCGGCGTCTTCAAGCCCTACGGATATGCGTATGGTACGCTGGTTGATGTGCATGCTCCGGCGGAGTTCTTCGGTAAAAGAGCCGAAAATGGTACTTGCCGGATGTATGGCAAGGGTTTTATTATCAAAAAGATTAGTGGCGCGGCGAATGAGTTGCAGACGGTCAATAAAATTGAACGCTGCCTCGCGCGAGGGCAGCTCGAAGGTGAACATTGCGCCGGACGTGTCGCCAAACTGCTTACGGCTTACGGCATGGTAAGGATTGTCGGGCAGCGACGGATAGCTCACCGCATCCACGCCTTTGAGGCGCTGCATCTGTTCTGCCAAAGTACGGCAAGTGGTCGCTGCACGATGGTATCGGAGCGATAGGGTTTCAAGTCCTACAGTTTGCATTTGAGCGGTTTGCGGCGTCATACATGCGCCCATATTGCGGTGTATTTCTTTCCGTATTTTTATAGAAAACGCCGAGATTGGCAGTCCGCTCAATGGGCGTAATTTCGGAGAATGTTGCCAATCGAACGTACCGTAATCAAGTATCAGCCCGCCGAGCGAGGTTGCTCCGCCCGAAATATATTTGGTAGAAGAAATCACTTCTATGTCCACACCGAAATCGGCAGATTTGAACGAAGTGAAAGGCACTATCGTGGTATCGGCAATCAAAGGTATGCCTTGTTTTTTGCAAATATCGGAAAGAGCTTGCAAGTCGGCAACTTCCATTTGCGGATTGGTAATTGCTTCGAGATATACGGCGCGTGTGTTTTTATCAATGTTTGCTTTTACGCTATCCAAGTCGGTGAGGTCGCAAAAACGTGTTTCGACGCCAAAGTCGCTTAGCGTAAAAGCAAAGAGCGAGTATGTATTGCCAAACAAATGCGGCGACGTTACAATGTTGCTGCCCGCCGAGGCGATTGCCAAAAACGTGTTGGAAACGGCAGCCATGCCCGAATTGAGCGCGATGACGTCTCTTGCTTTGGTAAAAGTTTTTACCCGTTGTTCAAAATATTGTACCGTAGGGTTGGTGATGCGTGAATAAGTATGTTCGGGCGTTTTACCGGTAAATGCGGCTTCCATTTGCGCCGCCGTATCAAATTCATAAGCTACCGCGTGATAAACAGGCATGCTGAGCGCATTGTAGGCGTCGGCGGTCGGATACGGCGTATGCAACATACGTGTGGCAGACGAGATATTGGCTAAATGTATTTTTTTCATAAAAAACGAATTAAGCGACAAACTTACATAAAAATCCTGAAATTCACAAATGATGAGGTGAGATGCATGATGCGAATGTTCTTGTTTTGCATCACTACTGTCCGCTAAAAAATAAATAAGCGGGCATTTTGTATTTACCCGCTTAACGGTTATTTTTGTATTCACAATAAAACCTTTTTTTTGTTTTTGGCGGTCCGGCTAAGGTCAAGGAAGCGGATGTGTTTGACGAATTCGATGGTTAATGAGGGGTTTTCGCCCGCGGTAACGGTGAATGGTTTGCTGCTGAGGTTTTGCAACAGTCGTCCGGAGCGGGTTTGGTAAAAGCCAGCGGCTTCCTTGAGTTGCTCTTGCAGCATAAGGTTAGCCGATTCTTGGAATACTTCGGCGGCGAATTGCCCGATAATGAGGTTGCGTGTGTATTGCTGCGATGTCATGCAGCAATGTTAGGGATAATATAGGTGGGAGAAATGGACAAAAAGAAAGTGCAGCCCATCCCCTAATCCCGAAAGGAAGGTGGTTAGGTGATTAAGAAAGTGTGTTTTCTTTTTTGTTTTGTTCGACGATGGAGTTGCACCAATCGATAAATTCTTTTTTTCGTTTTTGCTCATTCAGCTCCCAACGTTTGTCTATTTCTTTCTGCGACCAGTAGCGGCGTTCTTTGCGTTCGGCAAGTTTCGGCGCGATGTAGAAGAATATTAAGAATGTTAAGAATAAAGCCATCATGATATTGTGTGTTTTAAAGTTGTTTTATAAAGACCCCATGTTATGTATTAAGTTGTCAAACAATAACTACACAACAGTAGCTAAATCGCGGGCTATATGATGTATCCCGTTCACTATTTTTGCACGTTGCGCCGGGCGCGGATTCTTTTCACCCGCCGAATAGTGGCTCAATTGCTTCAGATTAATGCCGGTAACCCTATGTATAGCCGTAAGCGTTGTTTTTCCATCCAACGAGCGGAGCAACGCCTGCGTCGTCAATTCAAAATCCAACGTATAATCGCCTTGCAGGGCAGCCGGAGCTTCGTCGCCGTCGGCTTTTAAACCTTCAAGATGAAAATCCATCGACTCTTTAAACCTGCTCTTTAAGCCAACCAGCGACTTATCTGTAACTATCACTGTACCTCCTACATATTCACCGGAGGCAATGGCGGAATAATTATTCTCGCACCAACTTACTAAAACTTTAATCTTTCCCATACCTTCCTGCGTTGCGTTATTGTTTGACAGCACAAAGGTAGGTATTTTTCTACTATTCGCAAAATATTAATCAAAAAGCAATCAAAAATAGTGAAATAATTTATTAAACCGTTGAAAATCAATCTAAAAATTTTCAACGAAAATTTATTTTTTGTTTTGAAAATGAATAAAACGGCGTCCTCTTTTAGTCATTTCCGAAACAAAATCAAACAAAAAAAGCGCCGTAGCGCATGGAGCAGTACAGAGTATGCGACGCATGAGCTTAGTGTTGTTATCCTCCCTGCGGGATAAGTTGAAATAATATTTAGTTGAAAGACTGTTAGATATATTATTTCTTATAAAAAGTGAAGAAAAAAATAGACGTATGACACTTTATTATAAAAAAATAATGCTTACATTTGTCCCATAATTTTAAATAAATTTAAATGAAAAAGAATATAAAATTAAATTCTCTCATTGCGCTTACAGTAAGCGCAGGGATTCTGTTCTCAAGTTGCGGTGCAAGCAACACGTTGAAAGGTGCGGGTATAGGCGCTGCTGCCGGCGCTGCCGTGGGCGCGGGTATAGGCGCGTTGGCTGGTAAAGGAAAAGGCGCTGCCATCGGCGCTGCCGTAGGTACTGCCGTGGGCGCTACCACAGGCGCTATCATCGGCAAAAAAATGGACAAACAGAAAGAAGAATTGGCGAAGATTCAAGCCGCTCAGATTGAAACGGTAACCGACGTCAATAACTTACCTGCCATTAAAGTAACGTTTGCCGACGGCATTTTATTCGACACAGGAAAGAGCGCGCTGCATGCAACTTCCAAAACGGCATTATCGGATTTTGCCACGACGTTGCTGAATACGCCCGAAACGGACGTAACCATCTACGGACACACCGACAACACAGGCTCGGCAACTACAAACGAAAAGTTGTCGAAAGAACGTGCCGCCGCAGTATCTACATTCTTGACGTCGAAAGGAGTTTCGACCTTACGTCTGACGACCGATGGCAAATCGTTTACCGAACCTGTAGCTGACAACGCTACGAAAGAAGGTCGTGCGAAAAACCGTCGCGTAGAAATTTTCATCACTGCCAACGAAACGATGATTCAACAAGCAGAACAAGGACAATAACAAGTCCGAAAGTTTTTACAAAGCTATAAGAAAAAAGAGGGAAGTGCGAACACTTTCCTCTTTTTTTTATAGCCTTATGTTAATGTAAAAATAATGGTATTGTTCATAATAGCTATTTTTTAATGGTTAATATTTTTTAATATACATATCTCAGGCTTGCCTACTCCTCCGGGAGGAGCTGCTACGGGAAAACTTGCATATACAATGTGCTGTTCATTAGGCGACCAATTTGGAAAAAAATTATCAGACCCTCCTACATAAGGCTGAGTATTGACGTCTAATGGCTTCTTTGTCATGGCAGGAACATTTAAAATACCTATCTCTGTATCATAATAGTTTAATGAATAAAGGATTTCATCTCCAGTTGTATTATAACAAACACACGCCAATTCCCCTACAAACGAAGTATTCAATGTGTCTGCTTTACGCATGTTTATATCGTATTCAATAATCAATGATGATGAAGTCCCTTTTTTACGAGTCGGAATCAACAACTTATTTTGCTGTAGATGTACGTCAAAGCCGATTATGTGATAGTCCATTATGGCATAATTTGGTCCGGAAGTAAAAAGCAAAACCGACTCTTGCGTAAGTCGATTGTACAAATAATAATTTGTATGATGATCCTTGAATGTTTCGTCGTCCCATGCTAAAGACACATAAATAATCGTGTCATCATTGTAATAAAGAGCGCTTCGTACATTATACGTAGAATCCAAGACATCCTGCATCGTTCCGGCAGTCAGGTCATATTCTTTTAGCGAGACTCCTTTCCACGCATTATTTATTAAAAGCATTTTCGTTTTAGCGGGATTTATAGTAAAATAGTCACACCTAATATTTGTCCCCACCATATCGTACTGCGTAACACGAAAATCGTTATCAATCGTAATTCGCGCCAATGGATTGATGGTATAGAGCGTGTTGTCGTTTACCCAAATGGTATAGGGATTGTTACGCAAGTCGTCGGGTCTTTGCTCCGACAAGTTTACGATATTCGGATTGACTATGCTCGGCTGTAGCCCTTCACAATCGTCACAATAATGGCAGGACGATACTAAAAGCAGGACGATAGCAGAAGTAAAAAGTACGGAAAAGCGTATAATCGCTTGTGAAAAAGTTATTTTTTTCATACTGGTTATTTTTAAAAAAATATTTATATACAAATGAACTTTACAAGTCCCCGAAACAGGAACTTGAATTTAACCGGAAAGTTTATATGGCTCTCTCCGATTAAGAGAGCCACGGCTCTAAGCCGTAACGTGAAGTGAATCGAGGAGGTTTAGCGTTCATGTTTTTTTCCATATTTAAGGTTAAATATTATCACAAAGATAAAACATTTTTGAGAAAAACGCGAATTTATTTCACATTTTTTTGCAAAATACATACAATATACTTGCTTTCTATATTTTAAATATAAAAGAAAAAGAGGAAAGTAACCACTCCCCTCTCGTCTTCTTATATTGTGCCAATCGCGGCTGCGCTATTTCACAAAATGGTAGTGCGAGCCGAAACGTTCAAACGCCGCTTTATCTAAAGATTCGCGGTGGTCGGGGTGCGCCAGTCCGATGATAAGTTTCGCTCTTTCCTGCAATGTTTTTCCGTAGAGGTTCGTAGCGCCGTATTCCGTAACAAACCAATGAATATGGTTGCGCGTGGTTACTACGCCCGCACCGGCATTGAGCACCGGCGCAATTTTGCTGACGCCTTTGTTCGTTACCGAAGGCATGGCAATAATGGCTTTCCCGCCTTCCGAAAGCGATGCGCCATAGATAAAGTCTATTTGTCCGCCCACACCCGAAAAGAACGTAGTACCCAGCGAGTCGGCGCAGACCTGCCCTGTAATGTCCACCTGCAATGCTGAGTTAATGGCGGTAACACGCGGGTTTTTGGCAATGACAAACGGACTGTTGGTATAAGCCACATCCATCATAGCCACCATAGGATTGTCGTCAATAAAATCGTAGCATAGCTGCGACCCCATAAGGAATGTAGATACCATTTTTCCGCGGTCAAGCGCTTTATTTGCGCCGTTTATCACGCCTTTTTCCACTAACGGCAGCACACCGTCGGCAAACATTTCGGTGTGGATACCCAAATTTTTGTGATTGCCCAACTGCGACAACACGGCATTCGGGATAGCGCCGATACCCATTTGGAGGCATGCACCGTCTTCAATCAACGCGGCGCAATGTTTTCCGATTGCGGCTTCCACGTCTGTCGGTTCGGTGAAATGGGCAGGTTCAAGCGGCGTATTGTCTTCCACAAAAAGATCAATCATCTTTGAAGAGATAAGGGCGTCGCCATGTGCGCGGGGAACGCAGCGGTTCACTACGGCTATTACTTTTCCGCCTGTGCGGTTGGCTGTTTCAATAGCGGCAAGGGTAGCGTCCACCGATGTACCCAACGATACATAACCGTGTTTATCAACCTGCGATACCTGAATCATCGCCACATTACACGGCAATACCCCTGCACGGTAGAGTTTCTGGGTTTCGCTTAAGAATATGGGAATATAATCGGCATAGCCGGCTTGCACAGCCTTACGCACATTGCCGCCCACAAAAAACGCATCGTGTTGGAACACGCCTTCATATCGGGCTTCGGTGTAAGGTGCAGCGCCTTCGGTGTGCAAGTGGTGAATATGCACGCCTTTCAGTTCACCGCTGTCGCCACGCGCACACAAGGCTTTGATTAATACTTGCGGGGCGCTCGCCACGCTGCTGAAATGAATGTGGTCGCCTGATTTTACGACTTTCACTGCTTCTTCGGGAGTAGTAAATTTAATACTCATTTTCGTAATTATAGTTTAAAAGATTAAAAATTCAAGAACTTATTTTTTCGGTTTCATGCCTAAATGGTAAAAAGTAAACGCCAGAATGTCGGCTTCTTCTTCAATCGCTTTCGAGGTAGGTTTTCCGCCGCCATGCCCTGCCATTGTTTCTACGCGGATTAATACCGGATTGTCGCAACCTTGCGCCGCTTGCATCGCGGCGGTAAATTTGAACGAATGGGCGGGTACAACGCGGTCGTCGTGGTCGGCGGTAGTAACCAGCGTGGCGGGATAGCACGTGCCGGCTTTGATGTTATGCAACGGCGAATAGCCTAACAAATAGTTAAACTCCGCTTCGTCGTCGCTTGATCCGTAATCGGAAACCCACCCCCAGCCTACGGTAAATTTATGAAACCGCAACATATCCATTACGCCCACTGCAGGCAATACGACTTTGAACAGTTCAGGACGTTGCGTCATGCAAGCGCCCATCAGCAAACCGCCGTTAGAACCTCCGAGTATGGCAAGTTTTTCGGCAGAAGTATATTTTTCGGCAATAAGGTATTCGGCGGCGGCAATGAAATCGTCAAACACATTTTGCTTTTGCAGTTTTGTACCCGCTTTATGCCATTCTTCGCCATATTCGCCGCCGCCGCGCAGGTTGGCTATGGCATACACGCCGCCTTGTTCAAGAAAAAACATACGTGTGATGCTGAAGCCGGGCAACAAACTGATGTTGAAGCCGCCATATCCATACAGCATGGTAGGATTTTTTCCGTTACGTTTTGTACCTTCCTTATAAATGATGTACATGGGGATTTTTGTACCGTCTTTGCTTTCGTAAAACACTTGTTCGGTAACATATTTGCCGGTTTTCACACTTAGCGTTACGGATTTATACAACTCTGGCTGCGGGTTGGCAATATCCATACGGTACATATCGTTCAACGTAGTGAACGAAGTAAAACCGAAGAACATTTCATGGTCATCGCAATCGCCGCTAATGCCGGCAATGCTTCCGATTTCGGGTAGTTTAACTTCTGTTTCGTACTGTCCCGATTTATCGTATATATACATGACGGAATGAGCATCCTGCATGTATTGCACAACCAATTTTCCACCGATTATATCCACCGATTGCAACACATGTTCCACTTCCGGAATTACGGTTTTCCATTCTAATTTCGGCGCAGTAGGGTCAATTTTTACCAATTTATTATACGGCGCACCTTCATTGGTGAGCACATACAACTCATTTTCGAAATTTCCGATAGGAACATAATCATAGTCGAAGCCGGACACAATAGGACGGAATGTACTGCCCGACTGCTTCAAATCTTTTAACTGTCTCAAATCTTTTACGGAAAGTGCATTTCCGCTCGTACCGCCCGACACGATGAGCCACAAAAACCGACCGTCGTCGGAAGCCTCTGTGGTGTTGTAGCGCAAAGGATTTTTCGGGTCTTCATAAATCAATTGATCTTGCGATTGTTTGTCGCCAATCTTATGATAATATATTTTATTGTCTTCGTTTTTTTGCGACAAGGCGCTGCCTTTCGGGGCGTCATATCCGCTGTAGTAAAAGCCGTTGCCGTCCCATGAAATACCGGTGAACTTCACCCATTGTATGACGTCGGGCAAGTCATTGCCGGCAATGTCTTTCACGTGAATCTCTTTCCAATCCGACCCGCCTACCGACGTGGTGTAGGCAATGTATTTTTTGTCTTTTGATGCACTCAGTCCGCCCACAGCGGTAGTTCCCTCATTCGACAAGGCGTTCGGGTTAATAAATTCACGCGGCTCTCCGTCCAACGTGTCCATAACGTAGAGCACCGATTGGTTTTGCAAGCCGTCGTTTTTCCACACCAAATATTTTTCGCCCACCTTAAAAGGCAAACCTTGACGCGGATAATTCCAAATCTTTGTCAGGCTGTTTTTTACGTCTTCTCGAAAAGGAATTTGAGAAAGATACTTCAACGTTACTTCGTTTTCGGCTTTCACCCATTCGGCTGTTTCGTCCGAACGGTCATCTTCGAGCCAACGGTAGGGGTCGGCAATTTCTTTTCCAAAATAAATATCTTTTTGGGCTGTTTTTTTGGTATCGGGATACGTTATTTTTTCAGGACGCCGCACACATGCACTCATAGCAAGAAATAAAATTAATAATAGGTTTTTTAAATTCATATATATGGATTTTTTTAAATAAAAGCCCAAAGTTATATCAAAACTCAGACTTATACAAAAAAATTTAAGAAAGTGTTTCGGCTACTACAAAAGTGCTACCTCCTATAAAAATCACATCGTTAGGATAAGCATTCCCGCGAGCTACTTTCAACGCATTAGGCACAGTCTGTACCACTTGCCCCTGCAAACCGTAAGCCGAACAGCGTTCTGCAAGCCGGCGCGCGTCCATGGCGCGGGGTAAATCAGCCTGCGTAAAATAATAATAGGCGTCGGGCGGCATAAAAGGCAGCATGCTGTCGAGGTCTTTGTCTTCAACCACGCCAAAGATAAAATGCAAACGGCGGCACGGCAATGACCGGAGTTGCGGCATAGTTTCCCGAAAGCCATGTGCATTATGCCCTGTATCGCAGATAGTCAATGGGTTTTTAGAAATAATTTCCCAGCGTCCACGCAGTCCGGTTTGCGATACTACATGGCTTAATCCGTGCTTCAACGCCTCTTCAGATACCAATAATGCTTTATTTTTCAGCTTTTTATATTTTTCGCCTAAAATACCTAATGCTGCCAATACGGTTACAATATTCATCTGTTGATAATGCCCTTTTAAATCAAGCGATACGTCAAAAGAAAAAAGATTTCCATCGGAAATTACCGAAAAATACTGACATTCATTGTCCTGTGAGGCATCCAATATGCGTACCAAATGGTCGGCATAAAACAAAGGAGCGCGTTGTTCGTGTGCCGTACGTTCAAACACAGGTGTGGTTTGCGGATGCCTTTCGCCTATTAATATCGGGGTATCAGGTTTAATAATCCCCGCTTTTTCGCCCGCAATGGCTTCAAGGGTATTGCCCAAATGCAGGGTATGATCCATGCCGATATTCGTAATAATGCTCAACATGGGGTTGATGATATTGGTAGAGTCAAGCCGTCCGCCCATGCCTGTTTCAATAACGGCTACGTCCACATGCCGATGTGCAAAATGCTCAAAAGCCAATGCCGACGTCATTTCAAAAAACGACGGTTTCAATTCTTCAATTTTCTCCTTATGTTTTACTACGAAAGTAACCACTTCGTCTTCGGATACCGACTCGCCGTCAACTTTCACACGTTCGCGGAAATCTTTCAAATGAGGCGAAGTGAACAACCCTACACGGTAACCCGCACTTTGCAGCGCCGAAGCCAACATGTGCGACACCGAGCCTTTGCCGTTCGTACCCGCCACATGCACCGTAAGGTAACGCCGGTGCGGCGATTTAAAATACTCATCCAACGCCCGTGCGGTATTCAAATCGGGCTTATAAGCAATACTTCCTACTTTTTGATACATAGGCAAACTGCCAAACAAAAAAGCGGTAGCGTCGAGGTATGAATATCCCATTTTGCTATTCATGACATTATTCTATGCTTTAACAAGGCACAAAGTTAATATATTTTGCAATATTAAAGAATAAATTATAACTTTGCACAAAAATTGCCCGGGTGGTGAAATTGGTAGACACACTACTTTGAGGGGGTAGCGCCGGTTTCGGTGTGCAAGTTCAAATCTTGTCCCGGGCACTTAATATTGAGTATGAATATTATATTTCTTGATGCCGATACCATTGGCAAAGATATTTCTTTTTTACCGCTCGAACAGTTGGGCAACTTTAAAGTGTTTGGTACTACACTGTCCGGCGAATTATCGGAACGTATTAAAACGGCTGACATTATTGTTACAAATAAGGTGGTGTTCGGGCAAGCCGAAATGGACGCCGCGCCGAATTTAAAGCTCATTTGCCTCACGGCTACAGGAATGAATAATATTGATTTGGCTTACGCCGAAAAAAAAGGCATCACCGTAAAAAATGCAGTAAACTATTCTACGGAAAGCGTAGTGCAATCTACGTATGCTTCGTTACTGGCGTTGTTGAACGGCATTGTCTATTTCGACCATTACGTGAAAAGCGGCGCATACAGCAACAGTTTTATATTTACACATTTCGGACATACGTTTGCCGAACTTTCGGGCAAGCATTTCGGCATTATTGGATTAGGCAATATCGGAAAACGAGTGGCTGAAATAGCCGTCGCTTTCGGCACGAAAGTGAGCTACTATTCTACGTCGGGCAAACATACCGAAGACACGTACCCATGCCTCAGCCTGAGCGATTTGTTGCAGCAAAGCGACATCATATCCATCCATGCGCCGCTGAACGAAAACACACAAAACCTGATAGGCTACAACGAACTGCAACAGATGAAATCTACGGCGCTACTGATAAACATGGGGCGCGGCGGCATTATAAACGAAGAAGACCTCGCAAAAGCCATTGATAAAAACGTAATTGGCGGCGCGGCGCTTGATGTATATGCACACGAGCCGTTGCCTGCCGAACATCCTTTTATGCACATAAAAAATAAGCAAAAACTGATACTCACCCCGCACGTAGCATGGGCAAGTACGGAAGCCCGCACAAGAGTGGTGCAACTAACTGCAAAAAACATTGAAGAATTTATCGGCAAATAAACCGTCGGCATTTTTTCCCACTTCTCTTAAAGAATTGAACACACTCGAATGGGAATATGTGGACGTCATTCTGGTTACAGGCGACGCTTACATTGACCATCCGGCATTTGGCGCAGCGGTCATCGGACGGACGCTCGAAGCCGAAGGGCTGCGGGTGGCGATAGTGCCGCAACCCAACTGGCGCGACGATTTGCGCGATTTTAAGAAAATGGGCGCACCGCGTCTTTTCTTCGGCGTAACGTCGGGCTGCATGGACAGTATGGTAAACCACTACACCGCCAATAAACGCCTGCGAAGCGACGACGCCTACACGCCCAACGGCAAAGCCGGATTTCGCCCCGATTATGCCATAACGGTATATTCGCGCATTCTCAAAAAATTGTATCCCGATACGCCGGTTGTACTCGGCGGTATTGAAGCTTCGCTACGGCGGCTCACACACTACGACTATTGGAGCAATACGCTGAAACCATCCGTACTGGTTGATAGTTGCGCCGATATTTTAGTATATGGAATGGGCGAAAAACCCATACTTGAAATTGCACGACGCATACGCGACGGAAAACCGTACCGCGACGTACCGCAAACAGCATATCTGACTACAATTGAAACGGAAAACATAAATAACACCACATTCTTACACGCTTTTGAAGACTGTGTAAAAAGCAAGAAAAAGTTTGCCGAAAACTTTGCCATCATCGAACAGGAAGCCAACAAAAAACAAGACGTAGCACGGCTGGCTGAAAGAGCGGGAAACCATTGCGTCATAGTCAATCCCCCCTACCCTGCCGCTACGGAAGCGGAACTCGACGCTTCGTTTGACTTGCCCTACACGCGCCTGCCGCATCCGCGCTACGACGGAAAACATTTGCCTGCTTACGAAATGATTAAATTTTCGGTAAACATCCATCGCGGATGCTTTGGCGGATGCAGTTTCTGCACGATTGCCGCACATCAGGGAAAACAAATCGTGTCGCGCTCCGAAGAATCCGTGCTGCGGGAAGTGGAACACCTCACACATTTACCCGACTTCAAAGGCTATCTAAGCGATTTAGGAGGTCCTTCAGCCAACATGTACGGCATGAAAGGTAAAGACGAAACGCTGTGCAACGCCTGCAAACGGAACACGTGCATCTATCCTGTGGTGTGCAAAAACCTGCATACAGACCACAGCCGTTTATTAGCCCTCTACCATGCTGTAGATGCGCATCCTAAAATAAAAAAATCGTTTATCGGCAGCGGATTGCGCTATGATTTATTTCTGAACGAAAAAGGGTTTTTAGACCCGGCTTCCGCGCGTTATTTTTCGGAAGTAATAGCCAAACACGTGTCGGGACGGCTGAAAGTGGCGCCCGAACATACCGAGCCGCATGTGTTGCAAGCCATGCGAAAGCCGTCGTTCAAATTATTCGAACAATTAAAATCGGCTTTCGACCGCGAAACCCAACGGTTGGGACTGCGGCAACAACTTGTGCCTTACTTCATTTCAGGACATCCGGCATGTACGGAAAAAGACATGCAGGCATTAGCCGGAAAATTGCAGGCGTTGCGTTTACAACCCGAACAGGTGCAAGACTTCACCCCTACCCCTATGACGCACGCCTCAGCCGTATTCTATTCAGGCATAGACCCCGCCAACGGCAAAAAAATATACGTAGCCCGCCATGCGGAAGAAAAAATACGGCAAAAAAAATGGTTTTTTACAAGAAATTACAAATAAAATTTGCTGTATTTCACCCGCTGGCTAAATGCAGGATGACAGACTATTAGGAGCGCTACTGAAAGGATAACAAGTTTTCTCATATTTTTTAAATTTTAAGTGTATATTTTATTTCGGTTTTCGTCGTCTTTTTTATTTTTCTATTCTAATTTAGCTGATTTACTTTCATAGCTCGGATACGGTAGAATCTTGTCTGAATAGAGATAATTGTGTGTACGCTTCAAGTATTTTCTCTTTAAGTTGTTTCTCATTTGTAAATGCCCGTTCATCTAATAAACGCTCTTCTTCGTATGGAGAATAGCGGCTAGAAATAGTATCTAATTCTTCAAATAAATTTAATTCCTCTTTACTTAAAGTACTTCTATCTATTTCCAAGTCATA
>JAITPN010000030.1 GCA_031289415.1 Prevotellaceae bacterium | reverse complement strand
TTGATTCTTCTGTGGCTGGAAGAAAAAAGCTATCAGGAAATAGCGGAAATCGTCGGTATCTCTCGAAATAATGTAGCTGTCAAACTCAATCGTATCCGCGAAAAATTAAAACAAATGTCTAACAGTTAATAATGGAATATTATGGAATTAGAAGAATTAAAAACAAATTGGCTCGTACTGAACGAACGCCTCGCTAAAAACGAGATATTGAATAAACGGATTATCAAAGAAATGATAACCAAACGTACCCGCTCGGCTTATAATCGCCTATTTGGGTATAATGTACTCGGATTGGTATTGGTTAGTGCAACAGCTATTGGAATATTTTTATTGGGATTGATAAATTTTACGCCATTATCAATTGTGGTTGTAGGAGAAACCGGACTTATTTTAAGTATAATATGGGTGATTATCAGAATTATTATTATTAATCGTTTCCAGTTCGATAGTAAAGAAACGGTTTATGAACTTTTGGTCCGGGTGCTGAAATTCAAACTTCTTCAGAAAAAAGAATTTATTATTTCTCTAATATTTGGAGGTATTATTCTGGGTATCATAGTCTTTAGTTGCTATTCAGATTTACCCATCTACATACCCATATACATAAGGGTAATCATTTTCCTCTCTGTAGCGATATTTACTTTTGTGCTTTCTTACGTTTCGTACCTATGTGAAAAAAGAAATGTGGAAGCTATCGGAAAAGGCTTGGATGAACTGAAAGAGTTGGAAGAAGAGATGGAAAAATAAATCAGCCAACTTGACCGGATTAGAATTTAAGAAACGACTATCGGAGATGACGCCTAAAATTATACTATAAAATATTACCTTATACCGATCATCAATTTAATAACCTCATTAATTATGAGTTATAATATATAATAACAAATATATTACACGGAATAACATTGTAGTTATTTAACAGAATAAAATATTATATTACAATTTATTACTGGATATTTACAAAATATTTGGCAAGCCTTTTGCGGTAAACCTCTTTTGCAATAATTCTATAATGCGGATGATAGGTATTACTATATACATCGCTATGGTGTAACGCCACATAAGGATTTTCATGCAAAAGTTGCGTGATTGTATCTTTGTCGTGCGCAAAATTTTCTATTTGCAACTCCTTTTTCTCTATGATGCTTACTATCTCCGCCCACTCTTCCACCCAACTTATTTGCGCGGCGGCAGTAAACACGGCACTTTCGAGAAATGCTTGCAACAATTCTTCCGCAGGCACGATGTTGGTTTTTACCACCGCTAAATGTACGCGTACAAAATCATGCCGCCAACCAATTTCTTCGATAGGATGAATATCAAATATTTGAGGCATATTTTCCAATTCGTACATCAAATAATTCCGTGCGGCTACTTCATTCGGGATGGCATGTTCTGCGCCGAATTTGTCTTGATAAAAATTTTTGTAAATATCCTGCAAGGTAGAAACAGGATAACAATCAAGCTGTTTCAAAATTGCCTGTTCCACTTTTTCACTTTGCGTTCCACAACTTAACGCGCTAATGAAAAATAAAATACACCCATAAAATTTTCTCATAATTCCATTTTCGGCAACATTAAAAACCGGTACGCTGCACCGTAGCGAATAATGAACCTCGACAAGCGGTTACCTATTTTTCACCAACTCACTCAGTACCTTATCCAACATCTTATCCAACTTGCCTTGCGCAACATCTCTTTCTATAATCACTTTGTTTTTATCCAACAAATAAATCATCGGAATAGCGTGCAAGTCATACTTATCGTATATACCTGCCGTTTCATCGCCATCCCACACGTTTATCCAATCGAGATATTGGTTATCAACTATATATTTCATCCACATGTCTTTGTCCCTATCCACATATACGGCAAACACCTGCATGCCTTTGTTTTTGTATTTTTGGTATATTTTATGCAGTTCCGGGGTAACTACCGCACACGTACCGCACTGCGGATTGAAGAAATACAACACCGTATAATCCGACTGCACGTCGTAGAGTGAAATTGCATTTCCTGAAAGGTCATTCAATTTTAAATCAATGGCTTGTCCGCCTTTGGGATTTAACGCAGCTATCTGCACGGCGTGTGCGATTTTGGCAACCCACACACTGTCTTCCCACATTTCGGGCTTGCCCACAATGTAGTTCTGCCCGATTTCCACATACAGTTGTTCCAGTTCGGGATGGTACGGTACACTTTTATATAAGTCATACAATTCGCGCACCGTGTATTGATACACCGGTTTGTTTTGTTCCACCTGCTGCAACAACCATGCAATTTGTTCGCGGGCTTCCTGTTCCGAAGGTTTCAAAATTTTTGTGAAATACGTATTTATAGCCCGTGCATAGAAAGGTGTCCGCAACAGATAGGGGGATGAAAAACTGTAAGGGTCGAAAAAGTGATTTTTATAGAACGTATAATAATATTCGCGATACAAGGAGTCGCGGTTCGCCGTAGAATCGGTAATGACCGGAGGCTCAGGCTCAAAGTCGCGGACAGCCGCAATAAACATTCCGAGCACTTTGTTTTTATATTTTTTTGCAAGTTTCGTCCAATTGTCTTTTACTTCACGGACAACCTGCTCAATCTGTTCATTGATTACTTTTACCGAATCGGGCTGCTGGCTGTTTTGTTGCAGGCGCACCTGTAATTTCTGACGGGCGGCTATATGGTCTTGCATGAATTTCGCATACGCTGCAAATGCGGCATTCTCGCGCGAGCCGTCAAACTTTGCCGTAGTCAACCCTTCATTCAAGTTGAAATGTACGCTGAAAGATTGCGATTCACCTTCGGAAAGGAAAAACTCAAACGTTTTCTTTTTCACGCCTATGCGGTACATTCCAGTCGGCAGCCGCGCAGCATGACGAAATGACACAAGACCTCCCTCCTGCACTACCGCCGTGTCCAATACGGTTATTTTCGGCGTATAGCTACTGAGTTGCACCGTATCGCCAACCGACACGTTTTCAAACACTATATCCATTGAGAACTTTTTTGACGCTTGCATACACGAACATGCTATACACAAGAATCCAACACATGATACAAATATTTTCTTCATCTTTTCTTGATTATTATCTTGCAAATTTATACTTTTGTATTGAATTTATCAAAATAAAAAGCATGAATTTTAAGAAATCGTACCGTATCATCTCTATTTCATTGATGATTTTTACCTACACTGCCGTAGCGCAAGCCAACGATAAAATGACGCGCGAAGCATACATTTCAAAGTATGAATCACTGGCTATAAGGCAAATGAACGTGTCGGGCATTCCGGCAAGCATTATCATGGCGCAGGCGTGTTTAGAGTCCGACAATGGCAACAGCTCACTTGCCGTAGAAGCCAACAACCACTTCGGGATTAAATGCCATACCACGTGGGATGGCGAAGTAATCTATCACGACGACGACAAGCAGCAAGAATGTTTTCGCAAATATGATACGCCCGAAGGCTCATTCTTCGACCATTCCGACTTTCTGCGCTATCGCAACCGCTATGCGTTTCTGTTTGACTTGCCCTCTACTGATTACCAAGCATGGGCGCACGGTTTGAAAAAAGCAGGCTATGCCACCAATCCGGCTTATGCCGAATTATTGATTAAAATCATTGAAGACAATAATTTGCAAGAACTTGACAAAAGCACGACTGACGTAGTCAAAGCAGGCAGCAAGACTTTAACGGCTAAAAACACTCAAAATCAAGGACAAGTCCAAAAACAGGGACAAAAACAAAAGCCGCAGCTTGTAGAAGTAGATACCTATATATATGAAATTCACCGGCGAATAAGTAAGCGCAACGGCGTAAAATATATATTGGCTCGCGAGAATGAAACCTATGCGGGCATTGCAAAGGAATTGGGCATAAAGCCTGTAAAATTACAAAAATACAACGACGCCTACGACCACCCCATGGCATACGGCGAAGTGGTTTATATTCAATCCAAAAACCGCAAAAACAGTTCAAAAAAACCTATACACATTGTCGAAAAAGGCGAAACGATGCACAGTATTTCGCAATATTATGCGGTGCGCTTAGATAAGCTATACATATATAATGGTATAAATTCGTGGCAAGAGCCTAAAATAGGCGATGAGATTTACCTAAGAAAAAATAAAAGACGCCAATAAGACGTCTTTTACCACATAAACTTTATATAATCTTATGAAAAAACTACAACTATAAGACGCCCGAAAACAAGAAAAGTTTAATGCACCCGATAAAAAAATTTGTACAATCAGAAAAAATACCTACCTTTGCACCTCTTTTTCAAAAAAAATATTGAAATAGAACACTCGATTCGCTAGCTCAGCAGGTAGAGCACATCCCTTTTAAGGATGGGGTCCCGGGTTCGAGCCCCGGGCGGATCACCACAAACAAAAATGAATTTTTTTGAACAAAAAATACCGGAGTACGTTTACGCAAAAAGGAATCTTGTCAAATTAATTCTTTTCACAGCACTTTTTGCGTTAGCTTTCATTAATATATACAAACCATTCGATTCAAAGCATTGGTATCCGAATGTGTCCGAATTTATGTATCTGGTATTTTCAAGCCTTATTATATTTACAGGGGTGCAGGTGGTCGTGATTAGCCGCATTGTGATGTATTATTTTGGAAAGAAGCATAATATCGGAATGGGGGCATATCTTTTGTGGGTACTGCTCGAAGTATTTTTCATGGCATTGTTCTACACCTTTTATACTTCCTATGTCAATCCCGAACGCGATTATATGAGTACGTTCCGCGAATCGCTTATCAATACTTCGTTGGTGCTGCTGCTGCCATACTCGGTGCTGCATCTCTATTTTGCATATAAGGATAAAGACAATAAACTCAAGCAAATAGAAGAACTGTTAGCCGACACGATGCCGACGCAAAGCATTTATTCGTTTCATGACGAAAAGGGCGAACTGCACCTTTCCATCACAAAAGAAAATTTGCTATACATTGCATCTGCCGACAATTACGTGGAAATCTGGTATCTGAATAAGGAAACGCCGACAAAGCTGATAGTGCGTAATTCGCTTAAAACCATTGAGAAAAACTTAGGAAATTCGCACGTAGTACGCAGCCACCGTTCATACATTGTGAATCTCGAAGCCGTAAAAGTCATTCGCCGACAGAAAGACGGCATCTATATGGACTTCGGCATTGAGCATATCCCCGACATCCCTGTATCGGAACTCTACAAAGCCAAAATCACCCATTGGTTTACCAAACATTCAACGCAATAACCCCTTGCAGCGCGCAGGCAGGCGTTTAATGACACCCGCTGCAACTACTGCAACCACTGCTGCACGAAGAGGCTCGTTCGCCGAAAAGACCGTTAGCAAGTTCATCGGACGTAGCATCGCGCACAGCCACGACTTCGCCTGTAAAGTGCAAATCGTCGCCGGCAAGCGGATGGTTAAAGTCCATCACGACCACGTCGGCACGCACTTCGGTAATCATGCCGTCTAAACGGTGTCCGTCGGCGCTGGTCATGGGCAACACATTGCCCGCAGTCAGCAAACCGTCTTCAATTTTTCCGTCCACTTCAAACACGTGTATCGGTAGTTCCACTATGGCGTCAGGGTCTTCTTCGCCATACGCATCAACTGCCGCCAAGTTAAAATCAAAGGCGTCTCCTGCATTTTTGCCTTCAATGTGCTGTTCAAACTTCGGCAGCAGGTAGCCTGAACCGAAAATAAACTGCATGGGTTTATCGGCTTTCACTGTTTCAATCGTTTCGTCCGCTACGGAAAGCGTGTAGCTTAGGGACACTACTTTGTTTTTTTCTATTTTCGTCATATTTATACATTATTAAAATTACATGGTGGGGGGCATCGCTTTTTGCAATGCGTATAAAAAAGGTTGGGGAACGCGTGCGGGTTTTCGGGTGCAGGCATCTACAAACACCAATGTGGTAGAGCCTGTACACAGCAGTTTACCTGCTTCGTTCAATATTTCATATTCTATGCTGAGCCGCGTTGACGGCAACTCTTTAATCACGGCGCGAAACGTAAGTAAATCGTCATACCGCCCCGGTGCATGGTAACGACAAGCGGAGTCAATCACCGGCATCATCATGCCCGAAGCCTCAAACTCGGCATACGTGTAGCCGCAATGGCGCATCAGCTCGGTACGTACCCGCTCAAAAAAGCGAAGGTAGTTAGAATGATGTACATAGCCCATTGTATCGGTTTCGTAATAAGCTACACGGTGTGTCATTTCAAAAATTATCATATTATCTCGCTATTGTCAGGTATGGGCGTAACTTCGGTTCGAACCATCTTTTTTGTGGTAAAAAAACTTCTCTATCAATCAGGTTTTTATAATTCATGTTGAAAAAATATTAATAAAGTCCAAAAGTAAGATTTTTATTTTAAATAAAAAAATATTATCTTTGACAATATAAATTAACCTAATATATTTGCTTTATGGAACGTGTAAATATTACTTTTAATGAACTGCGTCGCATCAAACACGCGCTACCCCATGGTAGCATACAGCGAATCGCAGAATTGCTTAATGCCACAACGGATACTATTCGCAACTATTTTGGCGGAAATAATTTTGAAGATGGAAAAAGTATCGGTGTACACTATGAACAAGGACCTGATGGCGGGGTTGTTACATTCGACGATCCCACGATATTACGTTTAGCGCAAAAAGTGCTATCTGAAAACGGCATCAAGTATTAGTGACACAACGGCATTATGATGTAATTGTCATTGGTGGAGGTCCTGCCGGTTTAATGGCGGCAGGGCAAGCCGCCAATAAAGGGGCTTGTGTGCTGCTTCTCGAAAAAATGGAGAAACCTGCACGCAAATTGCGCATTACCGGTAAGGGACGGTGTAACATCACTAATACCAAGCCGTGGAATGAATTTTCTACACACATCCATCCGAATATACGTTTTTTTAAAGCCGCTTTCTTTAATTTTCCGAACACGGCATTAATTGATTTCTTAGCACAACACGGACTTCCGCTCGTTACGGAACGCGGCGACAGGGTATTCCCCGCCTCGCAAAAAGCATGGGACGTAGCCGATGTGCTAATACAGTGGGCTGAACAACAGGGTGTAACTATCCGTTGCCACGCCCAAGTGCAGCAACTGAAACAAACAGGCAACCGCATTGAAGCGGCGGTAGTAGCGCAAGGCAACCATACCGACACGTTCACCGCCGACAGGTTTATCGTAGCCACAGGCGGGCTGTCGTATCCCGCGACCGGCTCTACAGGCGACGGCTACCGCTTTGCCGAAGAATCGGGACACGCGATAACGGCTACGCGCCCCGCGCTTACCGGCGTGGACGTGCTAAACCACCACCACGCACTGCACGGATTAACCCTGCGCAACATCGAACTTACGCTGTGGATTGACGGCAATGCAAGCGACACGGAATTTGGCGAGTTGACG
This sequence comes from Prevotellaceae bacterium, assembly GCA_031289415.1. Lineage (GTDB taxonomy): Bacteria > Bacteroidota > Bacteroidia > Bacteroidales > UBA932 > JAIRLC01. The sequence continues at coordinate 688 of JAITPN010000030.1, read as the reverse complement.
TTCAACGAAACAGGCATTGAAGGCGCTGTAATGCTGCGCTTAAGCCGGAAAACCACCGATGCGTTCATGCAACACCGACAAACAACCCTGTCGCTAAACCTGAAACCTGCCGTACAAACGCCGCAACTACGGCAACGGTTCTATAAAGAGATAGAAGAAACAAACGCACAAAACGGCTCTGTGGAAGCGCTGCTGCGCAAATTCATGCCGGCAAAGCTCATCCCTGCATTTGCTGCAGCCGCAGGGATTTCAGCCAACCGTCCGTCCGCCGCGCTCAGGCAGGAAGCCATTGACCGCACGCTACAATGCCTGCAAGACTGGAAAATGCCGGTTGCGGGCATACAAGGCTACGAACGCGCCGTAGTTACCGCAGGCGGCGTAAGCCTGCACGACATAGACCATAAAACCATGCGTTCGCGCAAAGTGGAAAACCTGTTTTTTGCCGGCGAAGTGATTGACCTCGATGCTGACACCGGAGGCTACAACCTGCAAATTGCTTTCTCTACAGGGTATCTTGCGGGACGAAATGCGTAAATGAAAACGGACACCTTTATTATTATTCATTGTTGTCCGGTAAACGCTGGAAATTGCTATAATTAAAATATTACTATCTGATAATCATACATAATTGTCTGTAACATAGCGATAAAACCAATGTTCCACAGCGCCTATAAACAGCAGATTCCTC
>JAITPN010000058.1 GCA_031289415.1 Prevotellaceae bacterium | reverse complement strand
ATACAACAAAACCGATACCGCCAAAATTTTGGACATAAGCCGGAAAACACTGTTCAATAAAATGAAGAAATACGGATTGGATGAGTGAGATGTTGAATTGTTGAAGCGTTGAACTGTTGAACTGTTGGGGCGTAGCGTACGCCATCTTAATCACCTAATCCCTTCCCCCTACGTTTATTCCGAAAATTGATAACTTATGCCGAGCGTCCCATAAATGTTCCGCATTGCAAAAGTAATAGCCTTGAATTGGTCGGGAAACAGGGAATGAAAGGCGCACGTCAGTTGCCCGCGCAACGCCACATTCCGGTATATTCTACATTCTTCCGCCACAATCAACCCATAATCGAACCGGTTTTGATTTTTCGAAAAATCGAAACCGGCATTCGGCACATTAATTTTTTCGCCGATAGGGCTTCCCCGCCGCAGGTATCCGTCGGAAGCCTGCCCTTTGAATACCGGACGGTAAAGGTACGCGAAGTAAAAACCCGCTTGGCTCGCCCAACGGTTTGAACCCCGGTACGTAGCCATTACCGGCAGCGTGAAGTAGATATTGTGCACTTCGGTCGTGTTTTTACCGGTGAAATTGCCGGTTTGAGCGCCGGAATTGCCTTCGATGTCAATTTCGGTATATAAATTTTTTACGCGGTCGCGCACGGTAAACCCTTTATGATCCCACGTGATTTGTGCGGCAACGCCCCATCGTTCATTAATCCAGCGGATGGCTTCCAATGCCAGATGAGGCGCAAAAGCGTTGGGGCTGTATTGCTCTATTTCCCTGACTTCGGCAGGCAGGGAGAACGGCGCGCTTCCGCCAAAATTTAGACCCGCATTGACTTTGTAGTCCCACGATTGTGCGCCGGCTTCCGTTAGGCAAAAAAGTCCGGCTACACATATACCGATAATTCGTTTTTTCATATCCTGTTAATTTTCTACTTCATATACTAATTCCACTTTATCAACCGTTAAAGCGCTTCCGATACGCCCTTCATAATATTGCCCCCGATGGCTTGAGGCAAACACGATGGTTATCTTATATTCGTCATTGTTCAACGCTTCCCACGAAAAGGGAGTAGCGTAAGCGTCGTAATCAAAATCTATTTCAAAATACGTAAACTCGTCGCCTCGCTTGATGTCTTTAGGATTGAGCGCCGCCCGCGCAATCACGTTCGGCGACGTATCAATATCGTCTCCATAGAGAAATTGCACCCGCTCGTCGGTTTTGAACAACACGGCATAAATCGAACAAGTATCTTTTTTCGTGCTATTCTCACTGCCGTCGGGATTGATATAAGCGCCCTCGCCTTCCTTGTAGCGGTAATGTCCGGTCAGCTTCAGCGGTTTGCCGTCGTTGAACGGCACGCCGAAATTGGTAGAATGTAGCGGATTGGTCAACCCTGTAGAAGGGTCGAAACCGCCCAGATACAACGACCCTGACAGGCAAGGGATGTTCATCAATTCTAAAATCTTTCCGGGACCTGCCATCGTGCGCAGTTCCGCCGCCTTTTTGCCCGACACGGCTTGCGAAGTTTCGCGTATCAGATACTCCTCTTTGGGTTTGGAAAATTCGCTCCACGCAATGGCTGCGCCGTTATTGCTCGAAAACCATTGCAACGAACCTTCTTTCGGATTTTCATACAAAAACCCTGAAGTAGGCACTACCCAATTTTCAAAATCAAACACAGCGGGAAAATAACTGGCTATAACCGAATAGCGTTTCGTGTACGCTTGGCTTTGCGACGTAACGTCAATGAAAAAAAGCGTATCGCTTTGCGACGGTTTTTCAATCCGTTGGTACGTCGCGCCTTCCGACAATTCGATGTGGGTAATGGCGGAATCTCTCAAATCCACATTCTTTTTCGGATACACCACAATATAATCGTTGCCTATTTCCGCTTTTTTAGCCCTCAAGCAGCCGTCGGTAAACGATAACGTCAAAATATCCGCTTCGGGATTTAACGCTTCGTCCTGAATACAGGAGGCAAACAACGCCGTTAGGCAAACAATAAATAAGATACCTTTTTTCATGTTATTTTATTTAGAAAATCTTCAAAGGCTTACAAATTCTGAAGAACAAAGTTAATCTTTTTTTTGAAATTAAACAGTACGAAGCATGTATTTTTAGGGCATATCATTGTAGTTATTTTTTATCACTTCTATGTTATATGTATATATAATACATTATTAGCTAAATATATCCTATGAGTTTTTCGAGCGTTTTTTTCATGGCGTTTTCTATCTGCGCATAAGGCAACGCTTCTTCGTGGGCATATTGCAGAAAGACGTACAGCGACTGGTTGCGGGCAGCCAATGCGGCGTATAAATCGTGTTTGTGCAAGCGGAACGATTCGCGCATACGCCGTTTCAACAGGTTGCGCGCTACGGCTTTTTTAAAATAACGTTTCGGCACGGCTACCACCGATAGGCAGGGCGCCGCCGCCGTTTCAGTCTGAAACCGGTAGCATATTTTGAGGGGAAATACAAAAAACCATTCGCCTTGCGTCAATAATGTTTCAATTTGCTTTTTGGAACAAAGGTGTTCGTTTTTGCGAAACCGATTCATTTTTTAGTGAGGTATAACTCCAGCGCTTTTGCCATGGAAGGCGCTTCGGGAGTAGGGGCTTCTATCGCGGCTTTCAGTTTTGCCGTTTTCAGCGCTTTTTGCGTCGCGTCGCCAAAGGCAGCCAACTTGGTACTGCTCTGTGTAAATTCCGGAAAATTTTCGGTAAACGATTTTACTTCGGAGGCGCTGTAGAACACAAGCATATCGTAGCTTGCCACGTTAAGGTCGCTCAAGTTACTGTTTTCGGGGCGGTACAAAATGGCTTTCGTGTGTTTCATTTTGGCTTTTTCAAACGCTTTGGCTATTTCGGGTTTGCTGTTGCTTGCCAATGCCAATAAAAATATTTCATTTTTGTGTTTTGAGCCGATAGCCGCAATGACCGATTCGATAGTGCCGCTTCCGTAAAATATTTTCCGTTTCCGGTAAACAATGTATTTTTGGAGATAAAAAGCAATATTTTCAGTCATACAAAAATATTTCATTGAGTCGGGTACAATAATCCGCAGTTCGTTGCACAGGCTGAAAAAATGATCTACGCCGGTGCGCGAAAGGAACACGATTGCCGTGTGGTGTAAAATTTCGATGCGGTGCGTCCTAAATTCTTTGGCGGAGATTCCTGCCACGTGAACAAATGGACGATATTCCATTTCTATTTTGTGCTTTTCTGCTAATTCGGCATAGGGCGAAACCCCTGTGGGAGCTGCCTGAGCCATTAGTATTCGTTTAATTGCCATGAAGTTATATTGTAAATATAATGTTATAAATCACTAAAATCGGAGCTATTTCAATTGTGCAAAGGTACAAAATCCCAAAGAAAATTGAAATGTTTGAGGCAATAAAAATTTGAAACAACCGCACCACATAGAGTAAAAACACACCGAAAATAAGGGATAGTCCTGTTATAATTAACATGCTGCACCATGCCGTATAAAGATTGAACAGCAAAACTGCGGCGAGAAACGACACAATGCCTGCCACGATGGCATAAAGTTTCCCGCAGTAGGCTATCATGTGTGCCGTGTGGGTGGTTTCTGTGAAAATGCCGATGAGCCATAGTACAAACGATTTCAGCAGAAAACCTGCGACGACCGCCGCCAAAATCAAAAAATAAACCTGTATGTGCGGCATGTCGGGCAACTTGCCGGTGTAGCGCATGATGAGAAACAGGAAAAACGACAGGCAAACGATGCTGAAAATCACGAGCATTAGCCGGATAAACAGAGCCTTTTCCGATTTTTCTTCACATCGTTGTTTGACGACGTACAGGTGCTTCAAACTCGAATACGCCGTTTTGCAAAACCGGACGATGTTACGGAAGTTCAACAGGAACAGCACAAGCAACCCTACGGCAATCCAGCCTTCGGGCGTGTTGAATGACCGGCGCAACTCGTCGGCTGCTCCTGTTGAGGCAGTGTGCAGTTCCGAGTAGAAGCCGTATAGAGGTGTTTCGTTCATCGTGTTGTATCTTTTTTTTGCGCTTCGTATGTTTAGTTTCCGCGTTTTGCTTGGTATCCTTCGGCAGTGAGCAGCGCCGCTATGCGGTCGCGAAAATCGCCTTGAATAAGAATCATGCCGTCTTTTGCCGTGCCGCCTACGCCGCATTTTGTTTTTAACATTTTCGCAAGATTCTCAAGCTCTTGCGCCGACCCTACAAAGCCCGATATGAGCGTTACCTGCTTGCCTGCCCGTTGGCGGCGGTCAATGCCTACAATGAGTTTTTGCTTTTTTGCCGGAGGCGTTGCAACTGCGTCCTCATTACGCTCAATCGCAAAATCGGGGTTGGTGGAATATACGATGCCCATTAATTTTTTTTTTCTGCAAAGGTAGGTAGAATTATTGAAATGTGTATCTTTGTAGTTTCAAACATATCAAAAATGATGAATAATTTTAAACGTATCAACACTATTGCAGGCTGGCTTATATGCGCTGTAGCCTCTGTGGTTTACCTTCTTACGATTGAGCCTACCACCAGTTTTTGGGATTGCGGCGAATTTATTGCTTCGGCGTATAAACTCGAAGTGGGGCATCCTCCCGGAAACCCTGTATTCCAATTGTTTGGACGCTTCTTCAGTATGTTTGCGCCCACCGCTTACGTAGCGTCTATGATTAACGCTATGAGCGCTTTATGTAGCGGGTTAACTATTTTGTTCCTTTTCTGGACTATCACCCACCTTGCACGCCGCGTCATGGAGCGTCAGGGCGGCTCGCTCACTGTGGGAAACACCATCGCTATTATTGCGGCAGGCGCAGTAGGCGCGTTGGCTTACACGTTTTCCGATACGTTTTGGTTTTCGGCGGTCGAGGCGGAAGTCTATGCCATGTCGTCGTTGTTTACGGCGGTGGTATTTTGGGCAATCCTTAAATGGGAAGAACAAGCCGACAGTCCCTATGCCAACCGCTGGATTGTGCTTATTGCCTACCTCATGGGGTTGTCTATCGGCGTTCACTTGCTGAACTTGCTTGCCATTCCTGCCATTGCCTTGGTCTATTATTTCAAAAAACACGAAAAAATAACTTCCAAAGGCGTTATCTTGACTTTATTGACAGGCGGCGCATTGGTGCTTGCCGTGCTGTTTTTTATACCGTTCCTTCCTACTTTTGCGTCCTACTTCGATTTGGTGTTCGTCAATAGTTTCGGTTTGCCGTTCAACAGCGGCGTGATATTTGCCGTATTGCTCATACTGGCGGCGGCGGTGTATGGCATTGTGGTTACCTATCGGAAGAAAAAAGTATTGTGGAACACGATTATACTAAGTTTTATCGTAGTGCTTATCGGGTATTCCACGTTTGCGGTGGTCGTCATCCGTTCGTCAGCCAACACGCCGACAAACGAAAACCAGCCCGACAATCCGTATGCGCTACTGTATTACCTCAACCGCGAACAATACGGCTCTGCGCCGTTAATTTCGGGCGAAACGTATGCCTCTAATATAGTTGATTATGCTCCTAAAAAAAGTAAATATATTAAAAAAGGTGATAAATATGTCGAAATAGATGTTTTTGCGGGGTATAAGTATGACCCGCGCCACACGATGTTTTTCCCGCGTATGTGGAGTGCTCATCAGGAACAACATAAAAACGTCTATAAAACGTATGTCAATCAAAAACGGCGCGGCATTATCAATCCTCAAACCAAAGAGCGGATTCCTACATTCGGCGAAAACCTGCAGTTTTTCTTTAGCTATCAGGTTAATTGGATGTATTTCCGTTATTTTATGTGGAACTTTGCAGGGCGGCAGAACGACATTCAAGGGTATGGCAATTCGTATCATGGAAATTGGGAATCAGGCATTCCGGTTATTGACAACATCCGGCTGGACGATATGAGCAACATGCCGCCCTATTTGGCAAACAACAAATCCCGCAACCATTACTACATGCTGCCGCTGCTGCTTGGGCTTATCGGCTTGTTTCACCAATTGAACAAAGACAAACGCAACTTTACGGTGGTGGCAATCCTGTTTTTCCTCACCGGCATAGCCATTATCATGTACCTTAATCAACCGCCCGCCCAACCGCGCGAACGCGACTATGCGTATGCCGGTTCGTTCTACGCATTTACCATTTGGATTGGGCTGGGCGTGTACGCTTTATATGATTACCTGCGCAAGAAAATTCCGGCTGCGGCGGCGGCGAGCATTGCCGGTGCGGCGTGCCTCCTTGTGCCGTTGCAGATGGCTGCCGAAAACTGGGACGACCACGACCGCAGCAACCGCTTCTCGGCACGCGACGTAGCTTACAATTACCTGAATTCATGCGAAAAAGACGCCATCCTTTTCACCGTCGGCGACAACGATACTTTCCCTCTCTGGTACATTCAGGAAGTGGAAGGCGTACGCACGGACGTACGCGTGGTAAACCTCAGCCTCCTCGGCACGGAATGGTATATCGACCAAATGAAGTGCCGCATGTACGATTCGCCGCCTGTGCCGTTCAAACTGCCGCGCGAAGCCTATCTGCCCAGCTCAAACGACTATGTGCCGGTGCAAGACCAGCTGAAAACCCCTATACCTATCGGCACGGCGATGGAATACCTCACCAACCCGCGCTACCGTCGGCGTATGCAGAGCGGCGACATGACTTCGTATATCCCTTCACGCAATATTGTAGTGCCTGTAAATAAACAAAATATACTGAAAAGCCGTAGCGAATCGCTGCCTGAATGGGCGCAGCCCGCCAATCCCGACGAATTGCTCGACTCGATAACGGTAACCGTCAAAGGCGACGGCATTTATAAGTCCGACATGATGATTCTTGATTTGTTGGCTAACAACGATTGGGAACGTCCGGTATATTTTTCATCAATGGGTGTGGATGCACGGCTTGACCTTCGCCGGTATTTCCAAAATCTCGGTTTTGTGTCGAAGCTGACGCCCTTAAAATCGCAAAACGCGATTAACACCGCCGAGTCGTATGACAAAATCATGAACGTATACCGTTGGGGAAATGTAAATAAAAAAGATGTGCTGGTAGAGCACTACAACTCTCTTACCCTTGCGCAAGTCCTTGATGCACGCGGAATGCACATGCGCCTTGCCAAAGCCTTGACGGCGGAAGGGAAAAACGACTTGGCGATAGCTGTGCTCGACAGCGCTTTGACGCGCCTGCCTGCTTACAACTTCCCGCTGAATATTTCGGTAGTGCAAAACGAAATAGCCATCATGGAGATTATCGGGTTATACTACCAACTGGCGCAAACAGAAAAAGCCGACACGCTGGCAAAAGAATTTATTGACCTCACAAGCAAAAATATCGCCTTTTTCTCCAGATTGACAGACGGACAGTATGAAGCGGAGATGAATATGTACTACATGGACTCTTTCGGAAAATTGATTGAGCCTTACAACAAAGAACTGGCGGAACAGGCGCGGCAGCAAGTTAATTTGCAGCTCCGGGAATAATGATGCGCCGGCGTTTTTAGCGCCGCTTGCCACCTTATAATATATGTATTTTCTGCATTCCGTAGGAATGTATCGCTCGGTAGCAACATCCAATGCCAATGCAACCGACATTCCGTTAGGAATGCCACCATTGTGCCGATGTGGACAATCATAATAACAAAAAAGGTCGCATCCCTATGGGATGCGGGACGTGCGTATGCGTATGCCATGCTACCGAGCGATACATCCCTGACGGGATGTAGGAGAATAAAATAAATGCCATGAATCACAGCACGATAAGAAAAAAACGCACTTTTTTAAAATAAAATTCTTCAAAAAAAGTTTCACGCATTGATTTTTTTCTTAACTTTGATGCCTGTAAACTTATTAAATTTTTTAATTATGAAAACAAAACATTATTTTATTGCGATGTTGACTTTAGCAACATTCGTTGTGTTCACTGCTTGTAAAAAAGATAAAGAAACACCTATTAATCCAGAACCACCTGACAGCCAATTAGTGGTAACTCCTGCCGAACTTACGTTTGATGAAGCAGGCGGTAAAGGGCAAATCACTGTATTTAGCCCCAGTAAATGGTCTGCCAAAACCAGCGACGAATCTGTAGCCAAATTAGGCTCGGTAACTTCCGGCAACGGCGGCGACACGGTAGTGATTACAGTTACCGTATCCATAAACAGTGAAGCTACGGCGCGTACGGCGGAAATCACTATTTCTGCAGGTACCGAAAAGAAAACGGTAGCTATTAAACAAAGCGGCTCTGCACTGCAAAACGAAACAACGCACGACATCACGTTGGGCAATTCGAAATCTGCGTACATGAACGCGGCGCTGTATAGCGACCAAATGGTAACGGACGGCGAAACCGATTCGGAATGGGGTGAGTTTGTATATCCTTGCTACGCTACGGGAAATCCTCCGCAGTTGGTGTATAAAGTAGATATTGAAACAGAAGGCTATTTGACCGTTACCACGAAAGATGATGCGTTAAAAATCCTGATTACCCGATCGCTTTCCGATGCTTCGGAATGTATTTGGGTAACAGAAGTGAAGCCGCAACCGGGTGTGAACACCGCAACGGCTTCTATTCCGCTGAAACCTCAGAAATCGGGCGAGCCGTATTGGGTTGTCCTGTATCCTGAGCAGGTAGAAGACGAAGCCACCGGAGAAACGAATTACGACGGCGAGTTCGACCCACTTTCGTATGATTATACGGTAATTATGTACTTTGATGCGAAACCTATTGTTGTTCCCGATGATCCGGACGGCATAACGCTCGGCGGCACGGTATGGGCAAAATACAATTCGTCATTCAAAGATGGAAAAGTGGTATTTGCCGCTACATCCGACGCCGGCGACGATTTGTGGCAGTATGACCAATTCGAACCTGCTTCAGCCGGCAACTGGTATGGTCCTGATGATTACGCAGACCGTACAAATGCCTCGTTGAAAAACCCCGAATACGTAGCTTGTCCCACAGGATGGCGGCTTCCGACTAACGCAGAAGTGGTAGCATTGATAGAAGAAAACTTTACCACCGTATTGCCCAACGAAAAAGGTACCACATACGGCGGTTTGTTCTTCGGTCCGAACAGCGACGATGCTACTATTTCCGACCCGAAAGGTTGTGTTTTCCTGCCGTTTGTAGGTTATATTGATGGTAATAACGCTGCTGGATACCCCGAAATGCCTGAACGTAGCGGTTTAGACTCGCCTTACCAGTCGCATTATACCCTTTCCGATATTCAGTTGGCTGACGGTCCTTATTTCATGGTTATAGCCAGCGAAGAAGTGGATATTAAAGGTGTACAGAAACAAGTAGGCGTTACCGAAGGTTGGTCGCGTCCATGGCGTGCACAAGCTGTTCGTTGTGTGAAAATCACAGACTAAATATTGATCGAATGTGTAAAGGGCAAAGCTAAACTTTAAAAGTTGGGTTTTGTCCTTTTGCATGTTTGTAATAAATTTTAAATATTTAATACGATGAAAATCAAATTTTTATATATTTTTGTAGTTATCGTAGCAGGATTATTTTCTGCTTGCGAAAATGAGGACGTCGATTCGGTGATGTCGTTGGCTGTGGCAGGACAAGAGTTTGCCATTCAAGCGGTGGGTAGCACAGAAACGCTTCCCCTTGTCAGCAACCAACCGTGGACAGCCACCGTTACTTCGCTCGAAGGCGATGTGAGCTGGCTGCAACTCAGCCAGACAAGCGGCGCTGCCGACGCTGTGGTGTCGGTGATTATTGACACCAACCGTACGGCAAACGAACGCTCGGCAATGGTAACATTTCAAGGCGCAGGCAAAACCAAAAGCGTAAGTTACAAGCAGGTGGGTACGAAACTGACCGTCGGCAAAGTAAGCACATTTTCATGCTATGGCGATTCCAGTACGCTGTCTGTCAGCAGCCTTGTGCCGTGGACTTATACCCAGTCTGCGAACTCCGATTGGCTTTCGGTGGTGCGTGAGGGCGACAGCCTGCTGTTGTCGGTAGGTTCTTACACGGTAAGCGCCGACCGTTCGGCAACGCTGACTTTTAAAGCGACAGGGCTTAGCGATGTACGGTTGAAAGTAACGCAAGGCAAGGCGAAAATAAACGCAGCTTCGTCGGTAGAGTTGGGTATCACGGGCGGAAGCTATTCCGTGCCTGTTGATTGCATCTCGGATTGGGCGCTCGTGCCAAGGGCGTATCCCGCATGGATTACTTCACTGGCGCGGAGAACCGGCGTAGGTGCAGGCATTACCCATGCCGACACCATTGACATTGCTTTCCAAGCCAATCCTTACTACATGGAGCGGAAAGATACCATTAAACTTACTGCGGGTGAATTGGGATCATTAAATGTGCCTATGAAGCAGCCTGCAAGAGAGGCACTACACTTGGCGCTCTATCCACTTCCGAATGATCCGATTATAAAGGATACTATGACGGTAATGATGATACAAGGTACATCGACAGCGCGGAAAAAACAGTTTACCTATACGTCGGAATTTCCGGCAGGCACGAAACTGACGGTTTCGCTCATCAGCCGTGGTACCGACAACGGTCCCATGTTCGGCGCTGATGCAGCGGGCGTGAATATCAATGCGACTACTACTAATCTCGATTTTGTGTTTGTACCCGAAGCCGTGATTGGCAGCAACATCAACCAGTGGACGATAACCGAAAAGGCTACCTATACCATTACCGTGGAGTTGAAAGATGCGTTGGACGCCGTGTCGTATATCAAATTTGAAAAAAAATAATGTATAATTTTCGAAAAAAACTTGAAGTATAATGAAACAACTAAATACACGTAACTACTTGATATATATATATATAGGTATATTCGCAATAGGTATTTTCTTTACAGGCGGCACGGCGGCGTATGCACAGGAAAAAATCACGGTGAAAGGCATCGTTACCGATGAAAACAACGAGCCGATGGTTGGCGTATCGGTGCTTGTAGAAGGAAGTACACAAGGCTCTTCTACCGATTTGAACGGACAGTTTACCCTTTCGGTATTGCCGAGTGCGACGCTTAAATTCTCGTATATCGGATATTTGCCGCAAACGCTGCCTGCCGGCACAACTTGGATGAATGTACAACTGTCGCCTACTGCTGAAAGATTGGACGAAGTAACGGTGGTGGCAATCGGCTACGGAACAGCCCGCCGGTCTGACCTTACAGGCGCGATTACTTCTGTGCAAGCCAAAGACTTGAAGCAGGGTATTATCAATAACCCTACGCAGATGTTGCAGGGGAAAGTAGCCGGATTGATGGTCATACAACAAGGCGGCGACCCTAACGGCGGCGTATCTATGCGCTTGCGCGGCGGTACGTCGCTTACTGCAAGTAATACCCCTTTTTATGTGATTGACGGCGTTGCGGGAGCGGACATACGCTCGGTGCAGCCCAATGAAATTGTGTCGATGGATATGTTGAAAGACGCTTCGGCGGCGGCAATTTACGGTTCGCGCGGTGCAAACGGCGTAATTTTAGTAACCACCAACCGCGAACGCAAAGGCGCAGGCGTTGTATCGTATAACGGTTATGTTGGGGTAGAACAGGCTAAACAACTGGATGTGCTTTCGGCAGACGAATGGCGCACGCAGGTGCAACGGCAGGAGGAAGCGGGTACGCCTGTATCCAACGTTATAGGTTACGGCGGCAATACCGATTGGCAAAAAGAAGTTACGCGCCTTGCTATTTCACATTCGCACAACCTGTCGTACAGCTCAGGCGGCGAACATAACGGCATGAGCGGGTCGTTCTCTTTCCTCGACCGTCAAGGCGTGGTGAAATACAGCGATATGCAACGACTGTTGGGTAACCTCACAGGCTATCAGTATGGATGGAATAACAGGCTGAAATTAGAACTCAGCCTCAACGTCCGCGCCGACAAAGGCAGAAACCATGGTATGCCCGATGTATCATTTAATAACCCCACGTTGCCGGTGCGGGAGGCAAACGGCGAACTGATTCAATGGATGCCCAGTTCTACCGGCGGCAACCCGTGGGAAAATCCGCTGTATGCGCAGGAACGCGACAAAGACAACAACGAATATACCGACAAATCGGTGCTCGGCTTTATAAAAGCGGAGCTTGAAATCATCAAAGATTTGAAGTTTATTGCCAACAGTTCTTACGAATACCGCAACAATGTGGGCGCTGATTTTGAACCGGCAAGGCTAAGTTGGGACGGCGCAAAAATCACAAATAAGGCAAATCGCAGTTACAGCGAAACGTTGATTGCCCAAGTGGAAACGTACCTCACGTACGACAAAGTGATTGATGCAAACCGTTTCAGCCTCATGGGAGGATATTCGTATGAAGAAAACGTCAGTCAGTCATTTAATGCACATTCTGAGGATTTTGAAACCAATGCGTTTAAATGGAACAACCTCGGCGCAGGCGACAAGACCAAGTTTAACGTAGGGTCGCACAAAGAAAAAACGAAACTGATTTCGTTTTTCGGACGTGCAAATTATTCGTACAACAACCGCTATATGGTAACCGCTACATTGCGCCGTGACGGCTCGTCGAAATTCGGCGCAAACCATCATTGGGGATTGTTTCCTTCGGCGTCGGCAGCGTGGCGAATTACCGAAGAAGAGTTCATGTCCGGGCTAAAAGGTTATGTAAGTAGCCTGAAATTGCGCGTAGGTTGGGGTGTTACCGGTAATCAGGGCGCTATTGAACCCTATACGTCACTCAGTACTATGGGAACAAGTACTTCGGGACGTTACTACGACCGCGAAACCGACGAATGGCGCTATTCATACATGATTACCCGAAATCGCAACCCCGACTTAAAATGGGAATCTACCGAACAAACCAATATTGGGGTGGACATGGCGTTGTTCAACCGTTTGAATATTACGGTGGACTGGTATTATAAATTGACCAGCGACCTGCTTTATACCTATGATGTACCTGTACCGCCATTTCTGTATAATAGGATGTTAGCCAATGTGGGCGACTTGAGCAATACCGGTATTGAAGTTACTATCGGCGTCGATATTCTGAAAGAAAAAGACTACAGCCTTGGTGCAGACCTTACGTTTGCACACAATAAACAGGTGGTGGAACGATTGTCGAACGACACATATAGAGTTGATGTGGTGCCAACAGGTAGCGTATGGGGTCAGCCGGGTATGGACATCCCCGGCACGCAACGGCTTGAAGAAGGTTCTCCGGTAGGTACTTTTTACGGTCCGCGCTGCGACGGTATCGCGACGGAAGATATGGATGTGCTTGACGATTCGGGCAACCTTTTATACACCATTAAGAAAGGCGAATTTCTTGTGCCGAGAACCAAAACCGGTTCGTATGCCGGTTCGGGCGATGCGGCGCGGGAAGAATGGGAAAACCTCGGCAGCGTACAGCCCGCCTTTACGCTTGGCTTTGCATTGAACGGCTCGTGGCGCGACTTCGATTTTACCTTGTCCACTTATGGGATGTTCGGGCAAAAAGTGCTGAACGCCTATGCCATGTGCTACACCGGTAACGGTACGGCAATGAATGGCGGTGCAAACGTAACCAAAGACTGGGTATCGTATGGATTTTCAAACAGCAATAGAATGAAAGCCAATTACTATTCGAGCTATTGGATAGAAAATGGTTCATACCTTCGCCTCCAAAATGCCATCATAGGTTACACGTTGCCGAAAAAATGGGCAAAAGCGATATGGATTCAAAAATTGCGGGTATATGTGGAAGGCGACAACCTGCTCACGCTTACCGGCTACAGCGGGCTTGACCCCGAAATCAGCATTGACGGGATAGACACTCCCGGTATTGACTTCGGCAATAACTATCCGAAGCCTCTATCTATTATGGTCGGGTTAAATATTACATTATAATTATGAATCTTTTAAACAGAATAGTCATGAAGATAAATACAAAAATCATCACCATAACAGCAAGCGTGGCATTATGCGCTACGGCTTGCACCGACTTGTCGGAAACCGTATATAGTATTATTCCTGCCGACGACTTCGGTAAAACCGAAGAGCAGGCGTTTTCTATTGTGTTCAGCGCTTATTCCGGATTGCGCGGCGCTACTTATGACGGCGCGCGCGGCTATGCGGGAGGAGAATACATTTACTATATGGGCGCGTTGGCTGCCGATGAAGCCATTTTGCCCGCCTGCAACGAGGGTAAAGACTGGCTCGACGGTTACCGCTACATGGAACTGTTGTTCCACGATTTTGCACCGGGCAGCGAAGCTACTACCGGCGCATGGCGGTATTGCTACCAAAACATTGCCAACATCAATGCCATTATGTCGCAGACTATAGCGCCGTTGGATATAGATTCTACGGCAAAAAAACGCATCAATGCCGAAATGCGTGCGTTGCGCGCATACTACTATTTTCGCCTGATTGATTGGTTCGGAAATGTGCCTATTGTAAAAAGTTTTAACGATACCACTTTACCGACCAATGCGCCGCGCGCCGAAGTGTTCCAATATGCGGTATCCGAACTGGAGGACGCCATCGCCTATTTGCCGATTAACGGCTATGGGCGTATGACAAGGAACGCCGGCTTGTGCCTGTTGTCGCGTTTTTACCTCAACGGATATGTTTTTACCAAAACGGATTACGACGGCGAAACCAACAACTACGGCAACGACCCCGACGGCTACTATGCCAAAGCTGTTGCCGCCTGCGACTCGGTAAGCAATATCATCTTAGAGCCTAATTATTTCACCAATTTTCTGGAACGTAACGAAGTATCGAACGAAATACTTTTTTGCGTAGTATATGACAGAACGAATGACGGAACCGGTGCGTGGGGTAATTGGCATGTAACGCATACTTCCGACGAGTATATGAAATATTTGGTGTCCAATACAGGCACTACAGATGGGTATGGAACAGGCACTATCCGTGTGAAACCGGGGGTGTATGCCTCATTCGAAGCCGCCGACAAACGTCGCGAAGCGGTGCGGGTAGGCGTACAGTATAAACCGAATGGCGATCCTATTGAACTTACTTATTCCGACAGTAGGGGAGAACATAAGAATGTGATGTTAAACTTTATAGATGAAATTCAGGACATCATAGACGTGTACCGTTTGGAAGGCGCACACTGGATGAAATACGAGTTGGTGGACGATCCGTCGGAAAGTCAATATACGTCAAATCATGATTTGGTGTTGATGCGCTATGCCGAAATATTGCTCAACCGCGCCGAAGCGCTTATCCGCTTAGGCAGATCGGGAGAAGCGTCTAACGACGTGCAACGCATCCGCAGCCGTGCAGGACTGGGTGCGCCTGCTTCGTTAACGCTGGCAGCTATTGAATTGGAACGCCGCCATGAATTTTGTTTTGAAGACATGCGCCGTACCGACATGATTCGTTTCGGCTCGTTCACCAAATTGGCATGGTTAGACAGCCGTTGGTCGAAACAGGTAACAGAACGGCAGCCGAAGTATGGCAAATATACTACGCTCTATCCCATTCCATCGCTTGAAATGGCAAAGAACCCCTTGCTGCAGCAAAACGAAGGCTATTAATCCGTTTGATTTGGCGCAGGAAGTGCAAGTTCCTGAATGGAAAAAATAAAAAAACATGGAGTTTTCGCCTCCATGTTTTTTTTATTTATGCCCGATGCACTGTTGTTTTCACAAGGGTGAAAGTCTGCGCGTTCCGTCATTCCGTGCGTGACACGGAATCTCCCGAAACAACGCACACCGGTTGTTGAGGGGATGGCGGGTCAAGCCCGCCATGACGGAGAGAGCGGGGTATTTGTAGCCACCGCTCCCGACCCAACGGGTCGAATGTTTATAGAATATCATGTACACAATTACATGCGACCCAACGGGGTCGAATTAGCCCGATTATCATCTTGACGCCAATTTGATTTTGGCATAGCAATTTCTCTATAGGAGAAAACTTCTGCGAACTTGGGATGCGTTTCACTTCACGCGTTTCACCCTTCACCCTTTACGCTTCACTCTTTACGCTTTACTCTTTACTCTTCACCCTTTACGCTTTACTCTTCACCCATTTTACCCTATTTCATTCGTAGTAGCCAGCCGTTCGCGTATTTTGGCTTCGACGACGTCTGCCAATTCGGGATTGTCGAACAGCAACACTTTTACCGCATCGCGACCCTGTCCGATTTTCGTATTGTCGTAGCTGAACCATGAGCCGCTTTTTTTGATGATGTCAAATTCTACGCCCAAGTCAACAATTTCGCCGATTTTGGAGATGCCTTCGCCGAAGACAATGTCAAATTCAGCTTTTTTGAACGGCGGCGCCATTTTGTTTTTTACCACTTTTACGCGGGTGCGGTTGCCGGTAGCTTCTTCGCCGTCTTTGATTTGTGTAATGCGGCGCACGTCGAGGCGTATGGAAGAATAAAACTTCAAGGCATTGCCGCCGGTGGTGGTTTCGGGATTGCCGAACATTATGCCGATTTTTTCGCGCAATTGGTTGATGAAAATGCAGCATGTATTGGTTCGGCTGATATTAGCCGTGAGTTTACGCATCGCCTGACTCATAAGGCGTGCGTGCAATCCCATTTTCGAATCGCCCATTTCGCCTTCAATTTCGGCTTTTGGGGTGAGGGCAGCCACCGAGTCAATCACTACCACGTCCACTGCGCCGGAGCGGATGAGGTGGTCGGCTATTTCGAGCGCCTGTTCGCCGTTGTCGGGTTGCGAAATCAGCAGCGTATCTACGTTTACGCCGAGTTTTTTTGCATACGTAATATCGAACGCATGTTCGGCGTCGATAATGGCTGCGATGCCGCCTGTTTTTTGCGCTTCGGCAATGGCGTGTATTGCGAGGGTTGTTTTACCGCTCGATTCGGGACCATAAATTTCCACTACCCTGCCTCGTGGAAATCCTCCGATGCCTAAAGCATGGTCGAGGGCGATAGATCCCGAAGGAATTACCGATACTTCAAGTACGGGGCGGTCGCCTAATTTCATGACCGTACCTTTCCCAAAATCTTTATCAATTTTGTCAAGTGTAGCTTGCAAAGCCTTTAATTTTTCAGCGCTTACCTGCGGTACTTTTGACTTTTCTGCAATTTCTTTTTCTTTTGCCATAGTGAATAATAATTTATTTAAAATTAAGTTCGTCACCGCAAAGTTAAAAACTTTTTTTGATTATCCGAATATAAGTTCATAAATTTGTAAGAATATGTAAGTATGTTATGATGAAACCAACTCTTTTAATTATGGCTGCCGGCATGGGTAGCCGCTACGGCGGATTGAAGCAGCTCGACGGCTTAGGACCTCACGGCGAGGTAATCATGGATTATTCGGTATTTGACGCCATGCGTGCCGGATTCGGAAAAGTGGTTTTTGTAGTGCGCCGCGCTATGGAAGACGCTTTTCGTAAAGAATTTATCCCTCGCTATCGCGGGAAAGTGCCGTTTG
This sequence comes from Prevotellaceae bacterium, assembly GCA_031289415.1. GTDB lineage: Bacteria > Bacteroidota > Bacteroidia > Bacteroidales > UBA932 > JAIRLC01. The sequence continues at coordinate 2,862 of JAITPN010000058.1, read as the reverse complement.
AAATTGTGGTACAGGAATTAGACGCTGTACCTGCGGGATTTACGTACAATCCCGAACGTGAAAAACCATGGGGTACGAACCATGCGGTCATGATGGGCGCTGCGGTTATCCGTGAGCCTTTTGCGGTTATCAATGCCGACGACTACTACGGCGTGGACGCATTTAAAGTGATGAGCGCCTACCTGCAAACCTTGACGGACAGTCGGCAAAAATACTGCATGATAGGCTTCCGAATCGGCAATACCTTGTCGGAAAGCGGCAGCGTAACCCGCGGGGTATGTACGAAAGACGCCCACGAGAACCTTACCTCAATCGTTGAACGGCTTTACATCGTGCGCGAAAACGGACAAGTGAAGTACCGCGACGAGCACGACGCCATGGTCGCGATTCCCGACGATACGCCGGTGTCCATGAACATGTGGGGTTTTACGCCCGACTATTTCTCCTATTCCGAAGAACTCTTCAAAAATTTTCTGAAAGAAAAAGGACAGGAATTGAAGTCGGAATTTTTTATCCCGATAGTCATTGATGCGCTGATTAAAGCGCAGAAAGTGTCGGTAAAAATACTGCCTACCGTGTCGCAATGGTTTGGCGTAACTTACCGCGAAGACCGTCCGAGCGTAGTGGCGCGGTTTCAAGCGTTGCACGATGCGGGGATATACCCTGCCGACATGATAGACTAAAATGTACTTTTGCTATGATAGACCGCGAAACGATAGACCGTATTCTTAATGTGACCAATGTAGTGGATGTGGTCAGCGATTTTGTGAGCCTCAAGCGCCGCGGCGTAAACCACATTGCATGTTGTCCGTTTCACGACGAAAACACTCCGTCGTTCAGCGTGTCGGCGTCCAAAGGCATATACAAATGTTTCGGATGCGGAAAAGCGGGAAATGCCGTGAGCTTCATCATGGAGCATGAACACGTTACTTACGTGGAAGCCTTAAAATATCTCGGAAAAAAGTACGGCATCGAAATCAAAGAACGCGAACTGACGGAAGAAGAAACGCTGGCGAGCAACAAACGCGAAAGCCTCATGGTGGTGTCGGCATACGCGCAAGACTACTTCAGCAAAACGCTGTGGGAATCGTCCGACGGAAAAGCTATCGGACGGAGCTATTTCCGCGAGCGCGGATTTACCGACAAAACCATCAAAAAATACCAACTCGGCTATTCGCCCGATTCGCGCAGCGCATTCAGCCGCAGCGCGCTCCATGAAGGATACAAAAAAGAATACCTCGTAGCCGCAGGACTATCCATAGAGAAAGAAAACGCGCTGTTCGACCGTTTTTTCGGGCGCGTCATCTTCCCCATACATTCCATCAGCGGGCGCGTCATTGCCTTTGGCGCACGGACGTTGAAACAAGACAAAACCGTAGCCAAATACCTCAACTCGCCCGAAAGCGAAATCTACAGCAAAAGCCATGTCCTCTACGGCATTTATTTTGCCAAACAAGCTATTGTGCGCGCACAAAAATGCTACCTTGTGGAAGGCTACACCGACGTGATTTCTATGCATCAGGCGGGCATCGAAAACGTGGTGGCGTCGAGCGGTACGTCGCTCACGACCGAACAAATTAAACTCATCAAACGCTTTACGCCCAACGTAACCGTGCTGTACGACGGCGACGCGGCAGGCATCAAAGCCTCGCTCCGCGGCATCGACATGCTGCTGGGCGAAGGGCTTAACGTGAAAGTAGCCCTTTTCCCCGACGGCGACGACCCCGATTCGTTCTCGCGCAAACACAGCGCCTCCGAAATGGACGAATTTCTCCGCGCCGCCGAAGAAGACTTTATCGCGTTCAAAACAAAACTGCTCACCGGCGAAGCAAAGAACGACCCTATAAAACGCGCCGCACTCATCACCGACGTAGTGCGGAGCATCGCCATGATTCCCGATACGATTACGCGAACCGTATATGTGAAAGAAACCGCCCGCATCATGGACATGGAAGAAGCCCTCCTCACTGCTGAAACCGCCAAGCTGCGCCGCAAAAAACTGTATGACGGCGCTGCCGTAAAGCCCGCAGACACCGAACTGCCTACGGCGGAAAATGCGCCGGTTACCGCCACGCTGCCGTCGTTTGTCGATAACATATATCACGAAGCCTCCGAGAAAGAACTCATCTACTACCTGCTGAAATTCGGCGACCGGCAGCTCTTCGCCTCGCCCAACGACGACCGTATTATTTCCGTAGCAGAACTCATCATTGCCGAATTGCGCAACGACGAGCTGGAACTCCAAAACCTCCATTACCGCAAAATCTTTGACGAATATGCCCACGTAACCACCCTGCTGCAGGAAGAACGCATCAAGCACTTCATCAACCACGCAGACTCCGAAATCGTAACCCTTGCCATAGACATCCTGTCGGACAACTACACCATCACCATCAAACGCTTTGCCGATTCGGACGACAATCCCGAAAAACTAAAGTACGACATTCCGTACGCCATCCTTGTATATAAATCGAGCATCACGAAACAGGCATACGCCGAAATCAGCCACCAGCTCCAAAAAGCGCAGGCTGACGGCGACACCGCGCAACTCAAACCGCTCATGGAGCGCCTCCTCACCCTCCAGCAGATACGCAACGAACTCTCCAAAACGCTTCATCGGATAGGAACGTGAATTATGTGAAGGGGTTAAGGGTGAAGTGTTAAGGGTAAAGAGTGAGGAGTTAAGTGTTAAGAGTGAAGTGAAGATTTCGGACGACAAAACACTTCACGCTTTTCTCTTCACGCTTCACATTTCTCTTCACGCTTTACATTTCTCGAACGACAAAACACTTCACGCTTTACGCTTCACACATTACTCTTAACGCTTCACATTTCTCGGACGACAAAACACTTCACACATTA
>JAITPN010000010.1 GCA_031289415.1 Prevotellaceae bacterium | reverse complement strand
CAAGTCAATAACTTGCGGATTTAGACACACTAATTACGTCTGCCTGCAAGGCAGAATTTTAAACTAAAACCAATGAATAAGTCCTGCCCTTCGAGCAGTGGTGTGTGGAGGAATTTGTTCCCGCAGGTTGCGGCTTACGCCTTTACCTGCGGTTATGAAAATACTGCCCTTTCGGGCAGCCCCGACAAATAAATTGTTTCGCAAAATTATGGCACTAAAAAAAATAACCCTGCACAAGAATGATTATGTTTGCGATTATCAGAAAAAAATAAACAAACGTCCCAGAGAAAAACTCTGTTTTCATACGCCTTCTAAAATTTTTTACGCATCTTTGTTCTGATTTTTGTCGCATTTAGAAGTTGAATCTGCATTTCATTTTACAGGACTTAAAAACTGTTTCAATCTACAATAAAATGTTAAATATTAGTTATTCGTGTTAAATAAATGCCATATATTTATGATTACCAACAATATAAATAACGATGCGGGATTATCCGACAAGCCTAACCGATATTCAATACGGTGCAATATTACGATTTTTTTCTGACAATCTATCATTTATTGCGAAAAATAATGATGTTATTTACACAATGTCTAAAAATTATCGTATATTTGTCTTTTTAATTTTATTATTATTTTCTAAAATATACAATTATGGCTATAGTAAACAAAATTTTCTCTCGAGTATTGCGCGTATGCTATCGGCTATTTTCGTTTTTAGCCGATAAAAGTAAAGGTTGGGCGTTGTTTGTGAAACCGAAATTGCTTATCGGGTCTATGCTTGTCGGAATGGTGGTAACGTCATGCAAGTTTGAGGAGGTATCGTGTTATCTTCCTGCAAGACCTCCTACCGACACTATCCCTGCTGCAACTGCTCCGACTCAAAATGAGGACAATTAAAAGACACTCATGATAGCGCTCGCTCGCATTGCATTTGAAATTACCGATGCGTGTAATTTGAATTGTGTCTATTGTTACAATATCTGGAAAATGGACGGGGCTAACCGTGTGCCGTTCAATTCGTATCAAAAAGCTATCCGTGCGCTTCAGTCGCTTTTCAGGCAGGCTGCTGTTCCGTCGGTGTCTTTTACCGGCGGCGAACCGTTCCTTGCCGAGCGTTTTGCCGAAGTGATATTGTTTTGCCGGATGGAAGGGAAAAATGTTACGGTTATCAGCAATGGCAACGGAGGCGCGAAAAAACATTACAAGCAATTGTTGAAAATGGGCGTACGTCTTTTTGAATTTCCGGTTCACGCCGCACAGCCCGATATTCACGACCGGATGACGCGAGTGAATGGCAGTTGGGCAAAATCGCTGGCGTCGCTGAAAACAGTCATGGCTTTGGGCGGATACGTAGTACCGGTGGTAGTAATCACCCGCTACAATGTGTCGGTATTAGGCGAAACGTTAGACTTTATCCACTCGCTCGGATGTACGCGCATCATGCTCAACCGGTATAATATTGGCGGTAGCGGTTGCCATTCTCCGTTGGCTATTTCTGCCGGTGCAGCCGAATTGCGTGAAGCTTTTGCCGTAGCCAACCAAAAAGCAGCCGAACTGTCGCTACAGTTGACGTCTAACGTGTGTACGCCGCTGTGTTTGCTTCATCCCCGCGATTATCCGAATATCGGATTCGGGCATTGTGCGTCCGATGTATTACAACGTCCTGTAACGATGGATATTAATGGAAACATTCGTTTGTGTAACCATTCGCCCGTAGTAGCAGGCAATATTTTGGAACAATCACTGGAGTCTATTCTGTATTCCGATTATGCGCTGTCGTGGAAACAGCTACGTCCCCCGCTGTGTGTTGATTGCAAAGAATGGAATCTGTGTAAAAGCGGTTGTCGCGCCGCCGCCGAACAATGCCTGCAAACTTTGGCAACGGAAGATCCGGTGATAAAAGCATTGGGAATTAATTGTCCGGCATTTTCTTAGCCGCTCTTTTTGGACAGTGCGTTTAAAGTTCCCCATTGGTGCAATAGAAAGGAGATTAGTAAGTTTGTATAGATAATAAATCTATATTACCAAGTCTAAAAAAATGCTGACCGTAGTCATTCATTGCGAGAAAAGGTACATTTACTTACTACGGGACAGTAATTTAAACTCATCCGCTTCTGCTTTCGGATTCACTCCATACGCATTATCGCCTGCTTGACTGTCGGTTACCATAAGCACCAAGAACCAGATTATGCCAACGAGAGGAACTAAAATAATAAAACACCACCAACCGCTTTTGCCTATATCATGCAATCGCCTGACTACAACAGCAATTCCGGGGATAAGCACTGCAAGCGCATAGAGTGTACAAAATACGAAATAAGGTGGTAATGTTTCGAATGTTAGTTTGTCCAAAATCATGGTTATACCCAAGAAAAACACATTGCATACTATGAACATCCAATATTCTGTTCTTCCTGCTCTTCCGCTAAAATCAGCGTACTGTTTCAAAACTTTGAAATACCAATCCATAAAAAAAACGTTTAAAAATCTCTATTATTTAAAATTCAATACTACAAAGATACATAATTTTTTTTAAATAAAAATGATATATATATTTTTGGGGCTAAAATTTATCAATGAACTCAAAATATTATTTTTTTTGGATAGAAATATTTTTCTGATAACTTATTTTGTTTCAATACTATTTTGGCAAAATATGCAAAAAAAATCTATATTTCGCCGAAATAGCCATATCATGACGATTGATAATTCTAAAAAAAGTAGTACTTTTGCGACTTGAAATAAATTAAAATTATGGGGTATATATTCTCTTCTTCAATTGGTAAAAAGCTGGTAATGAGTATTAGCGGCACTTTCTTAATGGTTTTTTTAATCGTTCATGCAGGGGCTAATTTTTTAATTTTGTTCGGGGCGGAAAATTACAATGAAGTATGCCGGTTTATGGATACTAATATCTTGATTCAGATAATGGTGCCTGTGTTGGCATTAGGGTTTATGGTACATATTGTTTATGCCGTTTATTTAACGTACAACAATTGGAAAGCCCGCGGTACACAAGCCTATGCCGTAGCTACTAAAACAAAAGCATCGGAATGGGAAGCGAAGAATATGTTTATCCTTGGCGTTATCGTCATAGGTTTTTTGGCATTGCACCTTTGCCATTTTTGGGCAAAAATGCAGTTACAGCATTTCATAGGCGGTCATGCTGCCGAAGACGCCTATGCGTTGGCTTCGGAATTGTTTAGCAATCCGCTCTATTGTATCATCTATATTGTATGGATTGTGGCGTTGTGGTTTCACTTGCGTCACGGTTTTTGGAGCGTACTCCAAACAGCGGGGTTGAATAATATAAAATGGTTGCGCCGCCTGAAAGGGATTTCGCTCATTTACGCCACTATCATTGCGCTGACATTTATCACTGTGCCGGTATTTTTCCTGTTAGGATTAAACTAAACCGATTATTCAAAAAAACGACTCACTTTTGAAGTTGCCGACGGTAGGGTTACTACAATGACACGGTCGTAGGGTTTGATTTCGCTTTCGCCGACAGCAATAAAACTTTGGCTGCCGCGCACTACGCCGCCAAGGATAGCATTATCGGGAAACTTAATATCTTTTATCATCCCTTTGGTAATCGGACTTCCTGCTTTCACAATAAATTCAAGTACTTCTACTTCCGAGCCATTGAGCAATTTCAGCGATTGTACGTTTGAGCCTAATGTAAACCGGAAAATACGTCCTGCCGTAATCAGTTTTTTATTAATAATGGCGTCGATGCCCATGTTTTTGGCAAGCGAGATGTAGTCAATATTTTCAATTTCGGCAATGGTCTTTTTTACGCCCATGCGTTTGGCAAACACACACGACAAAATGTTGGTTTCGGAACTTCCCGTAACGGCTACAAACGCATCAATGTTTCCAATTTCTTCTTCCATCAGGAGGTCGGTATCGCGAATATCGCCGCAAATGATGAGCGTATCGTGCAGTTGTTCAGCCAATGCTTCGCAATGTTCGCGATTGGCGTCAATCAGTTTTACCTGTTCTATTTTTCCTTCCAGCGCGGCGGCAAGCATCACGCCGATGCGCGTACCGCCGAGGATAAGTACTTTTTGCACGTCAAGAATGGTTTTGCCCGAACTCTTCATCACTTCCTGCAAACCTTCTTTATTAGAGAGTATAAACACCACGTCGTTTTCTTTGAACGTGTCCAGCCCATTCGGAATAATGGTACTGCCGTTGCGCGAAATTGCTACTGCGCGGTAGTTAATATTCTGATAATCTTGATATACATCGCTCAGCATTTTGTCAATAATCGGTGCATGGGCGTCCAATTTGTAGGCGATAAGTTGCAGGTTGCCTCCCGAAAAGGTTACAAATTCGGTAGAGCCTGTTTGCGCCAGCAAATTGAGTATTTCGGTCGTGGCGTTTTTTTCGGGATAAAACAGGTAGTCAATGCCCAAATCGGCAAATATGGCATTATGTTCAGGTTGCAGATATTCATCGTTATTGATGCGTGCAATGGCTTTTTTTGCGCCCATTTTTTTTGCAAAAGCAGCGCTCACGATGTTCATGTCCTGTTCCAGCGAGGGGCTTACGGCAATAAACAAGTCTGCCTTGCCTACATTGGCTTGTTCAAGAATTGCCATAGACGTTGACATGCCGTTAATGACCATCACATCAGCAGTTTCTGCAATATGGCGCAGACGGTCTTCGTCGTGGTCAATGACGGTAATGGAATGATTTTCTTCATATAGCATCATGGCAAGATGGCTACCTACTTCGCCTGCGCCGGCTATTACTATTTTCATTTAATTTTACTTGTTAGAGGATGCTTTAAATTGTCATATTTACTCAATCGGGCTGAAACTCTGCCGACAATTATCGGCGTTTCAATATATACCGGTATATGGTTGCCGTCGTCGGTAATCCATACATATATATTATTGTTACCGTCAAACACTTCGCCGGCAATAGGTTTCACGGCAAATTTCAAACAACGGAAAGTACCTAATTTGTCAATTTTCTTTTCTTCTTTCCCCAAAAAATGAAACCATAAGTTATACATCTCCAAATCAATTACCAAAGAGTAGGGGTAAATATCTCCTTGATGCATATTTTGAAAATCCATGTTGCGGGCGTTGAAAAGCAAACTTATGATGTCGTAAGTGCATGAATGTCCGCGCATCACCGTATCGCGCGGTGGATTTTCGTATTTTTGTTCGGACATATTGATGGTGTAGTCGCTGTTAAAATAAAATGTATTTTTCATGCGGTAATCACCTTCTTTGATATCGCGATAAAAATAGAGCGGACGGAGATTTCCGGTGAGAAAACGCCCTTCATATACGTCGCGCACTTTAAAAAATTTGTCCCAAAACCCATAAGTTTTGACATAAGTGCGGGCGTAAAAATAGTGGGTGTCGCGGAAACTTTCCTTTTGTACCGTCATGGTAGCCTCGCCCACGTCGGCATTAATAACACCCCAATGGTAGGAAGCCACAATGGTTAATCGTTCTCCCGATTTAAAAGACAGGCTGTCGGCAGCAAATGTTCGTAGCGGCAGGCAACTCGTATCGTCCTGCCGGGCGGCAAGCCCGCCTGTGAACAACACGCAACACATTATTAATAAGAATTTTTGCATAATTAACTAATTTCACTGTAATCAACTGTTCCGGATCTTATTTTTTCTAATTGACTACAAAGTAACGCATTTTTTTCGAAAGTCAGATACGGATCGGCATTTAAAATTTCAAAAGCTACTTTTCGGACGTGTTCCAATAATTGTCCGTCGTGCGCTAAATCGGATATTTTCAGGTTGATAGGCATGCCGCTTTGTTGCGTTCCATCCATGTTGCCCGGTCCTCGAAACCGGAGGTCGGCTTCGGCTATTTCAAAACCGTTGTTGGTAGTCGTCATCAATTTTATGCGGTTGCGGGCTTCCGTCGAAAGTTTATAGTCCGTCATCAGGATACAGTATGATTGCTCTGCGCCTCGCCCTACGCGCCCGCGCAACTGATGTAGCTGCGACAAGCCGAAACGTTCGGCGCTTTCAATCACCATAACGGTTGCATTCGGCACATTCACGCCAACTTCAATCACCGATGTAGCCACCATAATATGTGCTTTTCCCTGCACAAAAAGCTGCATATCAATCGCTTTATTTTCGGCAGTCATTTTTCCGTGTACGATAGCCGTTACGTAGCCGGGGCGCGGAAAAGCCCGTGTGATGCTCTCGTAGCCGTCTTCAAGGTTTTTGTAGTCCATTTTTTCCGATTCTTTGATAAGGGGATACACCACGTAAATTTGCCGTCCTGCCTTGATTTGTTCTTTCATAAAACCAAACACGCGCAGCCGTTGGCTATCGTTGAAATGCAGCGTTTTCACCGCTTGCCTGCCGGGCGGAAGTTCGTCAATCACCGACACGTCGAGGTCGCCGTAAAGCGTCATGGCGAGAGTTCGCGGAATAGGGGTAGCGGTCATTACCAACACGTGGGGCGGCTGTTCGCCTTTCCGCCACAGACGCGCCCGTTGCTCCACGCCAAAACGGTGTTGCTCGTCAATCACCACAAAGCCCAGATTTTTGAACTGCACGGTATCTTCAATGAGCGCATGAGTGCCTACAAGCAGGTGCATCGCGCCGGTGAGCAACTGTTCGGACAACGCTTGCCGTTGTTTTTTCTTCGTCGAGCCGGTGAGCAACCCCACGCAGATACCTGTGCCGGCAAGCAATTTCGTAATACTTTCATAATGTTGCTGCGCCAAAATTTCGGTAGGCGCCATAATCGCCGCTTGATAGCCATTGTCGTGGGCTATGAGGGCGCACAACAGGGCTACGAGGGTTTTTCCGCTGCCCACGTCGCCTTGCAGCAAGCGGTTCATTTGCTTTCCGCTGCCCATGTCTTTACGGATTTCACGGATTACGCGCTTCTGCGCCTCGGTAAGCGCAAAAGGCAGGTTGCGGTAACAATCGTTAAAAGAATCGCCGACGGTGGCAAACACAAAGCCGGGCGTAGCATCCATACGTACCTGCCGTTGTTTCAGCAAGCTCAGTTGAATATAGAAAAGTTCTTCAAATTTCAGCCGTTGCCGCGCTTTGGCAAGGCTTTCGGCGTTTTGCGGAAAATGTACCTGCGACAAGGCTTCCGGCAGCGGCATAAGGCGCTCTCCGTTCAACAAATACTCCGGCAATGTTTCGGCAATTTTTCCTGCCGTAGCGGCGGCTATGGCGGTTTGCAACTTCAGGAATGCACGCTGTCCCAGTCCATTGTTACGCAACACTTCGCTGCTGCGGTACACGCCTTGAAACGCCGACGGCATGACGCTTTTTTCCGCCGCCGCCTCGTCCATTTCGGGATGTACGATGTTTATTTTTCCGTTGAATACGGACGGATTGCCGAATACGACATATTCCACATTCGTTTTCAGATGTTCGCGCAACCATTTGATACCGTTGAAAAAGACCAGTTCGAGTATCCCCGTACCGTCCGAGAAAGAAGCGACGTAACGTGTTTTGGCGCGCGTCGTTCCCTTAACCAACTCGAAGCGCATGATTTTCCCACGCAACTGCACGTAAAGTCCTGTCGTAGATATGATTTCCTGCTTCAACGCCTGCAATTCCGCTACGGTATAGCACCGCGTACGGTCGATATAACGAAAAGGGAACGTATAGAGCAAGTCGCCAAACGTACGAATGTCCAACTCTTTCATCAGCACTTCCGCCCGCCGTTGTCCTACGCCGGGGAGGAATTTTATGTCCTGTTCCAAAATACTTGCCATAGGACACAAAATTACGAAAAACTTTTTAATGTGTGAAGCGAAACGAGAAACGAGTGAAGCGTATTGTCGTCCGAAAGTCGCGTCACTTTCTAACTTCGATGCTTTCTGATTTTACCATACAGCCTTGTTCGCTACAGGTAATACGGATAATGCTGGTTACGATGAACCACATGAAAACCGCCCTCCTTTTTACGTCTTAGCCTTTATCATGCGCGTCAAATAATTACAAAAAATCAAAAAAAGTTGTATCTTTGCACCGTTAATCCAAATATACACAAAAAGTAATAATTTAAAAAAAATTAAAATATGAAAAAAATTCTAAAAAGTTTTACCGCCTTATCATTAGGCATAGTATTGGTAGCTACTACAGGTTGTTCAAGCGACGACAATTCGGAAAAAAATGTAGATTATGCGAAAGTAATTGCAGGAGATTACACAGGGTTATTTATGATGGGTATGCAACTAATTGGAAATGGAAAATTTTCGACTCTTCATATTACACGTATTGAAGATAACAAGGTTTTGTTATCTATGAACACAACGCTTCTAAACCTTCCTGTGGTTGGCGATTTACCTTTAGATGTCAGTAGCGAATCCGCAGTTACAAAAAATGGGGAGAGCTATGATATTTCAGGCGTATCTTCCGTTTCTATACCTCAATTAGGTAATGACCCTATTCCTGTTGACATATCGGGAACTGTGACTCCATCTTCTGCAAAAGCCTCATTGGTCATTAAAATAATGATAGGAGATGAACCCATTATAGTTAATTTTACAGGAAGAAACGATTATTAATTCTTCCTTGTTTAAGAATACACAAAACCGTTGTGAATTTTCACGATGGTTTTTTTGTGCATTGTAAAAAAACAGACCCTGTTCGCCACAAGCTGCACGATGCGAACGTTCGGACAAGATTCTATCTTGTTCGCTCTATCCGTGCAGGCTATGCCTGCATCTACTTTAATGTAATTTCTTTTCTCTTTTTGTTACGCAGGTAGAACCTGCGAGGATAGGACGAACAAGGTAGAACCTTGTCCTAACAGGG
>JAITPN010000090.1 GCA_031289415.1 Prevotellaceae bacterium | reverse complement strand
ACCAGAAAAACAACATCCAATACCGAACCACAGAGATGGGTAGTAGCCAATAATGGAACGGAAAAATCGCGTACATCATCATCTAAGGCATCACTTTTCTTTGCCGCTTTAATCGCTACTCCAAGCGTTGCCGCCGAAGATTGCGTACCCATAGCGGTAAGAATAACCGGTCCGTAATGTTTCAATACTCGCCAAGGATTTTTCCTCGAATAAATTCCTGCCAAAGCATAAAGAAATGCCAACCAGATAATATTGCAAACCAACGCAATCAGCACAACAGTAAGGAATACAGGCAACTGCGACACAAGGGTGCCTTCGTAACTGAAAACGCTGAAATTAGCGGCAATGAAAAACGGCAGAATAGGTATCAAAAAACGGTTGACCATGCTCGATACTATATCCTGAAATTGATAGAGCGCTTTTTCAATTTTCTCCGACTTCGTCCATGTGATCGCCAAACCAAGCATGAGAGCCAGCACTAAAGCGCTCATTACCGAAAAAAGAGGGGGAATATCCAAACGGAAAAGCAGGACGGGGAGTTCTTTCGCACTTTCCGTTACCGTTTCTATAGGAAGGAAAGGGATAGACTTATAGCCGACAAATGCAGCAAATATCGCCACGCCCAGCGACGACAGGTATGCAAGAAGCAGGGAAATGCCCAGCAATTTTGAAGCATTTTTCTTGAGCCGGGTAATAGCCGGCGCTATAAACCCAAAAACGAGGATGGGGACAAGGTAAAAGATGATTTGCCCCAACACGTGTTTCAGCGGGAGAATGAGGCGCATCACTTCTTCATTGGCAATTTGTCCGATGAGTAAACCGAGGATTACTGCCAGAAATAATTTGAAAGTGGTGTTGGATAGGAATTTTTTCATTCTTTTATTGACTTAAAAATTTGTCGGCAAATTGTACCATGGCTCCAACAGCGTATTGAAGCGCCTCTTCATCCAAATCAAAACGGTCGTTATGGTGTTCTGCGCCGCTTCCCAAGGCTTCATTTTTGATGCCTACCAATAAAAAAAGACTTGGGGCAACACTACTGTATTTGGTAAACGTTTCGGAGGCATACCAGATATTTTCTTCCGAACTTACGACTTTGTCCGGATAGAGTTCTGTTATTGCCTTTTGTGCAAGCGCAGCTAAATCGCGGTCGTTTACGACAGGATTTATTTTAACGCCCATTCCATCGTGAAATTGAACCGTGCAATTATGAGCCTGAGCAATAGTTGTAGCCACTTTTTGCACAAGTTCAAAACCTTTTATTCCTTCTTCTTTATCAAAAAATCGTATAGTACCGCCTACATAAACCGAATTGGGTATTACATTATAAGTTTCTCCGCCTTGCACTTGCGAAATTCCCAAAGTCAACGTTTTGGTAATATCCCTTTGGTTGTTCCAGGCTATTGAAATTCCTGTAAGGATATTGGCTGTGGCAAAAATAGGATTGATCGCTAAATCGGGACGGGAAGCATGACCTCCTTTTCCTATCACATCAAAAGCGATAGTGCCGCTACCTGCCATAATCGCACCTTCTTTAATAAACAATTCGCCTGTTTTTAAAGCCGATCTCAGGTGATTGCCGTAGATAGCGTTAATACCCAATGGCTGCAAGGCGGTAACCATGGCGTCAATGCCGGAGTTGGTTTCTTCGCCCTCCTCGAATATGAAAATAATTTTTCCGTTAAGTTTGTTTTTTAAATTATGGAGAATTTTAATCGTGCCAAGTAAAATAGCCATGTGTCCATCGTGTCCGCAGGCATGTGAAACGCCTTCGTTTTGCGAAATCCATTTTTTGTTTTGTGTTAGGTTCAATAGGCTTTCAGGAATAGGTAAAGCGTCAATGTCTGCACGTAATCCTATCGTTTTTCCGGGGCGTTGCGTATCCAACACGGTATAAAATCCTGTGCCATGAATTTGCGTTACGGGCAAACCCAATTTGGCGATTTCTGCCTGAAGAAATTTGGTAGTTTCAACTTCTTTCGCCGATATTTCAGGATGCTCATGCAAATATCTTCTGACCTCTCTTATATAAGTATCTACTAATTTCACTTCTTCAAGAATTACTTCTTTTTTGATGGCGTTCCCTGCAAATACAGGTATAAAAAGAACCGTTAAAAACAGAAACAAAAGTGCCGTTTTTTTGTAAAAAGATAATTTGTGAGACATGCTATTTTAATAAAAAAAATAAAGACTTACTCCATGTAGGGAATAAGTCTTTACCAGTTAATATATTTGTTAATATCCGGGATTTTGAGGTGTAATGCCTAAATCTTGAAATTCTGCGCCTTGCGGTATGGGGAAGCGATAGTTGCGCCCTTTGATGTTTTCTACTTTGCCGCGCAGGTGGTTGTGGTATCTTGCAAATACCGGACCTACTTTGTGTGTAATATTGTTTACAGTTACTACATCGTCTGCATTTGCAAATTTCAAGTCGTAGTATGTATACGTCGGCACTAAAGTAAGGACTGTTGAAATCAGCGTTTTCCAACGCGACAGGTTCAACCAGCGGTGTTGTTCATATTGAAATTCGTATTCCCATTCGTCTTGTACGTCTTTCAGCGTAACAGCGGTAAGATTGTGGCTGGTACTTCCGTCGAATCCTCTGGTGCGGATGGCATTGATAATCGGCAACGCTTCGGCATTTTTCCCAAGTTGTACCAATGCTTCGGCTTTCGTAATCAACACTTCGGCATAGCGGATTTCAATTCTGTCCACATCGTTTTTCGTCTGCGTAAGATATTCCGCATTGGGATAGCTTCTATCCACGCCCTTGCCGTTGTGAGGCAACTGATGAGGCCACAAATAAACATGTACCGAGTCGGGCAAACCGGCTCTCTTTTCCGTAGCTTGCGTTAATACAGCAAACGCCTTGCGCGGGTCATTGTCGGGCCACCAGTCATACGTATGTGCGGGCTGTATGTGCGCCGGTTCGTCTTCGTTCCAAGGATTGTGGCTTGCACAATGCGCTTGGTGGTTGCCTTGTTGGTCAATACCGTCGCCGGCATGGAAAATGGTAAATATTTGTTCCGGTCCTTTGCTTTCGTTGGCAAGTCCCCACAAATTGCGGAAGTCGGGCAACAGGGAGTACGCGCCGCTATTGATAACCTTGTCGGCATATTCGATAGCCTTTTGCAACCTTTCGTTGTTGTAAGACACAGCAGGGTCTGTGCGGGCGTCTTTGATAGCGTCCACTTCAGCCTGCGAGAGCGGATTGTTGCCCCAAGCCAGATACACGCGAGCCAAAAGCGCATTGGCAGCTCCTTTTGAAGGATTTATTGGGCTTACATCATAATCGGGAAGTCCTGCTTCAGCCTCTGTCAAATCTTTTACGATTTGTGTGTACACCTCGTCAATAGATTTGCGATCCGTAGCGCTGCCGCCGGTTTCAAGAATGATAGGCACTTCGCCCCAAAGCTGCACCAAGTACGAGTAGAACAAACCACGTAGGAATTGCGCTCTTCCAATCGCAGTTTTCCTACCGTTGTCGGATAATTTGTCCGATGCGTTAATTGTGGTGAGCGCGTCGTTTACGATACCGATTGACTTGTAGAGCGCGTTAAACGTTTTGCGCGGATACAAATTGGTGTACTCAATTTTTATCCGTGAGGCAAGCACGCAGTCGCCTTCTTCGTCGCCCAAGAAGCTGCTATAGCCGTCGGTGGGCGTGTCAATCAACGACGTAAACGTCGAACTGAGCGTTTGATACGGACGGTATGCCGCATCAATAAGCGCAAATGCTTCGGCGTCGTTTGGCGTGATTCCGCCGCCGCCCCCTATGACATTTGTCTCTTCTGTTGTGCAGGCAGTCAAGCCCGGCACTAAACTTACGGCTAAAATAGCCTTTAAAAAAATACGATTCTTCATATTAAAAAATATTTTAAAATTAATACTATACAGTTATTTCAATTTGATGCGGCAAAGTTAGGGCGAAAAAAACGACCCTGCAATACCGCAAATGTGGTATATTTCATCGGTCAAAAGTCAAATTTACGCCTGCGCTGAACGTTCGCGCCGTAGGATAAGCCCCGATGTCGACGCCGTTTGCCACTTCGGGGTCGTAGCCTTTATACTTCGTTATGGTGAATAAATTTTGCGCCGACACGAAGACGCGCGCCGAGAATGTTGCGCCTTTCGCTTTAAACGTATATCCCAACGTGATATTTTTTAGCCGGAAATACGACGCATCTTCCACATAGCGGCTGTCGATAGATGTTAAAGAGAAGCCGGCGGTCAGTTTCGGCACTTCGTTGGACGGATTGTCGAGCGTCCATGAGTCGAGCAACGTTGCCGGCATATTGTAGCTCGACGTGGCGCGCTCCAGCTTCCGGCGAAGCGAATTTACCACTTTATTGCCCTGCGAACCCTGAAAGGACACAAACAAATCGAACCGTTGATAATTCAGCGTCGAAGACAGTCCGTAGGTGAAGTCGGGCTGTATGCTGCCCAATATGGTACGGTCGTTTATATCTATATTCCCATCTTTCTGGACGTCGACATATTTGACGTCGCCGGGTTTCGGCGTTGCGCCGTTCAGCTTGGGCAGCTGCGAAACGTCTTCGTCTGCCTGTACGACGCCGTCAAACACAAATCCGTAGAATGAGCCGAACGCCTCGTCCACCGTCAGGATTTGTTCGTTGTATTGTCCCGACAATATTTGTTTGTCTGCGCCCAGACTCGTTACCGTGTTGATGTTGCGTGCCACATTTGCGGCAACATTCCAGTGCAGGTTTTTCTTGTTTACCAACACGACATTCGCCCCAAATTCAATCCCTTTGTTGGTTACATTTCCGATATTTACCATTTGCTTATCAACGCCTGAGCCGAGCGGGGCGGGTTTTTCGAGCAGCAAATCGCGCGTCTCCTTATAATATATGTCGGCAACGAGGCTCACGCGCTCGTCAAACAATCCGGCGTCTATGCCGGCATTGTATTGCGTCGTAGTTTCCCACGTCAGGTTGCTGTTTCCCAAATTTTCCATCACGAACACCGGTCTTCCGTTGTAGATTTGCGGATTGTAGAATTGCGAAAACAGGTAGTCGCCGATTTCTGTATTGCCCACTGTCCCTGCCGTGAGGCGCAGCTTGAGGACGCCCAGCGTCGATTGCTCTGCCAAGAAATTTTCTTTGTCCACATTCCACGAAAAACCTATGGACGGAAAACGCCCCCAACGCTTTCCTTCCGCAAAACGGCTGGAATAGTCGGCGCGGAACGTAGCCGTCAGGTTGTAGCGTTCGAGCAAAGAATAATTCAGTCGCGAAATGAGCGAATGGAGCCGCGACTCCAACGCGCCGTTGATGGTCGGCGACTGCACTTCGCCAAATCCCAGCTTCTGGTGTTTCAATTCTTCATTTAGAAAATGGCTCGACCGGTCTATCTGGTAAATTTCCTGCACGTCTTGATACGTATATCCGCCCAAGATATTGAAAAAATGTACGTCGTGGATGCGTTTTGAATAGTCGAGCGTAGCGTCTGCCTGCCATATCTCGTGCTGCTTTTTGCCGATCGAGCCTACGCCCTGTTCATTCAATCCGAGCGCCGAAGCCTTCGGCGCAAAAAAGTTCTGTGTAGCCGTGCCTTGGTCTGTCGATAGCGTAACTTTTGCAAACAAATCTTTGGCTATCGTGTAGCGGGCATACACGTTTGCCAACAGCGAATTGTTGATGGACTCCGCTACGCTGTTCTGCAAGTCGTACACCGGATTTGCCTGCTGTCCGTTGAGCGAAAAATGCGAACTTTCCCACGGATTCCGGAAATTGTAGCTGCCGTCGGTATTATAAATAGGTACTGTGGGCGGCATAAACAGGGCATACGTCAGCGAATTGGTGATGCCGTCCGCAAACGGCGACGAGTTGTAATTTACTTCCTTCGACGTCGTCAAACTGCGCTGGTTGCTTTTCCCGAACGTAACGTTCGCCCCCACCGTCAAGTTCTCGTACACCGTGCGGTCGATGTTGACGCGCAAGTTATACTGCTTAAAGCCCGAATTGATTACGATTCCCTCTTGGTCGGCATAATTCCCCGAAATCAAATAACGTGTTTTTCCGTCGCCGCCGCTTACCGAGATGTCGTGATTCTGGCTAAAACCGGTTTGCAACACCTCGTTTTGCCAATCGTAGCCCTTGCCGATGCTTGCCAAATACGCATCCGTGAGGTTGCCTTTATTGCCGAACTGCGCAATCTGCAACTTGCCCCACTCTTGGGCGTCCATCAGCGCCAGCCGCTTGGCGGGAGCGCTCCAGCCTGCCGTAAACGTATAATTGATGACGTCCTTGCCGCGGTTTCCTTTCTTCGTATTCACAATAATCACGCCGTTAGCACCGCGCGAACCGAAAATTGCCGTTGCCGACACATCTTTCAATATTGAAATCGACTCAATGTCCGACGGATTGATGGCTGCCAACGGATTGATGCTGCTTTCGATGGCTACTTCCGACGAGCCTGCGCCTGTTTGCGTAGAGCGCGGATAGATGATGATGCCGTCAATCACATACAGCGGCTCGTTGGCGGCATGGATAGAGTTGCCGCCGCGGATGCGGATATTGGACGATGAACCGGGCTGCCCTGAACTTTGCGTTACGTTTACTCCTGCCACTGCGCCGCCCAGCAGCGCATCAATCGACGACGCGGTGTTGTACTTCAAATGCGATGACGACACGGTTGCCACCGCCCCTGTCAGCTCCCGCCGCCGCTGCGTGCCGTAGCCCACGACCACCACTTCGCTCAGCTGCAAACGGTCGTCTTCGAGCGTCGCATTGATTTCTCGACGCGCGCCGATAGCCTCTTCTACGGTTTTCAACCCCTTCTGCGAAAACACCAGCGTACCGCCCGCCGCCGCCGCAATCTGGTAACGTCCGTCGACGTCGGTAACGGCAACCGTCTTCGTCCCTTTGAGCGCTACCGTTACGCCGGGCAACGGCTGTCCGTCGTCGGCGTAGTTCACCACGCCCGACACGCGCACCGTCGCTTGTTTTTCACCACCGTCCTGCGCCCATGCCGGACGGCTGAAAAGAATACATATACACAAACTAATTTTAATCGCTAATCTCATAATCCCACCTATTATTTAAAAGAAACTGCCCGGTATTTTTTACCGGACAGCATGTTAAACACATTGTTTATGCGCTGAAGCACAAACTGCCGTCCTGGTATTCCGGCGGCAACATCTCCTGCGCATGTCCATAACATAATAAACTCATAAACTAAAAAATTTCTGCAAAGTTACGGGCTATTATTGCGCCTTGCAATCCCACGTTTGTGGTATTTTTTGAGTGATTAGGTGATTAAGAAGGCTACGCTATGTTCAATCTTAATTACCTAACCACTTTGCCTCTCTTCCCCCCTTCGGGGGACTTTTTGTAGGTTCAGAAAAGCCCCTTTCGGGAGTTTTGGGGGCTTCAACGCTTCAACAATTCAATTATTATGTCTATCTTTGCCTAACGTTAACTTTAATATTGAAAAATTATGTTTAAAAATCATCCGAAAGGACTTTATGCACTGGCTTTAGCCAACACGGGCGAGCGGTTTGGCTATTATACGATGTTGGCTATTTTTACGTTGTTTCTACAAGCTAAGTTCGGATTGTCGTCCATAGCTACAGGGCAAATTTTTGGCGGCTTTCTGGCGGCGGTGTACTTCCTGCCCCTTTTGGGCGGGTTGATTGCCGACAAATGGTGGGGCTATGGCAAGACCGTAACCGTCGGCATCGTGGTCATGTTTCTCGGCTACGTGCTACTTGCCGTTCCGGGTTTGAACATGGCGGTGTTGGTCGTCGCGCTGTTTGTGATTGCGCTCGGCACGGGTTTTTTTAAGGGAAACCTGCAAGTCATGGTCGGCAATCTTTACGATGAGTCTCGTTATAGCAATCGTCGCGATTCGGGTTTTAGCCTTTTTTATATGGCTATCAACATCGGCGCGATGTTTGCTCCGACGGCGGCGACGAAGGTTACCGATTTCTTTATGGGCAAAGCCGGTTTGTTTTATAACCCTAAGATTCCGGCGTTGGCGCACCAGTTGCTCGACGGCTCGATTACGTCCAAAGGCTCGTCCGAGCTTGCGGGGTTGGCGTTGGCGCAGGGTGCGGGTTTTACGGATTTGGCAGGCTTCAGCCGCTTGTATATCGACCGTCTTTCGGAGGCTTACAACTACGGTTTCGGGGTGGCTTGCGTGTCGTTGGTAGTGTCAATGGTCATTTATCTTTCGACGCGCAGGTTGTATAAACATGCCGACAATAATGCGAAGCAGCTGGCGGCAAAACCGGTGGCGGGCGCGGCGGCTGACGTGGAGCTTACGCCGAAACAGACGAAAGACCGTATAGTGGCGCTCGGATTGGTGTTTGCGGTGGTCATTTTCTTTTGGATGTCGTTTCATCAGAACGGATCAACGATGACTTGGTTTGCACGGGACTATACCGTAGGCGTGATTCAAGGCTGGAGCAGGATAGGATTTGATGTACTCAATTTGGCTTTAATTGTGGTGGGGATATATGCGTTGTTCAGCATTTTTCAATCGGAAACAAAAAAAACGAAAGTCATTTCTTCGGCTGTGCTTGCGGCATCGGTTGCTGTTCTTGTAATTAAATATTTGGCAATGGACGAAAATATTCCCATTACGCCGCCGATTTTTCAGCAATTCAATCCGTTCTTTGTCGTAGCGCTTACGCCTGTTTCGATGGCTATTTTTGCCTATTTGTCGAAGCGAAATAAAGAGCCTTCGACGCCGCGAAAAATCGGGATGGGAATGTTTGTAGCGGCTGCCGGATTTGCCATTCTTGCGGTAGCTTCGTTCGGGCTGAAATCGCCTGCCGGATTCAAAAGCATCGGCGGCGTAAGCGATATTTTGATAGACCCGAATTGGCTTATCGGAACGTATCTTACGCTCACGTTTGCGGAGCTGCTGTTAAGCCCGATGGGCATTTCGTTTGTGTCGAAAGTGGCGCCGCCGAAACTCAAAGGTTTGATGATGGGCGGTTGGTTTGCCGCCACCGCTATCGGCAATTATCTTACGTCGGTGATTGCCGCCATTTGGGAAAGTAAAATACCGCTTTGGGGCGTTTGGGGCGTACTCATCGTGTGCTGCCTGCTGTCGGCGCTATTCATATTTTCTATTATGAAACGGTTGGAAAAAGTAGCAAAATAGTCGCATGAACGAGCTTGGATTATGGAAAAACGATAGCGGGCTTGAGCCGTATAAACACGTCATCAGGCGGCGGCGCGAGCGGGCGTTGATTAAAGAACGCGAATTGGCGTACGGCAACGCCTCGCTGGCTGATGCGGTGAACGGACATCTGTACTACGGATTGCATCGCACCACCGGCGGCGGCTGGGTGTTTCGCGAATGGGCGCCTGCGGCGGCGGCGGTGTATCTGGTTGGCGAATGTAACGAATGGCGTCGGGAGTCCGCCTATGCGTTCCAACCGGTAGGCAACGGCAATTGGGAACTTCAGCTCCCTGCCGCCGCCGTGCACCACGGCATGTTGTACAAATTGTGGGTAGAATGGAACGGCGGCAGCGGCTTGCGGATACCTGCCTACGCCGTGCGCGCCGTGCAGGACGAGCGTACGCACCTCTTCTCGGCGCAGGTGTGGACGCCCGCCAAACCCTACCGGTGGAAATACCCGAAACCGTCGAAACCCGCGCACCCGTTGATTTACGAAGCGCACATCGGCATGAGCGGCGAAGACGAGCGCGTGGCGACTTACGATGAATTTCGTGAAAAGGTGTTGCCCCGAATCCTTGATTTAGGCTACAACACCCTACAGCTGATGGCTGTGCAGGAGCATCCCTACTACGGCTCTTTCGGCTATCAGGTGTCGAGCTTTTTTGCGGCAAGCTCGCGTTTCGGCACACCCGAAGCGTTGAAGCGGCTCATCGACGAAGCCCACAGGCACGGCGTTGCCGTCGTCCTCGACCTCGTACATTCGCACGCCGTGCTGAACGAAGAAGAAGGGTTGAGCCGCTTCGACGGCACTTATACGCAATATTTCCACGAGGGCAAACATCCGCTGTGGAACTCGCGGTGCTTTGATTATGGAAAAGACGAGGTACTGCACTTCCTGCTGTCGAACTGCAAATTCTGGATGGAAGAATACCGCTTCGACGGCTTCCGTTTCGACGGCGTGACGAGCATGTTGTATCGCGACCACGGCTTGGGGCGCGCTTTTACGAACTACTCGATGTACTTCGACGGCGCGCAGGACGAAGACGCCATCACGTACCTCGCGCTCGCCAACCGCCTCATTCACCAAATAGACGCCCGCGCCGTAACCATTGCCGAAGACGTAAGCGGCATGCCGGGGCTTGCCGCCCCTGCAGTCGATGGCGGCATGGGCTTCGACTTCCGGCTAAGCATGGGCATAGCCGATTACTGGATAAAAACCATCAAAGAAAAAAGCGACGAACAGTGGAGCGTCGGCAGCCTGTTTTATGAACTGACCAACAAACGCCGCGACGAGCACACCGTAAGCTACGCCGAGTCGCACGACCAAGCCATGGTAGGCGACAAAACCATCGCCTTCCGCCTGATGGACGCCGCCATGTACGCCGCCATGGACACGCAGCAGCAAAACCCCATTGTGGCGCGCGGCATGGCTTTGCATAAAATGATACGCCTACTCACTTTAGCAACCGCCGGCGACGGATACCTTACGTTCATGGGCAACGAATTTGGACATCCCGAAGGGATTGATTTCCCCCGCGAAGGCAACGGATGGAGCTATAAATACGCCCGCCGGCAATGGCATTTGGCTGACGACGCGAACCTCCGCTACCGCTACCTCTGCGCGTTCGACAAAGCGATGATTGACCTCGTGCGCCGCACGGATTTTCTGGCGCACGCCCCGCAACTTATCATGCAGCACGAAACCGATCACGTGCTCGTCTTCCGCCGGAGCAACCTGATATTTGCGTTTAACTTCCATCCGGTGCAGTCGTTTACCGACTACCGTTTTGAAACCCTCGCCGGAAAATACGCTACGGCGCTCGACAGCGACGACGCCGCTTTCGATGGCTTTGCCCGCGTCAACAGCCGCATCGCGCACCTTACGCTGCACGAAAACGG
The DNA here is from genome assembly GCA_031289415.1 of Prevotellaceae bacterium. GTDB lineage: Bacteria > Bacteroidota > Bacteroidia > Bacteroidales > UBA932 > JAIRLC01. The sequence continues at coordinate 12,623 of JAITPN010000090.1, read as the reverse complement.
AAAAAACTACCTGCAACTCTATTTGCCAAGCCGCACGGCGTTGGCGCTGAGGGCAGACGTATAATCCCGCCGTCGCGGATGTCTATAAATTTTATAGATTGATTATTTCTTTGAATGTCAGATTACGCAATGCCTTTTCGGTATTGAAAGAAAGTTGGTCAAACAACGCTTGTACTTTCAGGCGTTCGATAGCGGCGTCGGCAGAGAGCAAGCCCTGCTCGTAAAGCAAAATAGTAGCATACAGCGAGTCGTTGGCAACAGGTCCGGTTACAAAATCGAAAGTTTCCTGCTTTGCACCCCGCCGGTTTCCAACTACAAACGCCAACCATTCCTGTGTGGCTTTTTCAAAAAACTGAACTTTATACTCGTTGGAGTGTAAAATATTTTCGTCAAATTCAAATACCGAAACAACTGCCTTTCCGGCATGTGAGCGGAGTTGTTTTATTTTTGCCCATTTAGCTGCCTGCTCAAAGCTTGTGGTAGTATAAAATGCCTGCCCAAAGTCGGTTGCCGGGCGGCATTGTTGTAAATCGGGCGTTTCTACGCCTGCCGTTGCGCCGTGATATAGTTTCATCGTTGTTGCGCTTTTATAAATTCGTCAATATCGCTTACAATATACTTTTCGCCCTGCGTATGAAGCACCTCAAAGCCTTCGCACAAATAATCGAAAACGCGGTATTTGCGGAACACAAAAAGCGTTTCGGCTGCCGAAATATGGGCAAAAGCCTTGTATTTTTCCAAACAAAAAACAAAAAACAGCAACACTTTAGGCTTTGCCTGCTTTGCTTTTTTCTCTTCTTCGAGCAGCTTGTAAATTTCCAGCCCGCTCATATACCATAATTTAGTATCTTCCTGTAGAAGCAACTTGTAGCAATCGGACGAATACAGATAGTCGAACGCATCTTCGTAGCCGAGTTGTTTTTTATCCATAATAATTTCCATCAACTGCTGCACCTTGAAGGGCATTATGGCTGTTTCTATACTCTGATTCTGCTGTGGCATTTCGTTATAATTTATAGTGCAAAGATACTGTTTTTTTCGGAATTGGTAAATTTGCTCGGAAATACGGCAGAAACTACCTGCAACTGTATTTGCCAAGCCGAACGCCGTCGCAAAATCTGCCAGCAGCTGCTCGATGTGCTGCTGTTCGGCTTCAGGAATATTCCATACGCCGAACATGTTTTTTTAATAATTAACCACTAAGGTTAGCCAGTCCAAAAAAGGACGGTCTTGTGTCGGAACGAAATCACGAATTATTTGCCATAATGTATAGATTTTAAATTAATAAATATGTAATAAATAATCTGTTCTTCTTTGGACATTCCTGACGGCGCTCCCGACATGTCGGGTTAGTTTTTCGGAAGACGATACCTTAATGTGTAGCGGAGGTTTTCCTACGGTTTTTTCTTCGGACTGATGGCGTCTATTTTTTGTGTAATCGGAAAGGTGGGCTGCGTTTTTGCCGCCGATTCGGTGCGCTGCGAGGGGCGGATGCGGCGGCGGCATACGTCGTAGCGGGTTTTGGGGCGTATGTCGTCGCGCCATACGAAGTTTTTGAGGCGTTGTTTTTCGCGCGGCTCGGCGTAGATGGCGTTCATTTTCCGCTTTACGGTGGTGTAGTTGCGCACGCGGGTTACTTTCCGGTTTGTCAGGAATATTTTCATGTTGGTGCTTTCGGCAAATTCGATGTTGGCAAGTACGCTGTCTTCGGCAAAGAAGAAGATGGTTTGTACGTCGGCAAGCGCGTCGAGGAGGTATACGTCGTTGTTTCTGAAGTAGGCATAGAGGTCGCGGCTTTTAATCTGGTTGTAGTGCGCCGTGTCTTCGGCTGAAATCATGAAGGCGGCGCCCAGAAATTCGCCGTGGTGCAGCGCGCCGTCTTGCGCAATGAAGCGCATTTTGTCGGAGGTTATCTGGCTGTTGCCGTTCCAGAGTATGGGGTTGTAGTACATTTCGGTGAGCGTGTCGTTGAGGAAGAACGAGAGGGAGTCGCAGACCGCCTGTCCGTTTGACCGGAAGACTTTTACGTTGCGGTATGCGTACATGTATTGCAGCGTGGAGTCGGGTTGCGGTATGGAGTCGGCGATGGCAATCATCGTGGAGTCGGTCGGCAGTAAGGTGTCGGAGGCATGGACGGCGGCGGTGGAATCGGTTTGTAATAAGGTATCGGAGGCATGGATGATTAACGTGGTGTCGGGTTGTAATAGGGTGTCGGAGGCGTGGACTGCGGCGGTGGAGTCGGTTTGTAATAAGGTGTCGGCGATGGCGGTGGAATCGGATTGCAATAGGGTGTCGGTTTTGTAAAATGCGGGATTTTTCAGGGTAATGTATTGGAGGGTGTCGCCCCGCAGGAATACCGTGTCGCGGACGGCGGTGGTGTCGGTGCGGTTTTTCCCGTTGCCGTAGTAGGCGGCTGAGGGCTGGCGGTACATGATTACCTGCTTCGGGTCGTTGAGCAAGTGGGCTTCGTCGCTAAACATCAGTACCGATTGCGCGGTGTCAATCATTTGTATGTTGCCGAAGAGGTCGCTTTTGCCGAGGGTGCGTTCGTAGAAGATGCTGTCTGCCCACATTTCCCGCTGCTTCGAGAGGACGTATGCTTCTTTCGAGAAGTGGAAGTAGTCTTTGAGGCGTTCGTACCATCCGTATTTGCAGGACAGGTAGCCGTCTTTGTGCCATATCGAGGTGTTGTTTAGAAATACGGCTGTTTCCGTTGGCGTGTAGTAGTGCAGCGAGTCGGAGAGGATGTCGTAGTTTTTGTTCCGCATTTCAACCGTGCCGTGGAATTTTGCAAGTTTCGAGCTGGAGTAGTAGTATCCTTTGTCGCTTTCCAGCACGTTTTCTTTGTCGGCGAGCGTGCCGCCGCCGAAGAAGTACGCCAGGCGTTCTTTGGTGTTGTAGTCGAGGTTGAAGGTGCGGAGCACTGCAGAGCTATCTTCAAGCCTGATGAGTTTTCCGCGTACGCGGGCGATGTTGGTGTTGGCGTCGTAGTAGAGCGTGTCGCCGTACAGGAGCGTGGATTTTTGTACCACTACGACGTGTCCGTAGGCTACAAAGCGGTTTTCCGAACGGTACACGTAGGCGCTGTCGCACATCATGACGGCGTCTTCGTGCGATAGTTGTACGTTTCCAATCAAGCGTTGTCCGGGCTGTTGCGGGTCTTTAATCATTCTGCCTATGTCGGCGTTCAGGATTTTTATCAGTTTCCGTCCGTCTTGTTCCTGCGTCTGTTCCTGCGCTTGCAATAGTACTGCCGTGCAGAGGCAAAGCCATATCGTAAGCGTTATTTTATCCATCCCGTTCGCTGGTATTCGCAGTCGTGGAACATCGGGTCGATACGCAGGTAGGTGTATGCTTGTTTCTGTGCAATCCATCGTTCGAGTTCTTCCATTTGCCGCCCCTGCATGGCTATGCTTTGGATAATGTTGTAGTCTTTTTTTATGTTTGCCGTGTGCGAAGGAATTAATTCTACGAGTTGGAGGATTTTGTATTGCGGGTTTCCGTTTTTGTCGGCTGCTTCGAAGGGTTGCGAAATGTCGCCGGGCTTCATGTTGCGCAGTACGTTGTAGTCTAAAGGCGATAGTTGGTCTTTTGCAAAGAACGGGCTTTGGGTATGGTCGTTTACTACAAGTCCTCCGTTCATATAGGATGTTTTGTCTTCCGAATAGAGTTGTGCGGCTACGGTGAACGTAAGGCTGTCGAGGCGTATCAAGCCGGCAATGCTGTCGAGGCGGCTGTAGGCTACCTGCCGCTTGTCGGCGTCGAATTTCGGTTTCATCAGGATATGCCGGCAGTTGAACATGTCGCCTTCTTTTGAAATCAGTTGTATGAGGTGGAAGCCGTAGGTGGTTTCTACAATCTGCGACACTTGTCCTACTTTTAGCGACACGGCAGCGTCGGCAAAGGCGGGTACGTATGCCTGCGCGGTGTTTAGCCCGAGTTCGCCGCCGCGGCGGGCGCTTCCGTCTTCGGAATACAGCACTGCCAGCGTGCTGAATTTTTCTCCGTTGAGTATGCGTTCGCGCAGGGCGAGCAGCTGCTCCCGCACTTCAAACCGTGCGTTGCCTGCCGGCGGGTTAATGGCTATTTGCCGTATTTGGTATTGGTCGGGGATTACAGGCAAGCTGTCTTCCGGTATTCGTTTATAGAAACGCTCTACGTCGATGGGGGATATCGGCGATTCGTTCATCAGTTTGTTTTGCATCAACTGTATAAGGTATCGTTCGCGGGTAGGTTCATACAGTTCCTGTTTCAGTTTGAAGATTGGTTTTCGGAAGTAGGCTTCTGTGGCTTTTTCTCCGCCGAGTTGCAGCATCAGCGCTTGGATGTGTTTGTTTAGCTGTTCGTCCACGATGGCATTGTCGGCATGGAGGCTGTCGATGCGGGCTTGCGCCAGCAGCAGTTTGCTGAGCAGCATGTTTTCAAACACCTCGCATCGGATGTTTTTATCGGATACCACGCCTTGTGCACGCATCATCATAATTTCCGATTCTACATCGGACAGCAATATCATTTCGCTGCCGATGGTGGCAACTATTTTGTCAATTACTCCGTTTTGCGCCCGTAGCGGATTCATGATACAGATGGCGGCGCACAATCCTATTAATCCCTTTTTTATAGAAAAAAAATTATTCATCAACGTAAATTTTAAGACGTTTATAATCTAATGCTTCGTTATATACTTCGCTTTCGAGTTTTTTAATCATATCTTGTTTTCTTTGACTAATGATTAAGCGGTAAATATTCTCTCTGACGAGCGCCAACGGCGCTATATCTCCTGTGTTTTTTACTGCGCGGAAGTGCAGCAAATGTATATCGTCGTTTATTATGTCTTGCACAAAACGGCTTCCGTCGAGCGCTTGCTTGCATTGTTCAGGCGTAAATGCCGTAGCGGTAGCAAGAAAATCGAAATCAACCCATTGTTCCATGAAAAAATTGCAGGCAGCGTTGGCGGCTTTACACGCGCTGTCGAGTTGTTTCAATTGCTCGTGGTCATCGCTGTGCGCGGTGCGATAGACGTAGTGCAACTGCGCTGCGTTTTTTTGAATTTTCACATAAGTAGCCTGCACCATCGGTTCTTCGAGCCGGAAAAGCTCGGCATACCGCGTATAGTATGTTTCGTAATCACGCTCACGAACTATCGTGTCAATTTTTTGCTCCACATATTGGTTCTCGTAGCGGTATGTGAGCAGCGAAAGACGATATTCTTCCAGCTCGCGCGATACGTTTTTCTGTTGTTTGTCCAAATACTTGTCGGCTTTCATCGCTATGAAGTATTTGCGCGCCCACACATTGACATAGTTTTTCAATAAATCAAGACTGTCCTGCTTGCTGATATTGGGTGGGAAAATAGTTGTTACGTCCGATAAATAAAGTTTTTTACTGTCTATTTGCGCAATCAACACGTCGTTGTCAGCCATGTGTTTCCGTTGGAAATAACTGCATGCACACAGCAGGCTTACACCCATCAACACCAAGCCCACAAACGTTTTTTTTGTGGACGCATAGATGCGCCGGTTTGTTGTTCGCAATTTGTTTTCCATGATGTTTAACGGCTATAGTTCGGCGCTTCCCGTGTGATGGTTACATCGTGCGGATGTCCCTCTATTACTCCGGCAGCAGTAATGCGGATAAACGACGCTTGTTTCAGCGCTGCAATGTCCTTCGCTCCGCAGTATCCCATACCGGCGCGCAGTCCTCCGATAAGCTGGTAAAATACTTCTGCCAGCGCGCCTTTGTAAGGCACTTGCGCTACAATGCCTTCGGGTACTAATTTTTTTACATCGTCTTCCATGTCCTGAAAATAGCGGTCTTTCGAGCCGTCCTGCATGGCTTCGAGCGACCCCATTCCGCGATAGGATTTAAATTTCCGTCCGTTCAGAATTATCGTTTCGCCCGGCGACTCTTCAACGCCTGCAAACAACGAGCCTGCCATAACCGTGTCAGCGCCTGCCGCTAAGGCTTTCACTACGTCGCCCGAATAGCGGATGCCGCCGTCGGCAATGATAGCTATGCCCGAACCTTTAATCGCTTTTGCCACTTCGTAAATGGCGGTGAGTTGCGGTACGCCTACGCCTGCTACCACGCGGGTGGTGCAGATAGAGCCGGGACCAATGCCCACTTTCACCGCATCGACGCCTGCGTCCACCAAGAGCTTTGCCGCTTCGCCCGTAGCGATGTTGCCCACCACTAATTCAACTTGCGGAAACATTCGCTTCACTTCTTTTACCGTGTTGATTACCTGCATCGAATGTCCGTGAGCGGTGTCAATCACTACCGCATCTACTTCCGCTTTTATCAAGGCTTCGATTTGCGGCATGGTGCGAGCGTTCACGCCCACGCCGGCAGCTACACGGAGGCGACCTCTCGTGTCTTTGCTTGCCGTAGGGTTGTCTTTTATTTTCGTAATATCCTTAAATGTGAGCAGTCCTACGAGCTTTCCCTGCTCGTCGATAACCGGCAGTTTTTCTATTTTATGTCTCTTCAGCAGGGCGGTGGCTTGTTGCAAGTCAGTACCCTGCGGCGTGGTGATAAGGTTTTCGGACGTCATCACCGTCGTAATGGGGGTTGACATATTATCCTGAAAGCGCAAGTCGCGGTTCGTAACGATGCCTATCAACTGTTGCCCTTCGTCAATTACAGGGATGCCGCCGATTTTATTTTCACGCATAAGCCGCAAAGCGTCGCCCACCGTAGCCTCCTTGCGTATGGTTACCGGGTCGAAAATCATACCGTTTTCCGCACGTTTAACTTTCCGCACCTGCTCCACTTGTTGCTCAATGCTCATGTTTTTGTGAATTACGCCGATGCCTCCTTCGCGTGCTATGGCAATAGCTACTTGGGCTTCCGTAACCGTGTCCATGGCTGCCGACACAATCGGCGCACAGATGTTGATATGGCGTGAAAACCGTGTAGCAACATCCACTTCGCGAGGCAATACATTCGATTTTGCAGGCACTAACAAGACGTCGTCAAACGTCAAACCTTCTTTTGCTACTCTATCATTAATGAATGACATGATTTTATCCTTTTAAAAGGCAAAGGTAGTAAAAATATGGGAAATTGCCAATTTAGTCGTTGTTATTTCCAACTTTCATTTTTTTTTGTATCTTTGCTGGAAAAATACACGTTTATGGTATCAATCACATTGGAATACAATCCAGACAAGTCATATTCCTTTATATGTATCGTTTAATCTATTTCTCGCACAAGCGTTTCACTTCTTCGCGCATTTCATTTACCGCTGTGGAATGTACTTTCGGCTCTTTCGTTTGCACGATGGTAGCCATTTCGCAGGCTTTATCGTGTAAACCCATTTCATTGTAAAGTTTTGCCAAGAGATACCATGGATACAAACGGTTGGGTACAACTTGTCCGGCTTTTACAAAACAGGCTTCCGCCTGCGCATATTCTTTCAATGCCTGATGGTTTTTGCCCATCATATTGTATAACATAGGGTCGCCGCTGAGTTGAACCGCGCGTTGCAGGATGTCATTACTTTTGCCGTATTGTTCCATTTTCGATAAACTTTGTGCGTATTCGAAAAGATAGTGTGTCTGGTCGTTCAATGACGGATAAAACGATTCGTAACTTTCAAGTACTTTATCTATCATCCCTTGCGAATGAAACAGATTGGCGTTCCATCTTTTGTATGCCTCGTAGGATGGATATTGCCTGCGTAAGCAAACTATGGAAAGCGCTACGCACACAACCGATAGAAACACTACCGGAAGCCGGGAAACGACACACGGAAGAGCCTGTTCCGGCGGTGGTTGCCGGTGAGCATGACTTGCCAGTAGAAAAACAAATAAGATAAGATACGGCAATACACTGAACGGATATGAAAAAAAAGCAAACACCAACAACGCCGTCAGTGCGCCGGCAATCGCCCAGTTTTTTGCCCTGACAATACGAATGTATGCCGCCGCAAGCAGCACGGCAAACAGCAACAGCGAGGCAACGCCCGACTCCACCGCAATTTGCAGGTATTCATTAAACGCATATTCCGGCGAATCGGCTACGTATTTTTCCGTTTCGCTTACACTACCGCTTACCATATAGGCAGCCTGCGCGTTGCCGTAAGCGTTGCCGAAATTCCCCAACCCTACGCCCAACGGATGTTCTGCCGCCGCCTTTAACGACACTTTCCATATAAGCAACCGTCCGTCGGCAGAATCTTTTTTAAGCAAATACATGCCTGCACAGGCTACTGCAAAAAACAGGACTGCCGCGCTGCCTACAATCCACATCCGTTTTTTATGGCGCAAACAGTATTTTTTTAACGAAAAACGCGGCGCATAATATCCATACAGCACGACGACGCTTCCGGCTATCATGCCCAACCATGCGGCGCGGCTCATGGCTGCCGGAAGCACCAGTAGAATAGCGATACACGTAACGGCTGCCGTCCCGCGCAAAACCGCTTGCCTATTTTTGACCGCAACCGGTGCGCCGTGCAATAATACATACAACGCGAAAGGAAACACTACCGCCAAAAATCCCGAATAGGGACCCGGATTAAAAAACGAACCGGTGATTTTGTATAAATTATGCTGCGACGGCGTGTAGCCGTAAAGTTGCCGTAAACCCCACACCGCTTCTGCCAAGCCGGTAAGGACAATACACACCACAAAAACAACGAGGGTAGTATGCCTGTCGAATACATGTAAAACAAGCCGGAAACCCACATAGAGCGTTACTAATAAAGTAAACAGCGCCAATTTAGTAGTATTTTGCGAAGCGTCATTCCACACTAATGCCGATACATACACACTACAGGCAAAGGCTGCCGTTATGCCGTCAAGCAGCGAAAACCGGAACGGCTTTTTGTACAGGATTACTGCGATGCAAGCGGAAAGGCTTGCCAACGCCATTGTTCCGTAAAACCAAAAATATTTTCCGGTAACCGAACCATTAAACAAATCTGTATTGACCACCAACACCGTAGCCAACACCAACACAAACGGCGACAAACAGATAATATGCACTATTTTTTTGAATGGAATGTGTTTCATGTGGTTTTATTTGACGTTATACACAAGATTTCATGTAAAATTATTTCATAATTATTTATCTTAGTCATAACCATTCCTTTTATTCATTACATAAATATTTTACTTCTTCGCGCATTTCGTCCACTCGCAGGTGAATGTATCTTTCGGTTCTTAAAGATATGTTTTTTATGGCAAACAAAATTACTTTTAAAGTTCCGCTATCATTCCTGAAATATTTAGCAAAATTCTTCCCGCTTTCGTATTGCAATAGACCGTAATTGTTTTATCAAAATATCCTTTTTCTTCCGGCGTGATTTTTACTTTTATTTCCGTGCTTTTGCCTGCGGCTATGGGTTGCTTTTCCCATTTCGGCACGGTGCAACCGCACGACGCATTGACCGTTTGTATTACCAACGGCTGCGCCCCTATATTTTTTAACACAAAAGCCGCCTCAGAAGTTTTGCCCACCTGCAAATCTTTAATTTTTATTTCGGTTTGCTGCGGTTCAACTACGGCTATGGGTATTTTAACGGCTTTTTCTCCGGTGATGATTTGCTTATACAATTCCCAGATTTGGGGATTATGCGCAGGATTACCGATAGCAAGCACTTTATTATTGCTATCCAACAATAAACATTGAAACATAAAATTATTTGAAAATTTATTTAATTTATTGAGTATGTCATTTTTATCAATGTAAATCGGATAATGAAATTGTGCGGTTTTGAGTGATAATAATAAGTCTTGCTCATTTTTGGGATACACCCAAAATAAAAAATCTATTTTTTTGCCTAACTCTTCAATATACGATTGCCATGTTTGTAACTTTAATTTACAACTTGTACAACCTGTAGAATCTACATAATATAGTATTTTATACTCTTTAATAACTGAAATATTATTACTATCATTTATACATAAAGAACTGATACTGTCAGGAAAGACTACAGTTCTAGCGATCTATTCTTTCATCATAGATTCTATCTCAATTGTTCTTTTGTTTTTACAAGCAGTAAATACTAAGACCATTAATACAAATAATATAACTTGCTTCATTATTACTTTTTTGTAATTTCTATACCGATAACGAATACATGAAAATGCGCTCTTTCATCATTTTTTAATGAACATTATAAGAAACTACTGTATTGTATTCTGTATCGCCATCTATGGAATGAGTAACCATATACATTTTGTGATCTCGGCTATCAACGCAAAATTTAGGAGTGGCTAATTTTTCATTGATGGTGTATGTATGAATTATTTTTCCATCCCAATCTGTTTGTACCAACATATAATGCCCTTCAGTTTGCGGTATTTCGGTATATCTTAAAAGATAACAATACTCATTTGTCGAAAAAATCGAAACGATGCCTGAATATCCATTTTGAATAGCTAAAACATGGTGAGTGTTATCTACCGGAAGAATACAATCTTTTGAAAAACAAACAGTTTTTATTCTCTCTCCATTTAAGTTATACACATGAAACATATCAAAAAAATACATACCCGCAATAATCCTTCTTTTTGCTGCATGTAATCCAAAATTAGATGCGTAATAATAGTTGACATCATTAATATTTGCTTTTAATTTTGGATATATATCGATATCATTAATAGAATTTTGCTCCATATTATAAATATAAAACATCTTCTTTGTTTCTGAAGATATTTTTCTACCAACAATAAAATCTTCCGAATAGCACATATTGCTGGTTGGAAATATTTGGGAATGATAGTCCATTAATTTTTCAAAATGAAAATGGTTATTCTGCGAGCGTATTATTTTCATTAATTTTTTGGTATTTACATCATTTATATAAACTTCATTTTGATGGTTAATGATAGATATAAATGAGGGATCTAGCATATCATCAGGACCGCTGCCAGTATGCCCAAACATGCTGACAATTTGATTTTTACTCCTGTCTATTGCAAGAATAAGTTCGTCGTATCCGTATTGAATTAAAAACAATATGGAATCACTAATTGCCATATCCATAATCGTTCTGCTATCGAAATTTTGCAATGTGTCATTAAGTACTATTGCAGGAGAGTCTGATAAGTCGTAATATGTAAAATCGTCTGATTGTTTATCACAAGAAATTAAAAATCCACATATTATTATTGTAACTATTACAAAGTTATGATGATTAATCTTATTCATAAATATATAATATTTAAAAGGATACATCAAATATTGGTGTATCCTTTATGTCTTTAGTTGGAAGTGCACGTTTTTGTTGTAAGGAAGCACGGATTAAATCGTGCATACATACAAGGGCTACACATTTGGGAAAGTGGTATGTTGAGATCTATCTTAATATCTTCTGCTTTAGCATCATAACATGCTACAGTAGTGTTCTGTTCTTCATTCGCCAAAGCCTCAATATTTTCCAAAGAGACCGAAGACAAGTTGTTTGTACTTTGCGAATTTAACACTACGTTAAACGCCGCTACAACTGTAATTGCTATTGCAACTAATGTAATATAAATTTTTTGCATGATATTTAATTTTAATAATTAATAAATAAGTTATAGTTTTTTTATTCCGTTATTTTTCAAAGTATTTTCCTGTACCGCAAGACATTTATTACTCCGCATGCTGTACTGTGTTCGGAGTTTGCGCTTTTTTATCGGAAGCGCTTAACGAATTTTCATATTCCATTGGAATTCCCCCAAGCGGGGGAGTCACAAAAATCCGCTCCGGTTCAGCATGAATTTTGGAAGCGGAAACTTCTGCGGCGTAAGCGCACTGCCAAGTGTGGCGCTTTTCCTTGTTCCCGCTTCATGCCGGAGCAGAGCTAAAGGAGATATTATAATATAAAGTATTCGTGAAAAAGCAGCGTACAACGCGGCTATCACCGTACACACAATGGCATAAAATTTATTAATGTGCAATCCGTCGGCAAAATTTCTATATGTTTTGCCGGACGAAACTTTTAGTAATATGAAGTTATCAATGTTCACAATCATAAATTTGCTACAAAGGTAGGTGTTTTTTTAACAGATATACAACAATTTTGTATATTATTTGTGTACTTTTTGTCAATTATTTTGACAACCGCTGCACAAGCCTTACCACATCGTCTGCAATAAGCGCTTTTAATTGTTGCTCCTCTACCTCTATCACTACAATTATCAAGCATCTGTGGGCATCGTCCCAACAAGTATAATACGACAAAAAGTCGTAGTCCAATACTTTCGATATACGGCACAACAATTCCGTATCAATACTTTTTCGTTTGAACAGTGCATAGATATTCGTCCGGCTGCAATGTACCGCCGCTGCCAGCGCGGCGGCGCTCATGCTCCGTTCCTGCATCTTTTGCTTAATGGCTTCGCCTATGTGTACAGTATCCATAATGGGTATAGTTAGCAATAAAAAACGCGGACTCATTTCTACTTGCTACCAAGGTTCTCAACTACCCACTCTAACAAACAAACAAGCCCACGAATACCCGTGAGCATTATTTTTCTTGTTTTTTCCTATACTTTTGAAATGTCTAAGTTTCTAAAGTGAAAACAAAAGCTAACGCTTATGATTTAATATAACTACATTTTTTTCTTTCTACATAAATCTATTTTAAGAGGTTTATACGACAAAGGTAATAAAAAATTCTTGTTTTT
>JAITPN010000095.1 GCA_031289415.1 Prevotellaceae bacterium | reverse complement strand
TTTCCGGAATGGTTTGTAAAAAATCAACCGCGTCCTGTAAAAGAACGCAAAACTTTCATCCCGTGGTATTTTTTCAATAAAAATTCGCCACTGTATCCGGCGGGGTTGCTTGGACCGGTGCAACTCATCAAAGGCAATTAAAGTGAAGTGTGATGTGTGATGCGCTTTCGGACGACAAAAACGCTTCACACCTCTCTCTTCACTCCTCACCTTTCACTATCAGATAATACCTTTTGACGAAGGGATGCCTGTGCCGGTTTGCCTAACGGCTTCGCGCAGGCATTTGGCGAAAGTTTTGAATATAGCTTCGAGGATATGGTGTGCATTTTCGCCTGAGGCGGCGATGTGCAGGTTGCATTTGGCGGCTTCGCAAAACGAACCGAAAAAGTGTTTTGCCATTTCGGTAGGGAATTCGCCGACGTATTCTCTATCGAACGGCGCAACGTTCCATGCAAGGTACGCCCGTCCGCCGAAATCAAGCAGCATTTCGGCTTTTGCTTCGTCCATCGGCAGGGCAAAGGCATAGCGTTCAATGCCTTTTTTGCTGCCCAACGCTTCGCGGAACGCATTGCCCAGCGCAATGCCGCTGTCTTCAATCGTGTGGTGTTCGTCCACTTCCAAATCGCCATCGACGGCGAGGTGCAAATCCATGCCGCCGTGGCGGGCTATTTGCTCCAGCATGTGGTCGAAAAACGGAATACCGGTATTGACGGCGCATTGCCCTGTGCCGTTCAAATCAAGGGTTACGGAAATGTCGGTTTCGGCAGTTGTTCGTGTAACGGTCGCCTGCCTGCTGCCGCGTATCAGGAAACGGCTGATGTCGTTCCACGAAGAAAAAGTCAGCGCTTCCGCCTTCGTATCAGGCGAGGGCGGCACGTCGCCGTCTGCGGCGGTAACGAGCCGGATGCTGCGGATGCCCATGTTTTTCGCCAGTTCCACGTCTGTGGGGCGGTCGCCGATGACGTACGAATGGTCGTAGTCCAGCAAGTCGTTCAAGTATTTTTCGACCATACCGGTGCGCGGTTTCCGGTTGGGCGAGTTGTCGGCGGGAAAGCTTTTGTCGATAAGCACCTCGTCGAAACGGACGCCTTCGCCGCTGAGCGTGTCGAGCATCAGTTGGTGGCAGGGCAGAAAATCTGCCGTCGGAAACGCCGCCGTGCCGAGTCCGTCTTGATTGGAAACCATTACCAAACGATAGTCGGTTTTTTCTACAATATGACGCAATGCGCCTATCACGCCCGGAATGAATGAGAATTTATTCAGGTTATCTACCTGAAAATCCGTAGCCGGCTCTTTGATAATCGTGCCGTCGCGGTCAATAAAAAGTATTTTTTTTCGGTTCACAGTTTTTCGATATTAGTTTTGTATGTGGTGAGCGCTTCGAGCAGTTGCGCATTTTCTTCTTCCGTGCCTACGCTGATGCGGATGCCGTATTCAATGAGCGGCGGAATGTGCCGTATGCGGACAACAATTTTTTGCGTGATAAGAAAATCGTACAGTTCGCGGTATTTTTCGGTCGTAACCAGAATAAAATTGGCTTCGGACGGATAGATTTTTGTGAAAATACCGAGTGTAGCAAACGCTTTGAACAGGCGGGTGCGTTCGCGTTTCAGCGTTTCGATTTTATGGGTAAATGTATCGTATCCGGCAAGCAACGACAAGGCGGTTTTTTGTGACAAACTGCTGATGTTGTAGGGCGCTTTTACGCGGTTCAGAATATCTATCAACTGTTTGTCGGCATAGCCTACACCCAGCCGCAGCCCTGCCATTCCCCACGATTTCGACAAGGTTTGCAGTACGACAAGGTTCGGGTATTTATCTAACAATGTAAGGGCTGACGGAGCGTCGGTAAAGTCGATGTATGCTTCGTCCACTACCACAAGGCAGGGATTTTCGCGGCATATATCCGCTATTAACGGCAATGGGGTGATGTTGCCTGTCGGGTTGTTGGGCGAGCAAAGCACTATGATTTTAGTAGCGGCGTCGCGTGTGAGGGACAGCGCTTTCGTATCGGGCAGGAAGTCGGCGGTGAGGTTTATTTTGCGTACTTCGGCTTCGTTTACGGCGGCGCTCACTTCATACATCGAATAGCCGGGCGAAAACACGATGATGTTGTCAATATTCGGTCGGCATGTGCTGCGGATAAGCAGGTCGATGATTTCATCGCTGCCGTTGCCCAGAATCATGTGGCGCACGTCGATGCCTTTTATTTCGGCGATTTTTTCTTTCAGCGCTTTTTGGCGCGGGTCGGGGTAGCGGTTACATCCGTTATCGTAAGGGTTTTCGTTGGCGTCAAGCAATATCGCCTCTTCGCCTTGGTATTCGTCGCGGGCGCTCACGTAAGGTTGAAGTTGTAAAATATTTTTCCTGATTAATTGAGTCAGCATATTTTTTATTTTTTAATTCTTATTTTAACGGCGTTGCTGTGTGCTTGCAGCTGTTCGTTTTCCGCCATATTGGTCAGGGTCGGGGCGAGGTATTCCAATCCTTCGCGTGTGATTTCCTGAAAAGTTATTTTTTTGATAAAAGCATCCATGTTTATGCCGCTGTATGCTTTGGCATAAGCGTTGGTAGGCAGTGTGTGGTTTGTTCCTGAAGCGTAGTCGCCTGCGCTTTCGGGTGAATAATTTCCTAAAAATACAGAACCTGCATTGCTGATTTTTTCCGTCAGGGCGCGATAGTTGTTTATGCACAGGATAAGGTGTTCCGGTGCATATTCGTTTGCCATGGCAATAGCCGTATCGGTATCTTTGAGTACAATAAACCGTGAATTTTCCATAGCGGCTTTGGCAATATCTTTGCGGGGCAATTCGTTCAATTGCCGTTCAATTTCCTGCTCTACCCATGGCAATATCTCAGGCGTCCATGTGAGCAGCAATGTTTGGCTGTCTTTTCCGTGCTCCGCCTGCGACAGCAAGTCGGCGGCGATGAATGACGGATTTGCCGTTTCGTCGGCAATCACCATCACTTCCGACGGACCTGCGGGCATGTCGATGGCAACGCCATAGTGTGTGGCTAATTGTTTTGCCGCCATTACATACCGGTTGCCCGGACCGAAAAGTTTATATACTTTCGGGATGCTTTCCGTGCCGAACGTCATGGCGGCTATGGCTTGTATGCCGCCTGCTTTATACACTTTTGTAACGCCGCAAAAAGCAGCCGTCCATAAGATGGCGGGGTGTATCGTTCCTTGCGCGTCGGGCGGCGTACACAGTACGATTTCTTTGCAGCCTGCCAGACGTGCGGGAATAGCAAGCATCAATACGGTGGAAAACAACGGAGCGCTTCCTCCCGGCACGTATAGCCCTACTTTTTCGATGGGGCGAGGCTCTTGCCGGCATGTGATGCCTTGCGGATTTTGCCATTCGACAACGGCGGACAACTGTTTTTTGTGAAAAGCAGTGATATTGCCGGCGGCGAGGCGTATGGCTGCTTTCAGCGAATCGTCCGCGAGCTTTTCTGCTTCGGCGAACTCGGCAGGCGTTACAAGAAAATCGGTAATGTGGGCTTTGTCAAACTGTGCGGTGTAGCGTCGCAATGCGGTGTCGCCCTGCGCTTTTACAGCCTCAAACACTTCACGCGCCACAGTCAGCGGCTCCTCGTTGTGCTGTTCGGGGCGGGCAAGTATCGCAGCCCAATCGTGTGCTTCGGGATAAAAAACAGTCATACAATAATACGTGTTATATTCCTTCGTTTTAGGTTATCATTTTTTCTATCGGAATCACTAAAATTCCTTCAGCGCCTGCGGCTTTCAGTTTGCCAATCACATCCCAAAAAGTATCTTCGTTGACTACGGAATGTAGCGACACCCAGCCGGGTTCTTTCAACGGCAACACCGACGGACTGCGCATTCCGGGAAGTAATTTACATATAGTGTCCAACGAACTTTCGGGAGCGTTCAGCAAAATATATTTGCGGTTTTGGGCGTTCAGCACCGATTTCATGCGGAATATCAAATGTTCCAGCTCCTGCTGCTTCTCGTCGTTTAGTATCGGATTGGCTACAAGTATGGCTTCCGATTCGAGCAAGGTATATACTTCTTTTAATCCGTTTTTCATCAACGTGCTGCCCGAACTCACAATGTCGCAAATCGCATCGGCTAAGCCGATATTCGGGGCTATTTCTACCGACCCCGATATTTCGTGAATGTCGGCTGCGATGCCGTGCGTAGTCAGAAAATCGCTTAGCGAATTAGGATAGGACGTGGCAATTTTCTTTCCTTGCAGCCATTGTACCCCCTCGAATGTAGCGGATTTCGGCACGGCAATCGACAGGCGGCATTGCGAAAATCCGAGCGACAGCACGCGCGTGACGCCTGCGCGGCTTTCCGTGTCGGTATTGCTGCCGATGATGGCAATGTCGGCTACGCCGTCTTTTACGTATTGGGGAATATCGGCATTGCGCAGATACAGCACTTCCAGCGGGAAATTTCGCGCACGGGCAATCAGTTGTTCTTTGCCGTCGTGCAATGAAATACCGCACTCTTTCAGCAGCGCCAGCGACTCTTCGCTTAACCGTCCCGATTTTTGAATAGCAATTTTTAGCATATTTATATCTTGTTTTAAGCAACAAAATTACATAAAATTGTTGGATATACCAATAAAAGTGATCCCTTGTTTAACTGTTTAGTTGTTTAATTGTTGAAGTTTTGTTCCTTGTCGGCGCATAGGCTCAGCCTCACGTAGTCCAACCCGTTTGGCTGAGTTCTGTAAATAAACAGCTGTACAGATGGTTAAGTGATTCTACAGTTCCATAAAATAAAAAAATCAATAAAATTTGTTTTTTATTAAAATATTTTTATTACCTTTGACCTCAGAAATGAAATGCGATGAAAAGTAGCGATATGTAAGTAAATTTGTCAGGATAGCGCAAATGAGATAGAATTTTGTCAGCACAGTTTTTTTTAAAAGAGAAATAATTTTAAAAATAAATATATATGAAAACAATTAAATTAATTTCGATTTTATTTTTTGTAGCAGTTTTTTGTAGCTGTAAGTTAGCCAATCTTCAGGATGAGGTTAAGGAGGTTGCTTTTACCAATCCATTAGGATTTTACACGGAAATTTCACCGGTAGAGAGCCGTACCGGAATGAATTTTATTGACGAACGAAAAGTACTCATAATAACATCGGGAGGAGCAGACGAGTTTGAGTATGAAATAATAGATAATAACATAAAGTTAATAGCAATATGGGATAAATCGCTTGTTACAACCCTTTCATTTAGAGTAATAGATAATTCAAAATTTGAGATAGAGAACCTCTATCCGAGTATTCCGGAGGATCCTCCTACATATATGGTTTTTGAACAAGGCAATGTTAAAAAACCTGAATCAGGAATCCTAAAAGGCGCTTGGGTTGATAAAGAAAGCTTTGGATTGCAATTTATAGACTTCTTTTCTGACAACCAAGCGAGATTTGGGATGTATGGTAAAAATTTTGAAAGATATGATACGCTGGAGTACCGGCTTTTTGACAATCAAATTGCAATTAAATTTTTATCCGACAATCAGGAAACCATCCATAACCTGATTAAAATAGACGACGAAACAATAGAAATAAGCGATTTTACAGTTATTCCCGAAAATCCGAACAAAACGTACCTTAAACGGGATATTATTACGGAAACGCACAACGATACCATTGTGATTGGACATCATCAAATCTATTATGATTTTAGCAATGATTTCAGGATCGAAATAGATTCCGTCTTAAATGATTCCCGATGTCCGACCGGTGTACTGTGTGATTGGGAAGGAAATGCAGCAGTCAGGCTTGATTTAATTGTGACGGGAAATTATCATTATCAATTTACCTTAAATACCAATCGCAAATTTCAAACCGATACGGTAATCAATGATATAAAATTTGAGCTTGTCGAATTAGCGCCTTATCCCGAAGATGGGAAAGGGATAGCACAGAAAGATTACAGCGTAAAAATTTTGGCTTCAAAAGTGGGCGGAAATCCCATTAAATCCAATGTGTTGCTGTTAAAAGTCGATTATACAACCTATACATTTGAAGGCGGAAAAGAACTTGACTTAGACAAGTCATCCGACGCCTTTACGATTACCAATGAATATTTAGATCCGGGAGATTTTGGCAGCATCAAGCTATTTTATTCGGAGATAGGAGAAACATTGTTTTATGGCACAATTATTTGGGCGGGAAGCGGTGAAATTTTATATCCTAAGAATTGGCTTCTTGCAGAGAATTTTGACAGGGCATTGACTGATGACTACATATTTCCTGCAAATGGTTTTGAGGATGTATTTAACCCGAATGGTGCAATTTTTGATTATCAGAAAATTTGGGGGCATGTTCAAAATGTGATTAAAGCAAGAGAATATTTGAAATCAAACCCGAAGCAGGTAGTAAAACTATTTTTATATACGCCGAGTGTTGGCAGTGGAAATCCTGAAGAATGGAAATGGATAATATTCCTCAAAAAATAAATATCCGCCGTTGTTATATTGGCGTAAAAACTGCTATCGTGCGGTGTAACGAAGTTTAATTTGACGTAAAAAGACTGTCGCCAAAACTTATTCAAAATGGAATGAGAAAAGAAGCATGCGTGAATTTAACTTGCTGATAGCGTCGTTGAAATGATGGGCTGTGACACCGTCCGACATTCTGAAATCATCAATCAAATTATTGGTTTTCAAGTTTGAAAATCCGCCGGAATATTTTATTTCGAACGATAATTTGAAATAATAGAAATACCAGTCAAAGCCGAAGCCGCCTTCGTAAAAAGGCTCGAAAGGTTTAAAGCCTATGACGACGTTTTTTGCAAGATTCGGTTTCCAACTGAGGTTGTAGCGGGCTGCCGCGCCGACAATGAAATAAGGGCGAACGTTGCTGTGTCGGTTGGCAGAATATTTCAGCGACAGTGGTATTTCGAGGTAGTAGGAGTCATATTCCGAAGCAAGTATCACCGGCCCGTTTTTCCCTTTGTGGAAATCAATTTCGCGCTGTCCGAAACAGATGCCGAAACCCGACCGCAAATGCAAATTACGCACAACGCGGTAGTCCACCAATCCGTTAACATTGAAGCCTAAACCGGGTTGGGTTACTTCAGCCATCAACGGAGCGCCGTCGCTGAATACCGGCTTTTCGGAGTTTATAATGGCGTAATCAAAAATATGTCCGCCTAAAGTGAAGCCGAATCGCCACTTTTTAATATTATCATAGTGAGTTAGATACAACTCGGTAGTCTGGAGTTGCGCAACTGCCGGAATGGTAAATACCATGAATAATATGAAAATAATTCGCTTCATTTGGACTACAAAGATACATTTTTTTTCGTTACCATGTACAAACAACATACGCCTCCTGTAAAAGAAATACATGTTGCGTCGGCAAATCCGGCATCGCGCAATTTTGTAATAAACTGATTACGTTGCGGAAATGCCTTTACGGAGGCAGGTAAATAAGAATATGCCGAATTATGCGAAGAAAACAGACGTCCGAAAAACGGAATCAGCCGGTCGGCATAGAAGCGGTAAAGTTGTTTCATCGGAAAATGAACAGGTTGTGTGAGTTCCAATATGGCAAGCGTGCCGTCGGATTTCAGTACGCGCTGCATTTCCTGCAATCCGTTGTCGAGATGTTCAAAATTTCTTACGCCAAATGCCACCGTTATGGCATCATAAGTGTTATCGCCAAAGGGCAGTGATTCGGCTGATGCTTGTATGAAGTGCAACGTGTCGTTCGTTATTTTTAACTTCGCCCGCTTGGTTTTTGCCCGCGCTATCATTTCTTCGGCAATGTCGGCAGCCGTTATGGATGCTTGCATTTTACGGCTCATCAATAAGGCGAGGTCGCCTGTGCCTGTTGCAACGTCTAAAATGCGCTGCGGATGTTGTTTAGCAAGGCGTTTTACCAGCCGTCTTCTCCATAGCCGGTCGAATCCCAATGACAGGAAATGATTCAGGAAATCATAGTGCGGTGCAATGTGGTTAAACATTGCCGCAATGCGTGTTGGGTGTTTATCAAGCGATATGTCCATATTGTCGTATTCCAAATTAAATTTTGTGCAAAGGTAGTTTTTTTCTTACATTTGCAAATATAATGAAAAAAATAGGTTTATTATCCGACACTCATTATCACTTTGATGATAAATTGCGCCGTTTTTTTGCGGACGTTGATGAATTGTGGCATGCAGGCGACATCGGCTCTCTGGAACTTGCCGACGAAATAGCGGCGTTCAAGCCCTTGCGAGCCGTATCCGGTAATTGCGACGATTTTCATGTGCGCACCATACATCCTGAAATGCAATGCTTTACGGAAGAGCGCATTGTGGTGTTGATGATGCACATTGGCGGATATCCGGGAAATTATGCTCCCGAAGCCCGCCGCCTAATTGAAATGCACCGCCCCAAACTGTTCATCAGCGGACATTCGCACATCTTGAAAGTGATGAACGACAGGCATTATGATTTACTGCATATTAACCCCGGCGGCGCCGGTTTACGCGGTATTCACGTAGTGCGTACTGCTGTACGTTTTGTGCTTGATAACGGCAATATTCGAGATTTAGAAGTGGGCGAATGGGCGAAGAAAACAGGTGGGTAGTAGAATTTTATTTTTGTTTGATTGTCAATAAATTAATACACAATCAATCGTATTTATAATCTTTATAGATATTTGTAACTTATCCTAAAAAATTAGTGAGTGGTAAAAAGCATTGTGTGCGGTAGGGGGTATGTTGATTATAAGATAAATGTAATGTGATTATATTTCTTTAATTACGCATAATTGATTCAATATAAATATTTTATAAAAAATAGCAGTTTGTATGTTGCTATTTTTTTTATTTTTAATTTAAAAAATATTCAGGGAAGTCATTGTAAATATGAAAAAACTTATTACCTTTGACTTTTGTTTTCAGTTGATTGAAATGACAATAAGATAAAAACAACAATCCCGCTGGAGGCGGGACTACTGTAAATGTTTTCACAACGGAATAATCCTTATTGTGATTTGATTGCTGGCACAAAGGTACAATAAAAATTTAAAATAAAAAAATATGGGCAAAAAAATTTTAGGACTTGATTTAGGAACCAATAGTATTGGTTGGGCATTGGTAGAACAAGATTTCGACCAAAAAGAAGGCAACATTTTGGGTATGGGAAGTCGGATTATTCCGATGGAGGGTTATGTCTCGACAAGCAATGGTGCTGCAAGTAAAGACCCTATGAATGATTTTGCTTTGGGTAATGGTATTTCAAAATGTGCGGCTCGCACAAAATTTAGAGGAACAAGGCATTTGTATGAACGTAATCACTTGCGACGTGAACGCTTGCACCGAGTTCTGAATATTTTGAACTTTTTGCCTGAACATTACGCCAAAAGTATAGATTTTGAAAAACATTTTGGTAAATTTTTGCCGGAAACAGAAACAAAATTGCCTTGGGTAAAAAATGACGAAGGAAAATATGAATTTTTGTTTCAAAATTCTTTCGACGAAATGATTACAGATTTTAAAACGAATCAGCCGCAATTGTTTTACATAAAACCGAATGGCAAAGAAACTGAAATCCCATACGATTGGACAATTTATTATTTGCGTAAAAAAGCATTGCAATACAAACTCGAAAAAGAAGAATTGGCTTGGCTCATTTTGAATTTTAACCAAAAACGCGGTTATTATCAATTGCGTGGCGAAGAGGAAGAAGA
>JAITPN010000062.1 GCA_031289415.1 Prevotellaceae bacterium | reverse complement strand
ATTCGTTGGCAACATCCGCCAGTGGCAACCTGTTTTGAGCAGGTAAAAAATAGCATTCATTATTTCTCGCAATGAATGGTTACGTTTGCGCTTGTCAGAAAAAAATCGTAATATTGCACTGTATTGAATATCGGTTAAGTCTGTCGGATAATTTCGCATCGTTCTTTATGCTGTTGATAATCATAAAGATACGATATTTATTCAACACAAATAACTGATATTCAATATTTTTATTGTAAATTTAAACAGTTTCTAAAAGTTATTTCCGTTATCAACAATCCATCATCAGCATCTTTTTTTATTCCTTTCTTAAACCCAATATTCGCATTTACTAATTGAACTTAGGGTTGCGCAACAGACACTACAAATCGGCGCGAGCGGGTTCACCTGCGCAATCCGCACAGCGAAATACAAAAAAAACAATTATCTTTGCAAAATTAAATAGTATAAAAAAATGAATCTACTATGTTCGTATAAAACGGTAAAGGTAAATCCGAAAAATCGTGTAACTAAATCTTGTAGAAGAAATTGGCTCAAAACGACATGCACAATATGTTTGCTGCTCATATCGGGCTTGGCATATACGCAAAGCCAGCCGACGACCCAATCCGTATTGCAGCATTTTCTAAAACAAATAACGGAAAGTCCTGTAGAAATGTCGTTTACCTTCACGTACGAAAATACGGCAAAAAAGTTGCAAGACGAGATGAATGGCACATTGTGGTACAGCGGCAACAGTTTTCATCTTCAAGTAGACGGCATGGACGTATATTGCGACGGAAAAAGCAAGTGGGTGTGCATGAATGAAATCAAGGAAGTAACCATCTATCAGGCAGAAGAAGCTCCTGACCTGATGGATAATCCGCTTCAATTTATCCTGACAAACAAAGACAAGTTTCGCTATAAACCCCTGCGGAGCGCGACGCATAAAGGGCAAAAAATATGGCAGATTGAAATGATTCCTATTGATTCCAATACGGCATACACCTCAGTCGTGTTGCTGCTGCATCACGAAACCCTGAATCCTGTGCAGTTTATTTACAACACGAAAAATACGCAACGCTATGTTATTGGTATAGATAAAATAGCGAAAACAACAGCCGTACCCGATAAATTCATTTTCCCTACCGCATTATACCACGATTTCAACATCGTGGATTTGCGCGAATAGGTAGCGCATCACAAACGCCTTACCGTCTGATGCAGTGTTACTAACCGCGACAGCAGTCCCCTAAGTTCGGATAGCGGGAGCATATTTGCGCCGTCCGACAAGGCTTTTTCAGGCGTTGGGTGGGTTTCAAAGAACAAACCGTCCACACCTACGGCGATGCCTGCACGTGCAAGTGTTTCAATAAGAGCAGGTTTTCCGCCTGCTACGCCGTTTTGCTGGTTCGGTTGCTGCAACGCATGCGTAACGTCAAGCACCACCGGCGCACCGATGCTTTTCATTTCGGCAATGCCGCGGAAATCAACTACCAAATCGTAGTAGCCGAACTGTGAGCCGCGTTCGGTGAGCATCACATTGGGGTTGTGTTGCCGCACCTTGTCTGCCGCAAACCGCATGGCTTCGGGGGCTACAAACTGTCCTTTTTTGACGTTTACCACTTTGCCTGTTTTTGCCGCTGCCGTCAGAATGTCGGTTTGGCGGCAGAGGAATGCCGGTATTTGCAGAACGTCCACATCAAAATAGGCGGCAAGTTGCGCTTCTTCAGCAGAATGAACATCGGTAACCACCGGTATATTATATTCCGTACGCACTTTGCGGAGTATTTTCAACGCCGTTTCGTCGCCTATGCCGGTAAACGAATCGCTGCGCGAACGGTTGGCTTTGCGGTAGGAGGCTTTGAAGATATACGGCACTTGCAGCTCGTCGGCAAGCTGCACGATGTGCGCAGCCACTTCCATACACAATTTTTCGCTTTCCACCACGCACGGACCGGCTATGAGGAAAAAGTTTCCGCTGCCGGTGTGCCGTAAATTTTGTAAATCGGGCGTCATTATTTTAAAATATTTAAATTATTCATTAACTTATATTTATCGTACTTCAATTAAAGTAGTGGTGATAGTAGCCGCGCCAAGCCTTCTGCCAATTTCCGCCAGAATTTTCGTTTTTCCCAACGGTAACTTCGTATAAAACGGCTGTTTTTCATATCTTTCTTAAATTGTTCTTCGAGTTTTGTTGCAATAAATTCGTCGTAGAACAATCCTGTAATTTCAAAATTATGTTCAAAACTTCGCGCATCCATGTTCGCAGAGCCGATAGCGGCAAAGTTTCCGTCAATGGTAATGATTTTTGAATGGTTAAATCCGTTTTGGTAAAGATACACTTTTACGCCCGCTTCATGAAGTTCCGAAAGGTACGACAGCGTGCTCCAGTAGGTGATTTTGGAATCGGACTTGCCGGGCAGGATAAGCCGCACGTCCACGCCGCTCAGCGACGCTACTTTAATAGCCGTGAGAATACTTTCGTTGGGCGTGAAATAGGGCGTGATAATATAAATGCGTTCTTTTGCCTGCATAATGGCTGAAAAGTAAGCCTGCATAATGCTTTCCCAATCGCTGTCGGGACCCGACGGTACGATTTGCACATAGTGTTTATCGTCAATATTCGTTTTCGGATAATAGTTTGTCCGCTGCCCCACTTGTTTCTTGCTTACGAAAAACCAGTCGAGCAGAAAGGCGGCTTGCAGGGAGTGTACGGCTTCGCCCTCGATGCGGATATGAGCGTCGCGCCATCTATCAAAATTGCCGCCGTCGGCATAGCGGTCGGCAATGTTGATGCCGCCCAAAAAGCCTGTATGTCCGTCAACGACCAGAATTTTCCGGTGATTCCGGTAATTGACGTTGCGCACGAGCCAAGGCATGGTAACCCGCCCGAAAGGGTAGATTTCCACCCCTGCTTTTTTTAAATCGGTTATATATTGTTGGGAAAGATGCCAACTTCCTATACCGTCGTAAATAATGCGTACTTCCACGCCTGCCGTAGCTTTTTCTACCAACAGGTTTTTGATTTCACTGCCTATTTTGTCGGCTACAATGATGTATGATTCAAGATGTATGCTGTGTGTAGCTGAAGCGATGCTGCGTTTCATGGCGGCAAACGTGTCGTTGCCGTTGTCATACACTTCCATCTTGTTTTTCGACGTGAGCAATGCCCGGCTGTTGTTCAGTTGCAGCAAAATGGTCTTTTTATATATTTCCATTTTTTCTGCATTTATCCAATCCGTATAGTTCGCCTGAATAATCTGTTGCTTGCCCAGCGAGTTCATGATATGCACATCGCGCATGCCTTTACGGCTATACATTTTCCGCTTGCGGTGGTTCTGCCCGAAAAACAGATACAGCAACATGCCGACGTAGGGAAGCGTAAGCAGCACCAATATCCACGACAGGGTTTTCACAGGATTCAGCCTGCTTAGCACCATCATGATAATCATGTAAATAGCGATTGTCAGATAGAATGTCCATAACAAAACCCCGACATTGCCGGTTATCCAAATCCATATATGATGCCAAGCGTTCAAGAGCAAACAATTCTTAACTTTTTATCCATTTCTTTTATTTTCTGCAAAAATAAGCATTTTTTTATAAATTCTATGGTTTTGAGTAAAAAAAAACGTACCTTCGCGTTTGGTAAAGATATGCATTTAAGACAACATGCCATGAAACGGACGTTATTATATACATTGCTAAACAGTTTATTGGCAGTTGTAATCATCTTATCGTGCCGCAACGATTTTGAAAACCCGCCAAGCGCTCCCATCTACCTCGAAGTGTGGGCTTATAATTTTCTGATAGTTACGTCATCCGGCGACTTCGTAGACTATTTTCTTCCGGGAGAACCCATGCCCAATCCCTATCTGATTAATGCCAACGGCGGATTCGGTACTTATACGGTAACCGTCAAGAGTAATACCACATGGAGAGCAATAAGTAGCGGCGACTGGTGTAAGGTGCTTCCCAATACACACGTCCGTGACGGAAAGCCCACTGTCTATTGTTCCGAAAACAACACAGGCAAAGAACGTAGCGCAAACCTCGTATTCCGCGCCGACACCGTTATGCGGGTTATCTCTATCGTACAGCCACCTAACGCTACCGGTTCTGTAAAACTATCGGTGAAGCCCGCTGTACTTGAGTTCAATGAAAATGGTGGAATAGAAATAGTTACGGTATCTTCAACCCAGCCTTTTACTATCACCGCCGACGCCAACTGGCTTACGGTGGATCCGGCATTCGGCAACGCCGGTACATACACGATACACATTAAGGCAACAGCCACTTCCGAAGAACGTGCTGCGGTCGTAACCGTTTCAGCCGGTACAAGTACTAAAACTGTAAATGTCAGCCAATTTACAGAAAAAGGCATATTGATTGGCGGTGTTACTTGGGCAACCCGCAATGTGGGTGATCCGGGCAAATTTGCGGCTACCATCAATGATTTTGGCAAAGTGTATCAGTTCAACAGCAAAATAGCTTATGATGCGCCAACTGATGATGATGATATCCCTTTCGATTGGAATTACATCTTTCCTGGTCCCGGCGACTGGACGCCTGCTAACGATCCATGCCCAGCAGGCTGGCACATACCTTCAATCAATGAATGGGAACAAAGCTTTTTCGGCGTAGTCGATCAAGGATACTTATTCAACGATGAAGTTGTAAAAACCGTTCCCGCAGGACAGTATGGAGCTACTGTAAAAGGCTATTTGCTTGGTTATATCCAAGATGGCAGAAGTGAGGAAATTTTGGCAGCAACTGATATTCACAACGATTTTGTAATATTCATCCCGCAAGTACGCCTAATAAGCAATGGTGGCGGTCTTAGCAGCGAAGATAATATAGTAACCCGTTTATGGACATCAACCGGCGCTATAGATTCTGATGATATGACTTTTAATGGTATCATACCCAATGTGGAAGCCGACGACTGGGAAAAATCGGCATATCGTGCCTTTGTCTCAGAACATCCCATCTTTAATTGCTTATATATAGAAGATATGTGGGATGCTGCTGCGAACCGTAATAAAACAAATGCCTACAGCATCCGTTGCGTGAAAAACTAAATTACTGTAATTTTTGCTGTTAAGGCAGCAACAGGCTGGAGTCGCCGTAACTCAGGAAACGGAAATCGTGCGACAAGGCGTAGTCGTAAATGCTGCGCCACGGTTTGCCCACAAAAGCGGCTATGAGCAGCAGCAGTGTGCTTTGCGGCTGGTGAAAATTAGTAATCAATCCGTTTACTATTTTAAAACGATAGGGCGGCGCAAGCAGTATTTGCGTAGCGGCGTGCAGCGTATCCAATCCGTTTTTGTCCATATAACCCAGCAATGCTTCAATCGCTTGCTGCGGCGTTTCGCTACGGATGTGTTCGTAGGGCGTCCATTGTGTTACCTGTGTGGGGTTTTCGCCGTCGGCACATTGCAGTCCGAGAAAATAAAGGCTTTCGAGCATACGTGCCGACGTAGTGCCTACCGCTATGGTCTGTCCGCCGTGTGTCAATAATTGCTCCACTACACGGCGCGATACGGAAAACGGCTCGCTGTGCATCACGTGTTCGCCCACCGTAGCGGTTTTCACCGGGCGGAAAGTCCCTGCACCTACATGAAGCGTTACTTCCGATAACTGTATTTTCTTCCGTTCCACCAGTTGGTTAAGTATATTTTTGGTGAAGTGCAAACCTGCGGTAGGCGCAGCCACCGAGCCTTTATATTGCGCATACACCGTTTGGTAACGGACAGCATCCTGCGCGTCGGCTTCACGCTTCAAGTAGGGCGGAATGGGAATCGCGCCCGCAGCTTCCATCACCTGCGCAAAGGACAGCGCGCCAGTCCAACGAAAACGAACATGCACGGAGTCATCTTGTTTCGACGTCATTTCGGCAGTCAAAAGTTGCCCGCCTGCTATTTCTTTTTGCAATAACGAATTGTCTTTCCAACGTTTAAGATTGCCTACCGTACATTTCCACACACAACTTTCGGTACTTCCGAAACTCTGTTCAAAATTGGCAGGCAGCACAGGTTCAAGGCAAAAGAGTTCAATCAGTGCGCCCGACGCTTTTCTGAACAGCATCCTTGCCGAAATAACACGTGTGTTATTGAAAATAAGCAACGTATCGTCGGGCAGCAAATCGGGGAGAGCGGTAAAACGATGCTGCGTAATGCTGCCTCCACGGTAGCACAATAATTTAGACTGGTCGCGTTCCGCTTCGGGGTAACGCGCTATACGTTCGTCGGGAAGCGTATAAGTGTAGTCAGCTATAAAAATATCAGGCTTCATAATATGCAAAGATAAAAAGAATATTTCAGATTACAATAGTAAACAAGCAGATAGTAATACAGCTATATTACAGCAGTAAACAGCTAAATTTTCAACAAATATAAACACATTTTAGAAATATACTTTAAATAGCTAATAATCAGTATTATTTATGATGCTATTTAAAGTGTTTTTACAGCGTATTAAGTCATCTTTATAGGCTATATTTGTAATATTTACAGCTGTAACTTTACTTATTTTACAAATGTAAACGAAATAATGTTTACATTTGTAGTGTTAAAAAATTACAACAATGAAAGAACGATTAGACGCTTTTTTGAGGGCAGAACATTTGACACCTGCCTCCTTTGCCGAAAAAATGGGGATTCAACGTTCGGGCGTATCTCATTTGCTGTCGGGACGCAGCAAACCCGGATTTGAATTTTTTGAGAAGTTCCTGAAAAACTACCCGACCATAAATATTGAATGGTTGATTTCGGGACGTGGAAAAATGTATAAAGAGCTTTCCATGCCTCCCTTATTTCCTGATAAAGCGTTTGTTACAAAAGAAGCTACGCCTGACGAAACCGTTACGGAAAGCTACGCCGAACAAGAGCCGGAAGAACTCCCTGCCCCGCCGTCATTCCACGAAAAAGATAGCCAACATGTTGAAAAAGTGATGATACTCTACGCCGACGGCACATTTTCCGACTATGTGAGGAGGTAATACTTATGAACAAAACCATAGTCGTCCGGTTAGCAAAATAAGCGGATACTTACTGTAACGCCTAAAATGTAGCATACAAAACGAGAATCCGAAGGATTCACATGTTTATAGAACAGCATGTTATTTCACCCACATACGACCCCTTCGGGGTCGCATTAGACCGATTATCATATATTTGCTATATACATGCAATCCCTATCGGGATTAGTTCGGCAACGTATCCGATATTCATTTTATATCATTGTTGTCCGGTAAACGCTGGAAATTGCTATAATTAAAATATTACTATCTGATAATCATACATAATTGTCTGTAACATAGCGATAAAACCAATGTTCCACAGCGCCTATAAGCAGCAGATTCCTCGACTCCGCTCGGAATGACGGGGTTTTG
>JAITPN010000008.1 GCA_031289415.1 Prevotellaceae bacterium | reverse complement strand
AAAAAATAGCATTCATTATTTCTCGCAATGAATGGTTACGTTTGCGCTTGTCAGAAAAAAATCGTAATATTGCACCGTATTGAATATCGGTTAAGTCTGTTGGATAATTTTGCATCGTTCTTTATGCTGTTGATAATCATAAAGATACGATATTTATTCAACATAAACAACTGATATTCAATATTTTTATTGTAAATTTAAACAGTTTCTAAATATAAAGTTAGGAATTATATATTGATTATGCAAACCGGAAAACTACTTTCTTACAAAAAAGACGAAGCCATTTTTTTCATAAAGTAATTGTGCTTCGGGTGTTTCCGAAAGGAATTGGGCTATACGATTGGCGTCTTTTCTCATTACATAATAGGCAGGTTTGTCAATCTTTCCGTATCTTAAAAATGATTCGCTTTCATATTGGTCTTCCGGCATTTTTCCGGCATAGAAATAATGTGCATACGTGTAAAAAAGAGGATGAATGTAGCAATCTTCGGTTGCTTTTTCGCGATAAAACTCAACTACGGCATTTTGGGTATATTTCTCAACCTGCAACGGATAAGTATATATGACGCCGCCAATAAAAAATACACACGCACACGCCAATGCAATAAATGCTTTTTGCGTTTTTTCTTTTTTGATAAGCTGGAAAAAATATACGATGCCGCACAGCAATATGATGCCGAGCAACGGCTCAAAGCCAATCCAATTTGAAACGGCTTCCAAATTCCCACATGTAAATTCATCGTCTATCAAAGGCATGAAAAGTGGTTTCAACCGGTCAATAAAAGGCAGTGTACCCACAAGCGCCGTTAGTAAAATAGTCACCGACAGCAGTAATGTTTTCACATAGCGCGGCACAGTAGCTTTATGCTCAAATATTCTGTCAATTTGCCATGCGGCAAGAAATGTCAAAGGGAAATAACACATCGAAGAATAATGCACAATTTTTGTGGTTACGATGGTAAATAAAATTAACACTACCCAAAAGGTTATCATCTGCCAATGAAAAAAGTGTTTTATTTCTTCACTTGATTCGGTTTGCAACACGTTCCGTCTGAATACAGGCAACGCGAGAATAGATGCGGGGAATACGCCGAAAAACAGAATCACAAAATGATAAAGTAAAAATCCGCCATGCCCTGCGTCGGGCGTAGTGAATAGCCGTATCTGATAGTTGATAAATTCGGTGATGAGTTCACTGCCGCCGTGCAACCATAACAATAGATACCAAAATCCCCCCACGAAAGCTGTGGTTACGGAAAACAGAACTACTTGCCTCCAATTACAACGTAATTTAAACCGTTTGAAAAGAAGATATACGGCGAATGTTAAAAGAAATATCAATAAACCTACCGGACCTTTGGTAAGTACTGCCAAGCCGATGAAAAATGCCGACAGGGCTACTTGCTTCAAGCCGTTTGTGGCATTATGCGGCGCAGTGAAACGTATGAAAAAATAAATGCCGAGAAATATAAAAAGGTTGAACCATGGGTCGATAATTCCGGATTTAAAATAGAAGAAAGGCAATAACGACACCATGTAAGCGAGTGTCCATATAAGTCCGAAACGTTGATTTTTCAACCGAGAGCCGATGCCATATAATACCATTAACGTAACGATACCGCATACCGCATTCGGAAATCGCGCTGCAAATTCATTGATGCCAAACATTTTCATGGATAAAACCTGCAACCAAATAAAGAATGGAGGCTTTTCCCAAAATGCAATGTAATCAATTTGCACACGCAAATAATCGCCGGATACGATCATTTCACGCGCCGATTCGGCAAAATTCAATTCGTCCCAGTCGAACAAATGTACTGCGCCCAATCCCGGAATAAATAATATGGCTGAAATCGCTGCAATAGCAATAAGGATATACGAATGAGAGGATTTTATACGGATTTTTTTCATCTTTTTTTGTATTTTATTATAATCCATAAGTTGCACGAGAGGAGTAATAATGCCGCAATAAGGGTGCGTTTCAACAGTGTTTTTCCGTGATGTACATAAGCGGTTGTTTGTTTTGGAGGCATCGTTCCGTCGCTGCTGCGTACCACCGGATTCAGGTAATAGACCAATCCGTTGTCTGCTTTCAGCGTAATTCGCACGTAGGTATCTTCGGGTTGTATCACGTAGTGTGCATGGTTTGTATTTGTAGCCGCGGCAAGCGTTTTTCCATTGTCGCCTATGAAAACAATTTCCGACATGGTTTCTTGCCACACCACTTGCAACGTATCATGGTTGACTGTAATAGTTTCGGGAAACGACACCCCGCTTGCTGCTTCATATTTCTCATCCCATTGCGGCGCTATTTTCGGAAAGTGTACGCCAAACGCCGCACCGCAGGCAAGATTGTCCAAAATATCGCGACGAGTTGCGTTGGGGGAATGTACAAAAACCGCTACACGTTGCACAATGGAGAGGTCGTTTACATTGTGTGCATCGTCATTGGCGGTGAGCCATGCCGTATGTCCGTGCGACAGCGCCGAATCCCAATGCGCAAAAGAATATCGAGCGCCGTTCAATACTTCCATAATGTCATAATTTGACAAATATTTAAAATCCTCAGGCGTATATCCATAACGCAAGTCAGGATGGTTTATCGCCAACAGTTCGCAACGTGCTTTCAAAAGATCAATGGTATATTGTTTTTGACTTAAATTTTGGACGAAAATATAATCGCGCCAAAGTATCGGACTATGGTTTCCCATCACCAACTGATGTGTCTTTCCATAGCCATAACCGTGTTCATAACAAGGGATATAATCGGAATTATGAAAACCGGCAGTATCCACTTTCATGTAATTGGAAATGGCAACCACATCATATTTCAGACTTTTATATACGGCAAATATATCGCTGCTTTGATTTTCGCCATTGGTAGCACCCTTCCACGCTTGTGTATGTACGTGAAAAATACATTTTTTCCACGCGTCGGGAACGGTATTTCGATAAGGATTATAGATACTGTCGCCCGAAAAACACTGAGGTTCTTTAAATTCATATATAGGATATGATGCGTAAAACCACACTTGCGTGCATACAAAAAATACTATAGGTAAGGCAATAAGCGTTAATAATACAATGACAATAATTTTTATTATCCGTTTCATACGGCAATTTTTTTATTTAAAAATGTATAAAGTCGGTAAACCAAATAGGCTATCAATGCGCCGAAAATCGCGCCGCACAACAAGTCTAAAGGATAATGCTTACCTACATAAATGCGGCTGTATGATACCAATGCCGCCCACAATACAATACTCCAAACGTACCATTTCTTGCGGAAAAATAAGGATGTAAAGGTAGCAAGTCCAAATGTATTTGCCGCATGGTTTGAAATAAAACTGTACTGTCCGCCGCATGCTTCCAAAATTCTGATGACGCCTTGAAATTCAGATTCATGACAAGGGCGCAGACGTTGTATTGTATTTTTGAATAAATGCACGCCCAATTGGTCTGTCAATCCAAAAATCAACAAAACGGCAAGCAGTGCAAGCAGTCCCGTTTTCCAACCATGTTTTCGGAAGAAAAAAAAGAAAATGACAAGATACAATGGTATCCATGAGAAATTACCCGTAACAAATATCATCACAGGGTCAAACGTGCTGCAATAACAATTGTTTAGCAGTACAAATAGTGTTTTATCTAAATCTATAAGCCAATCAAACATCGAATCTATTCTTCATTTAATATTGCCCACAGGACGTCCTTTAATTCCTGAATACCTTGTTCCGTAAAGGACGAAATGAATACATGCGGTATTTTTTTAGGCAATTTTCTTTTAATTTCTTTTATCAGTTCTTCGTCCAGCATATCGCTTTTTGAAATAGCTAAAACCCTTTGTTTGTCGAGCAATTCAGGATTATATTGTTTCAATTCGTTAAGCAATATTTTATATTCGCCTGTAATATCATTACTGTCGGCAGGCACAAGAAAAAGCAATGCGGAATTACGCTCAATATGGCGAAGAAAGCGCAGTCCAAGCCCTTTTCCGTTATGCGCACCTTCAATAATTCCCGGAATATCCGCCATAACAAACGAACGGTTTTCGCGATAGGATACAATACCTAAATTAGGTTCGAGCGTAGTGAACGCATAGTCGGCAATTTTTGGTTTCGCCGCCGAAACCACCGATAATAAAGTTGATTTTCCGGCATTTGGAAAACCCACTAATCCTATATCAGCCAAAAGTTTCAATTCTAATACAAACCAGTCTTCTTCGCGCGGCTCGCCGGGCTGTGAGAAACGAGGCGTTTGCACGGTTGCCGACTTAAAAAAAGCATTGCCCATGCCTCCGCGCCCGCCTTTTGCCAATATTTTTTCCTCGCCGTCGGTTGTGATTTCAAACAATACCTCGTTGGTTTCAGCACGACGAACTACCGTACCAAGCGGCACATCAAGTACAATATCTTTTCCGTCAGATCCCGAACATAAGTTCCCGCTGCCCGCTTTTCCGGGGTCGGCGTTGATGTGTTTGCGGTATTTGAGGTGTATGAGCGTCCAGAATTGTTTATTACCCCGCAGAATAATATGCCCCCCGCGCCCGCCGTTTCCGCCGTCGGGACCTCCTTTCGGAAGATATTTTTCGCGCTTCAGGTGCATCGCGCCGTTTCCGCCGTCGCCGGAAGCGCAGAACAGGCGTACATAGTCAATAAAATTAGACATGAGATGCTATGATTTTTTCAACCACGGCGAACGTGCTTTCCGGCGTGTCGCTGCATTTCGCTATATGATATTTGCCTTGCGCACTGTAGTATGCCATCACGGGTTTTGTTTGTTTTTCGTAATTCTCAAATCGATTGCGAATAATTTCGAGGTCGGCGTCATCGCTCCGTCCTTCAATTACAGCGCGTTTTTGCAGACGTTCGATAATGATTTCTTGAGCCACATCCAGCGTAATCATCACGTGGATTTTCGTGCCTTGAGCCTCCAACATCTTATCCAGCGATTCCGCCTGCACCGTAGTACGCGGAAAACCGTCGAAAATGAACCCTTTGGCGTCTTTGTAAGCGGCAATTTGTTCTTTTATCAAGGCAATCACAATGCCGTCCGACACCAAAAAACCGGATTCGATGAGTTGTTTTACTTCTTTTCCGAGCGGTGTTTCGTTTTTAATCTCGTTACGCAACATATCGCCTGTAGAAAGATGTTTAAAGCCGTAATGTTGAACCATTAACGCCGCCTGTGTCCCTTTTCCCACACCGGGAGGACCAAATAGTACTATATTAAGCATATTCGTTGTTTTTTATTTTTCTAATGTATAAATATCTTTTAAATTTCTCCCTAACCCATCATAATCAAGCCCATAACCCACAATAAAATCGTTCGGGATTTCTACGCCCACGTAATCAATCGTGAAATCTTCTTTAAACGCATTCGGCTTATAAAGCATTGTAGCTATCTTTATAGTCTTGGGCGACAAGTGTTCCAACTCTTTCAACAGGTTGGCTATCGTAATACCGGTATCAATAATATCTTCCAGAATGACCACCGTACGACCTTTTACATCTACATTAAGTCCTATTAATTCAGCCACTTCACCTGTTGAATGGACGCCTGCATACGACGCATATTTAATAAACGATACTTCACAGGGCATATCTATCGACTTCAAAAGGTCGGCGGTGAACATAAACGCTCCATTCAGCAAACTTATGAACAGCGGACGTTCTCCGGCTAATTCGGCATTGATTTTCTGCGCCACTTTATCTATTGCGGTTTGTATATCGGCATTAGCAATAAAAAGTACGAAAGTTTTATCATGTAAAGCAACTTTTTTCATTTACAATTTTTTATTTGCAAAAATAAGCATTATTTTTGTCTTTTCTAAACTTTATTTTTAAATGAAAGCTTTAGTGAGTATAATTATGGGAAGCACTTCTGATTTAACAATCATGGAAGAAGCTGCTAAATTCCTGAACGATATGGAAATACCGTTTGAGATAAATGCTTTGTCGGCACACCGCACCCCCGATAGGGTAATGACTTTTGCCAAAGAAGCACACACACGGGGTGTTAAAGTTATTATTGCAGGCGCAGGCGGCGCTGCCCATTTGCCCGGCGTCATCGCAGGACTTACGCCGTTGCCTGTTATTGGCGTCCCGATAAAATCGTCCAATTCGGTGAACGGATGGGACAGCATCTTGTCTATTCTTCAAATGCCTGCAGGTATTCCTGTAGCTACGGTTGCACTCGACGGTGCACGCAATGCCGGTATATTAGCCGCACAAATGCTCGCTTTATCCGACATAGATTTATTCGCAAAACTCCAGCAATACAAACAACAGTTAGCACAAAAAGTGGTGGATGCGAACCAAAAGTTAGATAACATACAGTATAAATATAAGGTCTAAAAAAATCGGTTTTGAACAGTAAGGTTGCTATATTATCCTTTCTGTTGTTTACTTCATCCGCTGTTTGCGCTCAGCCGGGGTTATACCCGATAGGCGCTGCGGCGGTTGGCATGGGAAACATTACCACGCTTAGTAACGACGTGTGGACGGCATTCACTAATCCGGCAGGGTTGGGTATTGCACCTGCATTTGCCGTAGGCGTTCAGCACGAACAACGCTATTCGTTGCCCGATTTTGGCGTTGATGCATTTGCCGCAGTATTTCCGGTATGGGACGGCGGCGTTGGATTGACGGTTGCCAATCTTGGCTTTTCGGAGCAAGGCGAATCGCGCTTTGGAATACAGATAGGACGGAAATTGGGAGCTAAGATTGCGGCAGGCGTCGGCTTTCACGCCCATCTTTTGCGGTATCCGTCCGAATATAGTAATGCCTTTGCCCTGAGCGCCGATGCGGGTATTTATGCCAACCTATTTCCGCGTCTGACCACCGGCGTGTATGTATCAAATGTCAGTTTTGCACGTTTCAATAATGAAGCACGCGACAGATTGCCTATAATTTTTCATTGGGGAGTTGGCTACGAAACAACTTCTACCATTATGCTTTATGCCGAATTGGAAAAAGACGTCAATGCCCCGTTACGTGCAAAGATAGGCTCATCCTGCTACTTGTTTGATGTACTGTATCTACGATTGGGTGTATTGTCGCAGCCTTTTGAAATACATTACGGATTGGGCTATGCCTTTCGGATATTCCAAATGGACTTTGCTTTATACCGTCATCCTGTGTTGGGATTTTCGCCGCAACTTTCGCTTAGCATCGCATTAAAATGAAAACGCTACATACAATCATCTGTGTATGTGGACTGTTGATGCTATGCCAACGTGTTTATTCGCAAGACAAAGTAATGCCCGACATAATCAGGCAAATCATTGAAACCATTGTAGCCAATGCTGAAGACGATGATCCCGACGTGGCGTCGCTGAATGAATTTTATGAAACACGGCTCGAACATCCGCTAAATCTTAATGCCGCTACTGCAGAAGAACTATCTGAATTGCAGCTACTCACCGATTTTCAAATCCGAAGTTTGATAGATTATCGGAAAACGTACGGTGATTTATACAGTATTCACGAATTGCCGCTGATTTACGGATTCAATGAAGAACTTGCCGGACAGCTTGCCCCTTTCGTAACGGTACAGTCGGTAGAGAAAAAAAGCGCTGAAAAAATCTTTAACCATTTTTTGCGGGGTACTCATCAGGTAATGATGCGTACTACGCACACATTGGAAACGCAGAAAGGATATAACAAAGACAACGAATCTGCAAACCATTATCTGGGTGTTCCGTGGAGCATGTACACGCGTTACCGATACAACTACCGAAACAATGTACTTTGGGGATTGACGGCGACAAACGGCGCGGGCGAACCGTTTTTCAATGACATCAACCGCTATGGTTTTGATTTTTATTCGATGCATGTAATGTTGAATAAGGTGGGCAAGGTGAAACGCTTGGTAGTAGGCGATTATCAGGCGCAATTCGGGCAGGGACTTACTTTATGGAGTGGTTTTGCTAACCGGAAATCGGTAGATGCGTTAAGTATAAAAAAACAGGAAAAAGGATTTACGGCGCATACAGGAAGCGATGAAAACCGTTTCTTTCGAGGCGTTGCCGGTACTATAGCCCACAAGCAATGGAATTTTTCGGCATTTGTTTCCTATAAACTGATTGACGCTTCTACGGATAGCATAGGATTCAACACTTTACAAACTTCAGGATTGCACAACACGGCATCTACGGCAGAAAACAAACATAGTTTGTCGGAATTTGTAACCGGCGGAAATGTATCGCACAAATGGAACAACCTAAAAATAGGATGCACCGGATTGTGGCATAGTTACGGCGCTGATAACAACCGAAACCTAAAATTGTACAATCGGTTTGAATTGGCAGAAAAACAAAACGCCAATATAGGAATTGACTTCTATTCGTTTTACAAAAAAGTGGCGGCTTTCGGCGAAATAGCTTGCAGCAGTAATGGAAAAGCAGCGGGATTGCTTGGTTTTTTGTTCGATATGTCGAACGATTTTCGGTTGTCAACCGTTTACCGAAACTATGACCGCGCCTATCAGGCAGTGTATGCCAAAGGATTTGGCGAAAACAGTAAAACTGCCAATGAACAAGGATGGTATGTGGGTTTGCAATGGCTTCCGCACAAAACATTAACTTTTTCTGCTTATGCCGATATTTTTTCTTTTCCATGGATGAAATATAACGTGGATGCACCCTCGTCGGGTTGGGAATACGCGCTGCAAACGGCTTTCAAGCCTACGAAAGAGACGCAAATGTCTTTGCAAATACGCCGAAATTCAAAAGAAGCCAATTACAGCGCGGCTTCCACTGCTACAAAACAAATTATACGAAATGACGTTTCGTCGCTACGCTATAATATAAAGTATGAACTGCTGCCCGGCGTTCGGATGGAAGACCGTATTGAAATATCGTTTGTGGACGGCGCGGCTAAAGAAACAGGCTTATTGCTGTTTCATGACATCAGCTATAAACATGCCGTACTGCCTGTTAGCATCTCGGCACGCATGGCAGTATTCGACAGCGATAGTTGGGCTTCGCGCATTTACGCTTATGAAAGCGATGTGTTGTACGCATTTTCAGTACCTGCTTATTATTCCAAAGGAGCCAGATGGTTTGTAAACCTGCAAATCCATTGCGGGAAACGGATTGACCTTTGGCTGCGCATAGCGCAAACAAACTATTTCGATAAAACCACTATCGGAAGCGGACTGTCGGCGATTGACGGCAACCGTCAAACCGATATAAAATTACAGGTAAGGATACAATTATAAAAAACGATCCGAAGGCATTTTCTATGACGGACAGTTTTTTGATGCCTACAAGTTTGTAGCAAAATATCTGAACTATGATTTATGTGATTAAAATGATTTATAGGCTTAATGGACAAAAATGATGATAAAAACAGCCATATTTTATTTAATGGACAAAAATGATGATATTTTGTTTGACGATGGCTATCTAAAAAGCTAAAATACATATATTTATAGCA
>JAITPN010000004.1 GCA_031289415.1 Prevotellaceae bacterium | reverse complement strand
ATATAATGAGTTGATTCCCGCAGAACAACTCATACAAACGAAAAAAGAAACTTATACGATAGAGAGTTATAATGGGCAAATCAGACATTTTCTTGCTCGTTTCAGACGAAGGACTAAATGTTATTCAAAAAGTGCTGAAATGATAATTTATTCATTGAAGTTACTTATGGCTAAAAGAAATAATTTATTATCTATACAAACTTACTAATTCCTTTGATATTAATTGATGGCAGACCATTTCATTGTAATTCACACAGCTCATAATTGGTACTCCTTCCTGCTGCTGCTTTTTGTAATATACCTTTGTGTATTAAATCCTGAATATCTCTCAATGAAGTGTCCGGTGAACATTTTGTGATTTTTGCCCATTTGGAAGTTGTCAATTTTCCATCAAAACCATCCAGTAATTTATTCAACATCGAACGCTGTCGTTCATTAATGACTGTGTGTAAATGTTTGTTCCAAAACTCGGCTTTATACAAAATTTTCGATAATGTAATTTCCGTTGTTTTCAGCGCATTCAGCATACTGTTCAGAAACCAAAGCAACCAATGCGTTATATCAAGGCTTCCCTTTTGGGTACGCTCCAAAATTTCATAGTACTGCTTTCTTTCAATTCTTATTTGAGCAGACATACTGTAAAATCGTTGCGGACTATTATCCGACCTTGCCAATAGCATATCCGTTAATGCTCTGGCAATTCTTCCATTGCCATCATCGAAAGGGTGAATGGTAACAAACCATAGATGTGCTATTGCAGCTTTTATTACCGGGTCTATTTTGTTTTCATGGTTGAACCAATGAATAAATTGAGCCATTTCTCGTGCCACAAAAAACGAATCAGGCGCTTGGTAATGCACCTTTTCGTGCCCCATTGCCCCCGATACAACTTGCATGGGACCTGTACTATCAGTTCGCCAACAGGCAACTGTTATCTTGTACATCCCGCTTCTTCCTTCGGGAAATAGCGCCGAATGCCAGCCGAACAATCGGTCTTCCGTCACCGGCTGATTGTAGCGCTGAGTGGCATCAAGCATCATATCTACTACTCCATCAACGTTTCTGTCTGAGGCAAGCGCTCCTGCTATTTCGATTCCAAGCCTTCGCGCAACGGAAGAACGTACCTGCTCGGCGTTCAGATATACTCCTTCGATTTCGTTAGATTTGATAATGTCTAAGCTTAGCGTGTCAAGGACAGCTTCATTTCTTAAATCAAATCCAAGCGATTGCATCCTGCCCATTATTTTACCCTGCATATTCCTGACTTCAGCAAGCTTATTCAGAAGCGCTTCGTTATCCCATACAAAATTGGGCCAATCTCTATGTTTATATATAAAATACATTCTCCGCAAATTTTGCGACAAAAGTAGTAATTATTCTCCGCATAACCAAATTATTCTCCGCATTTTTTGCGTAGATTACTTCGCTTTTTCTCCGCACAGCTTGCCTTTTCATTGTGCAACATAATTTTTCACAAAGATACACTTTTTTTGATATTAGTTGTAATATTCAAAAATATACTTTACCTTTGTCTTGACTTTTAAAGTCGTAAACAGAATTGTGAAAAATAAAAAAAACTAATATGGCTATGAAAAAACTATTTACCATGCTGTTCGTCATACTAATAACGACAGCTGCGGCATTTTCACAAAACAAGTATCAAGATGTGGTGTATCTGAAAAACGGCAGCGTGATACGAGGCGTCATCATTGAACAAGCGCCGGACACATTGTTGAAAATTCAAACGGCTGATAGTAGTGTGTTTGTTTTCAAAATGGAAGAAGTGGAAAAAATCACCCAAGAGCCGGTAATCACGCCACATCAGCCTGTAACGCGAATTATCACCTTAGAGTCTGCGGAAACAGCGGCATCCGCCACTATGCCGCCGCCGATGAAGTATTCGTTCCTTGGCGGCAGCATTGACCCGTACGGCGGGAAAAAATACGCAATTCTTGCCGGCGTTTTATCCTATCTTCTTCCCGGTCTTGGTCAGTTTTACAACGGCGACATATACAACGGAATGTTCTACCTTAGCTCCATCATGTTAATACCTTCGACTATGATAATTGCTTTGGTGAACAACAGCCCTGAAATTTTCGTTGCAGGTTTTATGGGATGGATTGTCATTTACATTAGCGGCATCGTAAACGCTGCCAACAATGCCACGCGCGTGAACATCGCCCGCGGCTACAGAGTTGCCCGAAATACGCACATAGACCTTACGCCCAGTATGATGCACCATGATTTTGCATCCTCCAATTTCAACACGTATGGGCTATCGTTGCAAATAACATTTTAAACCTGCCTAATCAATCCCGACAGGGATTGCATGTTTATAGCAAATACATGATAATCGGCATAGTGCGACCCCTGTCGGGGTCGTATGTGGGTGAGGTAACGTTCTATGCTATACACATGTAAATCCTTCGGATTCTCTTTTGGGGTTCTAATTTTTAGGCTTTACGGTAAGTATTTGTTTATTTTTTTCCTGCAAGTAGTAGTCTTCTTTGGCACGCATGAGTTTTTGCTCGGCGGCGGTAGCATCTTTGTAGCCGCACAAATGCAGTATGCCGTGCACCATTACGCGGTGCAATTCGTGCATGAAATCCTGTGCGTAAGTTTGTGCATTGGCGCGTACGGCGTCTATACTGATGAAAAGGTCGCCCGAAACCACGCGGCATGTGCAGTCGGTATAATCAAACGTAATAATATCGGTATAATAATCGTGCTGCAAAAACTGCTTGTTTATTTGCAACAGATAATCGTCGGAACAGCACACTACCGATATATTGCCTGTATTCCACCCTTCGGCAGCGGACACGGCTTTCAGCCACATTTTCAGTGCGCGTTTCTGCGGTACATCAAATGTAATATCTTCTACATAAAAGCGTATCATTATTTCGTTTTAAGCATTAAAATACAATATTTTAAGATTCATTCATTAGGATTCACACCACTTTATCCCACAAATATACAAAAAAATTGTGAAACACGAAAAAAAATAGTACCTTTGTACCTCAAAATTTAAAATACACAAGTATGTCAAAAATTACCGTTGTAGGCGCTGGAAACGTAGGCGCTACATGTGCCAATGTGATGGCTCAGCGCGAACTTGCCGCCGAAATCATATTGCTTGATATTAAAGAAGGCGTATCGGAAGGCAAAGCTTTGGATATGATGCAAACCGCCTCGTTATGCGACTTCGATACACGAATTACAGGCGTAACCAACGATTATGCCGCCACGGCGCAGTCCGATGTGGTAATCGTTACTTCGGGCATACCCCGCAAACCGGGCATGACGCGCGAAGAACTTATCGGCACGAATGCAGGCATCGTAAAATCAGTGGTGGACAATGTGCTGAAATATTCGCCCAACGCAGTAATTGTAGTCATCAGCAACCCGATGGACACGATGACATACCTCACGCTGAAAGCCGCCAAGCTGCCGAAACAACGTGTAATCGGCATGGGAGGAATGCTCGACAGCGCCCGCTTCAAATGTTACCTGAGCCAAGCCCTGCAAGCCCCTGCGTCGGACATCGACGGCGTAGTGATTGGCGGTCACGGCGACACTACCATGATTCCGCTCACACGCTTTGCCGCGTACAAAGGCATACCCGCAAGCGCCTTGTTAAGTAAAGAAAACCTTGATAAAGTAGCTGCCGACACCATGGTGGGCGGCGCAACCCTTACTAAATTTTTAGGCACTTCGGCATGGTACGCCCCCGGCGCTGCCGGCGCAACCTTGGCTGAAGCCATCATCCGCGACCAGAAAAAAACGCTGCCGTGCTGCGTATATCTTGACGGCGAATATGGTCAGAAGGACATTTGCATCGGCGTTCCGGTAGTAGTAGGCAAAAACGGTTGGGAGAAAATCATTGATTTCAAACTCAACAGCGACGAACAGGCTGCTTTCAACAAAAGCGCCGATGCTGTGCGCAACATGAACAACGTGTTGAGCGAGATGAAACTTGTATAACGTATTTTTTTCATTGTTAAGATATTATGGAAAGCAGTCGAAAAATGGCTGCTTTTCTTTTGTCTGTTTAAAAAAAATAGCGTACTTTTGTAAACTATTGTCATACGACAAATTCACCATGAAGGGGTATTAGCTCAGTTGGCTAGAGTGCTTGCATGGCATGCAAGAGGTCGTGGGTTCGACTCCCACATGCTCCACGAAACAAATCCGGCGATGGAAGTAAAAAAATCTCCTAAAGCAAATCTTGAGAACAAAAGGATTTTATTCACTGAAATTGGCGTGGCTGTGGCGTTGTTGTTGCTGCTCATAGCTTTTGAATGGAATACACACTACCCAACCGCTACCGTTGCAGACTATCGCGAACAGGCAGCGCCGGAAGAAGAAATGACGCCTGTAATACTGCCCGAAATACCGCCGCCGCCGCCGAAAATCACGGTAATAAAACCTGTTGTAGTGGTTACCGACGTCATTAAAATAGTAAATGATGATGTAGAAATTAACGAACCGCCCATAGAAGAAATTAACGTGCCGGAAGAAGACACGGCAGAGGCGGAAGTCAACGACATGCCCCAAGAAGAGGAGATTTCGTTTGCCATGGTGGACGAAAAACCCAAATTTATGAATCGCGACGAAAATGAATTTGCCCGATGGGTATTCAAAAATTTCACGTATCCCCTCGACACAAAAGAAAAACTG
The DNA here is from genome assembly GCA_031289415.1 of Prevotellaceae bacterium. Taxonomy (GTDB): domain Bacteria; phylum Bacteroidota; class Bacteroidia; order Bacteroidales; family UBA932; genus JAIRLC01. The sequence continues at coordinate 8,897 of JAITPN010000004.1, read as the reverse complement.
ATTCAAGGGCGCATCATCATGTCGTTTACGGTTTCTGCCACAGGGCTTGTAACCAAAGTACAGATAATACAAGGCATACATCCGTTGGTTGACGCCGAAATGGTACGCATAGTGTCCTCGTCGCCGGCATGGACGCCCGGAAAACAACATCACAAAACGGTAGCCGTGCAATATAATTTTCCGATAGTCTTCAAATTATAAATAAAATAAACAGTATGATAGAAAAAAAGAAAAATAGCCACATACAGGAGGAATCCGAAAAAGTTATTCTTGTAGGAATTATTACTCCCGCACAAAACGAAACGAAAGTAGCAGAATATCTTGACGAGCTTGCTTTTTTGGCAGAAACCGCAGGCGCAATAACCTGCAAAAAATTTACCCAACGGCTCGAACATGCACATGCCCGCACGTACATCGGCAGCGGGAAAATAGAAGAAATCAAAGCCTACATTGAGGCGCAGGAAATTAAGACCGTAATATTCGACGACGAACTCAGTCCGTCGCAGTTGCGCAATCTCGAAAAAAACCTCGATTGCAAAATTATCGATCGGACGAACCTTATTCTTGATATTTTTGCACGGCGCGCAAAAACCGCTTATGCCAAAACACAAGTGGAATTGGCGCAATACCAATATATGCTGCCCCGTCTCACGCGGCTGTGGACGCACCTCGAACGGCAACGCGGCGGCAAAGGCATCGGGATGAACGGTCCGGGCGAAACACAGCTCGAAACCGACCGACGCATTATTCTCGAAAAAATTGCACGGCTGAAAGAACAACTCAAAAAAATAGACCGGCAGATGAGTGCGCAACGCAGCAATCGCGGAAGCTTGGTAAGGCTGGCGCTCGTGGGATATACCAACGTGGGTAAAAGCACGTTAATGAATACGATGGCAAAAACCGAAGTGTTTGCCGAGAACAAACTGTTTGCCACCCTCGACACAACCGTGCGCAAAGTGGTGATTGAAAACCTGCCGTTTTTGTTGACCGACACCGTAGGCTTCATCCGCAAGCTGCCGCACCAGTTGGTAGAATCGTTCAAAAGCACGCTTGACGAAGTGCGCGAGGCTGACGTGCTGCTGCACGTAGTGGACATTGCGCATCCGAATTTTGAAGACCACATTCAGGTGGTACAAAAAACGCTGCAGGAAATCGGGGCGGGCGACAAGCCTATCTTTATGGTATTCAACAAAATTGACGCTTACACATATACGCCGAAAGACGAATATGACCTTACGGAAAAAACGCGGGCAAACTATACGCTCGACGAACTGAAAGACGAATGGACGGCGCAAAATAAAGACATGCCGGCAATATTTATTTCGGCAAAAAACAAGACAAACATCAACAAGTTGCGCACCGACGTATATACGATGATAGCGGAAATTCATGCAGGACGCTGGTCTCTTTAACAATTTTTATTTTTCGGGGCGCGTTTTGAACTTTTATTATTTATTGGTTTAACGTCATCTAAAACATCTGGTTTACTTTTGCCTGTATGCTGTTGTATTTGTATTATTTCTATTCCATTTTTCCATTTTATTTCCATGTCAATAAAGATGTTTAAAAGCGCAGATTTTTTTATTTCATCATCTGTTTTACCTTGTTTACGTGCGTCCTCCAATATTGTTCCCTTAGCCTCGTTTAAATCAATAACCGACGCATACAGTTCGAAATCTTCCGATATTTTTTCAAGAGAATATTTGCGCTTCTGGTTATCTGGGGGCAGTGTTGTAATCTTCGGTAAATCTATCTTTTTGAGCACAAATAAAATATTATTTACCGAACTTGTTCTCTCGAAAGCGTAAATAATTATATCATTATAGTTTTCCTTTTTTAACTCAGGAACTTTGTCCACATCCATCCCAAATGAAACTATAACATATTGTTTATCTACATTCAGTTTATCAATAGCTTTAAAAATAATTTCGGGCACTAATAAATATTCTATTTTTCCTTTATTTCGAGTCTTTCGGGCGTCAAGAAATGAATCCGAAATATCTTTCCTAAGTTTGTCTACAACAGAATTTGCTAAAAAAGTATCAAAATGAGGATTCTCGCTTTCCGGACATTCCGAAAAAGTATCTTTAGATATGAGGCATGACAGAATATTTTTTCCGGATGTCCATTTATCGGCATTGTCAATATTATCTGTATTACTTATCTGCATAATACTGTTCATAGCCTTTTCAATAATATTTTTTGAGGAATTATTAAATTTTTCCACTTTTGTCATAAACAATGGCATCGTTAGCGCATTATTTTGATACGTGCTTTCGAGTTTTGCTTTAAACTCCTCTATAAAATCTAACGGGTACGGTTTGTCGTTTTGCGTACACCATTCGCGAGAAATAATTTGCCACTTCAATATTTTCATCAATTCGGCATTATCTAAATGCTCATTTACTAATTTTTTAAACCCATCCAACCCATCTATCCATGTGCGTATTTCTCCTTGCGTTTTCGGAGGTATCGGGTCTTCCAACGGTTTTATTGTTATCAAGAGGGACGGTATTGTGTACTGTCTTAAAAACAAGATAGCCATGTATGAACAAATCCAATTTTTAACAACTGCATCAGCCTGTAACCCGCTCTCCTGCGGAAAAGGATATTGCCCCGATGTATGAGGGTATTGTTCCCTGACATCAAAATAAAATGTAAAAATATCTTGCATTACGGTAGGGAGCAGTACAGAGCCAAGTGGCTCAGAGGTAGTATAGGCAAAAATCCTTCGGATGCAACTATAGCGTTGTTTACATATCAATAATCCGCCCAAAATGTAGTGAAATTCAATAAATTTTTTTTGTTCAGGTGTGTCTTTTTTTATTCCATTTGGACAGAAATTATTCGTATAATGCTGATATGCTATTTCCCAATACTCAATAATTAAGTCATCTTGTTCATATTGAACGGCAACACAAAGAATATCCCAAATATCCCGATAGGTTTGTTCCGATATTACCCCCTGTAATTTATTTTCAACCCAAATCTTCCATAAATCTTTATTTGGTAACCGTTTTTGGATGGATTGCAATAATATGTCGGATAATGCTTCTAAATAGCAGTCGTTCTTCTTACATTTCTTTTTGATTTTCTTCTTCAAATATGAAATGAAATTTTTTGTGGTATAATAAATGACTATTTTTCTTACAAAATAAAAGAAACTAACAACTAACAATATGGTAATTCCCATAAGTATGGTAGCAGAATGGTTAATTAGGTAATTTAACAGCCTGCAATTATCAAATTGAATAATAGATTCGTACCGGAAAGACCAAATAACAACAAAAACTAAAGAAGCTATCAAACATCTTTTAAAACATTTGTATTCCTTTTCTCGACGAAACAAATCTACAATATGCGCCGAAGAATATTTATCATCAAGTCTTGCGACAGCCTGAAGTAGTATAGGATATGCAACTCCAAGTAAACTAATTGTAACGGTAATATATGGGTCTATAGCGTTCATAATTTCATTTATTTATATTTTACCAACTATACCCATTATCCCTTAACCATTCTTGACTGTCACTGTACCCTAACCTTGCGGCTTTTTGATAGGCGGCAATTGCCTGTGAACGCTTGCCTTGTCTTTCGTAAGCAACTCCCATATTGTGATATGCCATCGCATGGTCCGGGTCTATACTAATGGCTTTTTCATAGGCAGCGATTGCCTGTGAACGCTTGCCTTGTCTTTCGTAAGCAGCTCCCATATTGTTATATGCCATCGCATAGTCCGGTTTTATGCTAATGGCTTTTTCACAGGCGGCTATTGCCTGTGAATATTTGCCTTGATTATAGTAAGCATTTCCCATATTGTTATATGCCATCGCATTGTCCGGGTCTATACTAATGGCTTTTTGATAGGCTGCAATTGCCTGTGAATAGTTGCCTTGTTCATCATAAGCATTTCCCATATTGTTATATGCCTCCGCATAGTTCGGGTACATACTAATGGCTTTTTGATAATTCTCAATAGCTATGCCATACAATAAATTCTCATAAGCATTATATCCCCGCCTAAAATACTCTTTCGCTCTAACATAGTCTGTTTTGTAGTTAGTTTGTTGCGCATACACGTTGGCGCTGCATAGCAGCAGAGCGCATAAGATTGTGTAAATTAATTTTTGTTTCATTGTTTATTAGTTTTTGTTTAAAGCTAATATTTGTTATTTAATTAGCTCTATTTTTTACATTCATCAGTTATTTTTTATTTTTAAATTTTTCAAGAATAGTTTTATGCTTGATATGTACTAAATCACTTTCACTTAAATTGTTAAATATGCCATAGTGAATGATTATCTCTTGATACTCTCCAAATAAAAAACTATGATAAAATAACAATATTAATTCCTCGATGAACATTTGAGCCTGAATAAATTCTGCATATTCTTTAAACTGTGTATAAATTTCAGCTTTTTCCCCTAATCTTTCAATTTTATCATTTTCATGTCGTTTTAAAATTTTTAAAATATGATAAATATATTTAAAATAGTGATCAATATTTTCATATTCATGTTTCTTAAAAAAACGCTCAGATGCAGCTTTAATTTGATCTTCAGGTAATTTATTATTATCTATATCCCATCGTTTTTTATATTCTCCTATGGCATACCGAAAAAATACCAATCCAACTTTATTGACTTTATCCGTATTTTCTGTATTTCGAGTTTCAACAAATGTTGTAACTTTACTTGACATATCACGTTGTGACTGTAGTAAATTAAAGAAGATGGATTTTAATTGTTCATCGGTAGATAATTCCGCATGTCGTTTATTAAATTTGTATTCTTCCAACAAAGTCAAAAAGAGTAAAAACGCACCCAGTATTCCTATTATCGGTGCAGTAATTCCCCCTATAGTATCTCCGATTTGTCCGGTTTCCGTGAAATCAAAATTTGGCGAACCCTCTTGTGTAAAAATGAAAGGGGAAGATATAGCAAATATTATTAATATTATTGATATTATTGCCACTACTCCTATTAACGTTATTTTTTTATTCATAATAAAAATGTTTTAAAATTTATATCTTATTCCTTTACCAACTATACCCATTATCCCTTAACCATTCTTGACTGCCACTGTCCCCTAATCTGACAGCTTTTTGATAGGCAGCAATTGCCTGTGAACGCTTGCCTTGATTATTGTAAGCAACTCCCATATTGTGATATGCCTCCGCAAAGTCCGGTTTTATACTAATGGCTTTTTCATAGGCAGCGATTGCCTGTGAATATTTGCCTTGTGCCTTGTAAGCAATTCCCATATTGTAATATGCTATCGCAAAGTCCGGTTTTATGCTAATGGCCTTTTCATAGGCAGCGATTGCCTGTGAATATTTGCCTTGTTTATCGTAAGCATTTCCCATATTGTTATATGCATTCGCATAATTCGGTTTTATACTAATGGCTTTTTCACAGGCGGCTATTGCCTGTGAATATTTGCCTTGATTATAGTAAGCAAATCCCATATTGCCATATGCATCCGCATAGTCCGGTTTTATATTAATGGCTTTTTCATAGGCGGCAATCGCTTGTGAATAGTTGCCTTGGTCAGCGTAAGCAATTCCCATATTGTAATATGCCTCCGCATCGTTCGGGTCTATGCTAATGGCTTTTTGATAGGCGGCGATTGCCTGTGAATATTTGCCTTGATTATAGTAAGCAATTCCCATATTGTTATATGCCTCCGCAAAGTTCGGGTACATACTAATGGCTTTTTGATAATTCTCAATAGCTATGCCATACAATAAATTATCATAAGCATCATTTCCCCGCATATAATACTCTTTCGCTCTAACATAGTCTGTTTTGTAGTTAGTTTGTTGCGCATACACGCTTGCGCTGCATAGCAGCAGGGCGCATAAAATAAGGTAAGTTAAATTTTGTTTCATATTTGTAAGTTTTAAATATTTCATTGAGATTAGGACAAATAAAAAATCGTGAACTTATTTTTTATTTGTTTTCCAAGGTCTTCAACTACCTAAACTGCCAAATAATCTGAACAAAGCCCACGATTGCTCGTGAGCGTTGTCTTTGTTCTTTGCAGTTTTCAAAATGTTGAAGTTTTGGAAAACAAGAAGAAAGCTAACGCTTTTATGTCAATTTCCTGCGAAAGGAAATATTTTCTAATTTTTTATTTGTTCATTTACTGTTGTTTTTTAGCATTAAGGTACAAAGGTAGTAAAAATGTTTAGAACTATGCAAAATAACTTGTGTAGGAGGAAGCCCCAAGCCCCACGTGACGGTGGGAATGCCCGCGCGAGCAGGGTAATTAGGTAATTAAGATTGAACGTAGCGTAGTTTTCTTAATCACTTAATCGCCTTTACATCAGCGCGTTGTGTGCTTTTCCGGTACAGCCTTATTCGCCGTAATGCCCTTTCACAGACAAAACATAAACGATTACAATCCTATCATTAACGGCATATATGAGCCTATTTTTCTTATCTATATGCCGTGAATAACGACCGGTCAAATCATACTTTAATTTTTCAGGTTTTCCTGTGCCGGTGTAAGGATGTTCACCCAACTCTATCAAGAGTTTTTGTAATTTTTTGTAGGCATGGATTTCCGACTTTTTAAGTTCGGCAATTTCAGCCAATACATCTTCGGTAAATTATATGTGGTAAATCATAGATTATCTAATAGTTGAACGAGTTCGTCTTTTGTTTTCACCTTTTTGGTCTTTTTTTCAACTATTTGCTGTTTGGCTCTTTTTATTTTTTCAATCAATACCGGATTCAGCGAAACGCGGTCTATTTCGCTTGCCGGACAGATGATATAGCCCTTATTTTTGCCACGCTGCACAATGACTTGATTATTTTGATCTACCAAATCGAAATACATAGCTTGGTTTTCTCTAAATTCCCTACTGCTTACTACTAACATAATCATTTAATTTTAAAAAATCGTGTACTATTTTGGTACAAAGATAAGGCTTTTTTCTGAAATAGCAAAAAAATGAAAGAAAAGCCCTCCAACCCCCCGAAGGAGGAAGTGATTAAGATTGAACGTAGCGTAGCTTTCTTAATCACTTAATCACGGCGTGGTAAAATTTACACCACAAACCGGCTTATTTTTTCGGCTGTGTCCTGCGGCGCTTCCACAAAACCGCAGTGTCCGGCGTCGGGCAGCCACAGCACGTCGGCATGGGGAAATTTTGCCGCAAGCGCTTCGGCTGTTTCTATCGGGATATGGCGGTCTTTGCGTCCGAAAATAAAAAGCAACGGTTTTTTGAAATCCGCTAAAAATCCGTTGCGGTCGGGACGGATTTTCATGCCTTCCAAACAAGCGGCAATGCCGTCAGGTTCATGTATTTCGCTCACTTCGATGATTTCTTCGATTTTAGTTTTAAAGCGCGCGGCGTTGTCGTCGGCAAACATATTAGGCACGCTTTGGCTTACAATAAGCGGCAGCTTGCCTTCGCGGACAAACGCTATTTCGCGGTCGCGCGCTTCGCGCTTGGTTTCAGGGTCGGGGTGGGGCGTGGAATGAAAAAGGCATAATCCGTTTACCGCGTCCGGAAATTGTTCGGCAAAAGACAACGCCACATATCCGCCCATAGAATGACCGACCACCGTACATGCCTCTACGCCGCATTTTTGCAAGGCTTCATACACCGCCTGCGCCGAAAAATCAACAGTAGTTACCGGTTCGCGAGCGCCCGACAAGCCATGTCCGGGCAGGTCGATACGAATGATTCGGAGGTCTTTGTCGAGCAACGGCACAAAATCGTCCCACACAGACAGTGTTTCCAAATATCCATGCAACAAAACCAACGTTTTACTTCCGCTTTTCGTATCGGAAATATGAACCGGCACACCGGCGCAAATAGCAAAAAATTCCATAATATATTACTTTTTAAGAATACCACAAAGGTAATAAAATCATTTTATTTGGCAAACGGAAAAATTATTCCGCCGGACATTATTTATATTATTTTGCCAAAAAAATTTGTTAAATGTGCCAAAATGAACCTTATTTTGCCGAAAAAATATGCCATTTTGGCTAAAAAATTGCATGGCACGATATTTGACTTTATTATGGTAACATGTCGAGAAAGTTTTTTACAAGCAACGGCATGTCGCTAAACGCTTGAGTAAGTAAAATAGAATACCAAAATTTAATTCATCATAAAAAAAGAGAGGTTCTTATGAATACAGTATTGTACAAAGCCGAAACCAGAGGGCACAAAAATCACGGATGGTTGGATACGCACCACACATTCAGTTTTGCAGATTATTACGACCCGGAACGCACCCAGTTCGGCGCACTGCGCGTGATTAACGATGATATAGTGATTGCCGGCGAAGGTTTCGGAACGCATCCGCACAAGGATATGGAAATAATTTCCATTCCGCTGTACGGCGATTTGGAACACAAAGACAGCATGGGCAACGGCAGCGTAATCCGCTCAGGCGAAGTGCAGGTGATGAGCGCAGGCACAGGCATCACGCACAGCGAATTTAATGCCAATGAGCGCAACGACCTGAATTTCTTCCAGATTTGGGTTTTCCCGAAAACGAAAAATGTAACGCCGCGTTACGGACAACAGAAGTTCGATTTTTTCAATACCAAAAACGAACTGGTTCAAATCGTATCGCCGAATCCCGACGACGACGGACTTTGGATTTATCAAGATGCGTGGTTCAACACAGGAATTTTTGACAAGGATTATGCCTTTGAGTATAAGTTGAAAAAGGACGGCAACGGTTTGTACGTCATGGTGATTGAAGGCGAGTTTGAGGTAGCGGGTCAACCCTTATCGCACCGCGACGGCATGGGATTGTGGGATACGGACTCAGTAAAGATAAAAGCGCTGTCGGACAATGCGCGTATTTTGCTGATAGATGTTCCGATGTGAGGATTTTCGTTAAAGTAAAGCGAGTGATATGGGAGTA
>JAITPN010000019.1 GCA_031289415.1 Prevotellaceae bacterium | reverse complement strand
TTCGGCGATTTTTATCCGTTGGTATTGCTGGCGTTGTTGCCTTCGGTGATGTCGTTTCTCTTTTATGTAAACGCCATTCAACGTATCGGCATGGCGCGGGCAAATATGTTTATTACGCTTATGCCGGTATTCACTTTGCTGTTTTCGGCGGCTTTGGGACGCGAAGGACTGCACTGCCGGAATCTTATAGGCGTGGCGGTAGTCATAGCCGGATTGATGTTGTCGCAGGTACAGAAAAAATGAACGGTTATTGATGGTATTCCAATAGAGTCGAGGTATCTTTTCACCAGTACCACCGTAATCGTCAGAATAACTTTTTAACAAAAGGGTGCAACTTGTATAAATGGGTTGCACTCTTTTTTTTATTCGTCCAGCGACCGGCAAAGGTCTTGGTTGGCTTTGCGGAGGCGGTCTTCTTCAAATTTAATTACAGCGCGGTCGTAGGTCATCACGCCGTTTACTTCGCGCTCTACGTCGGTCGTTTGTGTGTACACTGCGCCCGAAAAACCGGTGAGCGATTTCAGGATGTTTACATATTCAATGTATGTATCGGTAGTTTCTTTGGCTGTTTTAAATTCTACATAACCGAAGTTTTCGTCGGGTTGCCAAAGGTGTTCTTTTACCACAAACCCGATACCGCCATACTCTCCCAGCACGTTCGTTCGCGCAGCATCGTAAAGAAACATATCGGGCGCAGGATAGTTATGCAAGTCAAGCACGTCGCCTACGTGGTAGAAATGACCGCCTGTGGCGGAGTTCAGAATCCGCGAAGGGTCGTAGGATTTTGTCCATTCCGCCACTTCTTTGGTGCTGAATTGTCCCCACCCTTCGTTAAACGGAATCCACATCACAATGCAGGGATATGAATAGAGTTCGTCGATAATTTCTTTCCATTCTTTGAGATAATTGGCTTGCGGCACGGACGGATGCTCGACGTTAGAATCCCTATACAGGCTGCGCGCTGCCTGCCAATGATTGTCGCCGCTCGGCATATCCTGCCATACGAGGACGCCCAGGCGGTCGCAATGCGTGTACCAACGAGCCGGCTCTACTTTAATGTGTTTGCGAATCATGTTGTAGCCAAATTCTTTGGTTTTGATAATATCGAATGTAAGCGCTTCGTCGGTGGGGGCGGTGTATAAACCGTCGGGCCACCAGCCTTGGTCAAGCAGTCCGAAATGATACAGGTTTTTGTTGTTCAGTTGTAGGCGCACGATGCCGTTTTTGTCGCGTTTGGTTGATATTTTACGCATGGCGCAGTAGCTTTTTACTTTGTCGGTCAGTTTTCCGTTGCTGAATAACCGGACTTCCACGTCGTAGAGGAAAGGCGCGTCGGGCGACCATAACTTGGCGTCCGGAATTTTTATCTCTATGTTTTCTGACACTACAGCTTTGGTCGATACTGTTTTTTCGCCGTCCGATAATATAACTTCTACATAGTCGTAAGGCGTTGCATTTTCTGTGTTTACCGTAATGGAAACAGCGCTTTTATCAATATCGGGAAGGGTTTTCAGCGACGCAATATGCGTGTTGTTCACAGGCTCAATCCATACCGTTTGCCAAATGCCCGACACGGCTGTGTAGACAATGTTTTGCGGTTCGCTCACTTGTTTTCCTCTCGGTTGGTAGTATTTGTCGGTCGGGTCCCACACTTTTACTACTAATTTTTGTTCGCCCGACTTCAGAAACGGCGTAATATCAAAACTGAACGGCGTATATCCGCCTGTATGGCTTCCTATCAGCACGTCGTTCACAAATACTTCGGTTTTCCAGTCCACCGCGCCGAAATGCAGTATGATTCTTTTATTTCTCCATGCGGAAGGAATCGTAAACGTCCGGTTGTACCACAATTCCTGCGTGTCGCTGACCGCTTTCTGCACGCCCGAAAGGCTTGATTCTACGGGAAACGGGACAAGTATTTTTTCATTGTACGCCGTGGGTTCGGTTTGTTTTATTGGCGCAATGGCAAAATTCCACAGTCCGTTGAGGTTTTTCCACTCGGTGCGTTCCATGATGGGACGCGGATATTCGGGCAACACGTTTTGCGGGTCAATTTGTTCTGCCCAGCGCGTTTTGATTTTGTCGCCCGCCGGTTTCCATTGGGCTGATGCGGCTATGGTGCACAGGAGTATTCCTGCCAATAAGATACTTTTTTTCATATTTCAAAAAAATGTTATTCCAGTGATTTGCAGATTTCCGTATTGATTTTTTTCACCCTGTCGGCTTCGTGTTTAATTACTTTGCGGTCGTAGGTTATCAATCCGTTTACTTCGCCTTCCACGTCGGTTGTCTGCGTATATACAGCGCCCGAAAATCCGCTTTTTATTAATGTCTTCAACTTTTCGGCAAATTTTACATATTCGTCGGTTATTTCCTTTGAATTTTTGAATTGCACATATCCCCAATTTTTTTCAGGTTGCCAGAGATGACCTTCCCATGCCAATCCGATACCGCCGTATTCGCCCAATACGGTAGGTCTTTCGGCATCGTATAAATACAGAGAAGGGTCAGGATAATTGTGCAAGTCGAGTATGTCGCCGGTGCGATAGTGGTTGCCGCCGCTTGCCGGATTGACCAGACGCGAAGGGTCACATTCTTTTGTCAATGCCACTACTTTCTGTGTGTTGAATTGCCCCCACGCTTCATTGAACGGCACCCAAACTACAATCGAAGGATGCGGTTGCAGGAAGGCGATGATTTCTTTCCATTCTTTGTAATAATTGGCTTCCGATTCGGACGAGCGTACGAGTTCCGACCCTGTAAAATAGTTGCCGGGTTGCCATTGCGGACTGCCGTCGCCGCTCGGCATATCTTGCCAAACGAGGATGCCCAAACGGTCGCAATGCGTGTACCAGCGTGCGGGTTCTACTTTTACGTGTTTGCGAATCATGTTAAATCCTAATTCTTTTGTTTTGATGATGTCGAACGCAAGCGCTTCGTCAGTGGGTGCGGTATATAATCCGTCGGGCCACCAACCTTGGTCGAGCGGTCCGAATTGGAACAAATTTTTGTTGTTGAGTTGCAAGCGCACAATGCCTTTACTGTCGCGTTTGGTCGATATTTTACGCATCGCGCAATAGCTTTTTATTTTGTCGATTATTTTACCCTTATTGTATAAATTAATTTCCAAATCATAGAGAAACGGAGCGTCGGGCGACCATAGTTTGGCGTCGGGGACATTCAATTCCAACGTTTCGGACACTACCGATTTAATGGTCGATACAATTTTCCCACCGTCGGATAATTTTACTTCAACTATATCATAAGGTGCGACATGCTGTGCATTTACGGTTACGGACAAAACACCTTTGTCAATATCGGGAACGGTTTTTACGGACGCGATGTGTTTTTCATTTACAGGCTCAATCCATACGGTTTGCCAAATTCCCGTTACGGCGGTGTACCATATACTTTCCGGTTTGTTAACCTGTTTTCCTCTCGGTTGATAACCTGTATCGGTTGGGTCAAAAACTTTCACCACCAATTTTTGCTCTCCCGATGTCAGAAACGAAGTAATATCGAAACAGAACGGCGTATATCCGCCCGTGTGGCTGCCGATTTTTATATCGTTGAGATAGATTTCCGTTTTCCAATCCACTGCGCCGAAATGCAGGATGATGTTTTTGTTTTTCCATGCGGAGGGGACGGTAAAAGTGCGTTTATACCACAATTCATTGTTTTTCCCTACCGTTTTTTGTACGCCCGAAAGGCTCGATTCCACAGCGAAAGGTACTAATATCTTTCCATCGAAACTATGCGGTTCGGCTTGTCCTCCGGGTAAAATGGCATAATCCCACAGTCCGTTGAGATTTTTCCACTCGGTGCGTTCCAACAGCGGACGCGGATATTCGGGCAATACGTTTTGCGGGTCAATTTTTTCAGCCCACGTTGTTTTGATTTTTTCGCCTGCCGGTTTCCATTGGGCGAAAACGCTGCTGCTTATAAAAAGCAAACCTATTATGATTAGATTTTTTTTCATATTTTTTGTATCGGATTTTAATTAAATATTGAGAATTTATAAATGCAAATTTGTGTGTAAACTTCTCCCGGATTTAACCGTGTACTGGGGAAATTTTCATGATTGGGACTGTCGGGAAACTTTTGGGTTTCCAACGCCAGCGCTTCGCGGTACGCTATCGGTTTGCCGTATTTGCCGTTTGCTTTTCCGTCAAAAAAGTTGCCGCTGTAGAATTGTATGCCCGGCTGGTCGGTATATACTTCCAATACTCTTCCGCTTTCTTTTTCGTACAACGTGGCTGCCGGTTCTACATCATTCTCCGTAGCGCGCTGCAACACCCAGTTGTGGTCATACCCTGCGCCGTTTTTTAGTTGCGGATGCGGGGCGTTGATGCGCTCCCCGATACCGGTGGCGGTTCTGAAATCGAAAGGCGTGCCTTCGACGGATAACAGTTCGCCTGTTGGAATCAGCAAGCTGTCAATGGGCGTAATATAGTCGGCATTGATTTGAATCAAATGGTCGGCAATCGTGCCGTTGCTTTCGCCTTTAAGGTTGAAGAATGCGTGGTTAGACAAATTGACCACCGTCGGTTTATCCGTGGTTGCCCGATAGAGAATTATAAATTCATTGTCGGCAGTTACGAGATAATCCACCCAGATGCTCAGCGTTCCGGGGAAGCCGTCTGCGCCGTCGGGCGACACGTATGAAAAGTGAATGACGTCGCGGCTCACGCTGTCTACGTTCCACGCTACGCGGTCGAGTCCTGTAAGCCCGCCGTGTAATGTTTGTCCGTTGTTGTTCAGTGGTAAATGATAGGTTTCGCCGTCGAGCGAAAATGTGCCTTTCGCAATGCGGTTGGCATAGCGTCCCACTACAGGACCTAAAAACCGTTCTCCTTCGCCACGGATATACCGTTCGATATTTTCATATCCGATGGCAACGTCCGCATACTTTCCGTTTTTGTCGGGCGTCCATAAAGATACTACGCGCAATCCATAATTGGTAACTTGCAGCGTGATGTCGCCCGCTTCCAGCGTGTATAACGACACCGGTTGACCGTCCACTTCCGTATCGAAAGCGGTTTTGTGCAGCAATGGCAACTGTTGGTTGTTTTTGCAGCAAGCCGTCAGCAGCGAAACGGCAAATAAGCAGTACACTAAATTTTTTGTTTTCATAAATAAAAATGTTTAAGATTTTTGTTTTTTTATTGTTTTTACATCGCGGTATTCGAGTCCTTCATTATAAATTTTCATAGCGCGGAAACTCATACCCATGTTGGAATATCCACCGTCGTGATATAAATTTTGCATGGTTACTTTGCGCGTTAAATCACTAAATAAGGTGATGATATAATCGGCACATTCGGCGGCATTGGCATTGCCCAGCGGCGACATGCGGTCGGCAAAGTCAACCAGATTGTCGAAGCCCATGATGCCGCTTCCGGCGGTAGTTATGGTGGGCGATTGCGACACGGTGTTGATGCGGATGCGCTTTTCACGTCCGTAAATGTAGCCGAAACTGCGGGCTATGGATTCGAGCATGGCTTTGGCGTCCGCCATGTCGTTGTATCCATACAGCGTGCGTTGCGCCGCCACGTACGACAGCGCTACCACCGAACCCCAGTCGTTGATAGCGTCGAGTTTGCGGCATACTTGTAATATCTTATGAAATGATATTGCCGAAATATCGAGCGTTTGTTGCAGGAGATTATAGTCAAGGTCGTCATACGTGTGTCCTTTCCGCACGTTGGGCGACATGCCTATGGAATGAAGAATGAAATCGAACTTTCCGCCGATGTGTTCCATTCCTTTGACGACTACATTTTCCAAATCATCCACTTTGGTAGCGTCAGCCGGAATGACAATGGTGCGGCATTTTTCCGCAAGTTCGTTAATCGTTCCCAAACGCATAGACACAGGCGTGTTGGTAAGTACGAATTCCGCACCTTCTTCGTAAGCCCGTTCCGCTACTTTCCAAGCAATGGATTTATCGTTTAAAGCTCCGAAAATTAAGCCTCGTTTTCCTTTTAATAAATCGTACATATCTTACTATTTAGTTGCAAAGATAAATAAATTCTTGTTAACGGCACAATTATTTTTTTGAAAAAATGTGTATTTTTATATATTTTTGCACTTGTGAATCGACAGAATGATACATATAAAACTATTGCCGAACCTTGTGTCGGCACATATAAAGAAAAGGGAAGCAAATTTTTAGCCTATGCTTTTCCCATTAAAGACGCCGCCGAAGCGAAGCAACATGTACAGCAATTAAAAAAAGAACATTTTGATGCGCGCCATCATAGCTATGCTTACCGCATAGGCTTGCATGGCGAACAGTGGCGCGCAAACGACGATGGCGAGCCGTCGTCCACTGCCGGAAAGCCGATTCTCGGACAGTTGCTTTCGTCGGATTTGACGAACGTGTTGGTTGTGGTCGTGCGTTATTTCGGAGGAATCCAATTAGGCGTGCCGGGGCTTATTCACGCCTACCGCAGCGCAACGGCTGATGCGTTGAGTCATGCGCAAATCATCATCGAAACGGAAACGGAATACCTGACATTTACGTTTCCTTATGAAGCTTTGAACAGCATCATGAAACTGCTGAAAGAGGAGGAATGTGATGTTATATCACAAAAATTCGACACGGAATGTATATTGAAAATAGCTGTTCCGAAAAGCAAAACCGCCGCATGGCAGCAACGGCTCGAAAAGTTGTCGGGCGTGTTGGTGCGTTGAATTGTTGACACGCTATCCCGAACCTCCGATTTAAGAAACTTGCATAAAATTCAAATATTTTTTATACCTTTGTAGCAGCTAATAATACAGATGATGAATATTGTGGAAAATTTCTTGATAAATATGGCATCGATTCCTTTTTTTGTAAGGAAATTGGTAGCTACCTATTGGTCATCGGTAGGCGTTATTTCCATACATAAATATAAATTTTAATATAACATACGATGAACAAGTTTAAACTATTTTTTGCCTTAATAGCCACCACCGCAAGCGTAGCAACGACGTCTTGCAGCAAAGAAAACTCGATAGCGGGAGAATCTATCTCGTTTACATGGACGCTCGAAGGCGGTACGCTCACCATTAGCGGCACGTGCCCCATGCCGGATTATTATGCCGGCACGCCTTGGTACGCTCAGCGCAGCAGTATTACATCGGTTATTATTAACGAGGGCATTACAAGTATTGGACGTTTCGCTTTTGGCAATTGTCAAAAGTTAACCACTGTAACCATTCCCAATTCCGTTACAAGTATTGGAGATTATGCTTTTTATGATTGTGCGAGCTTAACCACTATAACCATTCCTGCTACTGTTACAAGTATTGGATATTGTGTTTTTGATGGTTGTAATGGCTTAATGGCTAACAATGTAGATGCCGATAATCCAAATTATTCTTCCGAAAACGGCGTATTATTTAATAAAGATAAAACTACATTGCTTCAATATCCGAATGGAAAAAGCGGAAATTATACCATTCCTGCTTCTGTTACAAGTATTGGAGTGGGAGCTTTTAATAATTGTGGTAATTTAACTACTGTCACTATTCCTAATTCCGTTACAAGTATTGGAGAGGATGCTTTTAGCTATTGTGATGGCTTAACCACTGTAACTATTCCTGCTTCTGTTACAGATATTAGAAGATACGCTTTTTACTCTTGTTATAATCTTGCTGCTGTCCACGTAAACTGGAGCAGCCCGGATGCAGTGACATTTGGAGATGATGTTTTTTTCGGGATAAAAAATGATATGTACCTATATGTGCCCACTGAATCCTTGGCGACTTACAAAACCGGTGCGCAATGGGTGAAATATTATTTTAGAGCGGAAAATATAGTTGATGAGGAATTCATTCCGCTTACGTGGACACTCGAAAGCGATACGCTCATCATTAACGGCTCGTGCCCCATACCGAATTATCAATATAGTGGCGTGCCTTGGTATACTCAGCGCGAAAGTATTATATTGATTATTATTAGCGAGGGTATTATAAGCATTGGGGATCATGCATTTAGCGATTGTAAAAATGTAAACACTGTAATCATTCCTGCTTCTGTTACAAGTATTGGAGTGGGTGCTTTTAAGAATTGTGGTAATTTAACTACTGTCACTATTCCTAATTCCGTTACAAGTATTGGGAACGATGCTTTTTACTTTTGTAATAATCTTTCTGCCGTGCACGTAAGTTGGAGTAGCCCGGATGCAGTGACACTAGGATATTATGATGTCTTTCACAATATAGAAATCGGTGCAAAGTTGTATGTGCCTAATTCATACTTAGCAGCATACAAAGCAAGCCCGCAATGGTTGGAATATTTTAGCGCAGAAAATATAATAGGGGAATAATATTAACTGCAGCGTACAATAAAAATATTAAAAATGAATTTTATTTAACATTATTTTATATGAAAAAAAAACTACAACACTACGTCGCAGGCATGGCGGCAGTTCTCTTACTATCGGCGGCAGGCTGTGAAGATTTTGTGCAAACAGCTCCTTTTGCCGGCGATTGGACAGAAGATAATCTACAGCAAGACAAAATTGTTTTTAGCGGAAACCGCTACTATGAATACGCATTGAATCCTTTCGGCAAATACGTGGAAATCGAACAGGGCGTATTTGAATATAGCGATTCGGAAGTTAAATTCGTACCTGATAAAGGGTCGTCGTCGTCCTGCAAATGGCTTATTATGTCGGAGGGCAAGCTGCAATTGGGATACACGATATACATACCGACGCACAACATGCCCGCATGTCCCTTTCTGGGAGAATGGGTAGAAAAAGACGGACAGAATCCTGAAAAATTTAGTCTTTACAACGGCAATCTATATGTCCGGCGGCGGGTAAACCAGCAAGGTATTTACGAAGAAGTAGACGAAGGATACTTTACGTTTACGGCTGCCGAAATCAGCTTTATGCCGCGAATAGGGTCAAATTGGTCTTGCGAATGGCTACTGTCGGACGGATACCTGCATTTTGAAGATACCGTTTACGAACGGGTAGGGCAATAGTCGAGATATTAAGTTTATTCTGCTTGCTCCGAAAGCAATTCCCATTCATACATTTTGCGTTCGAGTGCATTTTTCACACGTTTATATTCGGCATAAAAAGCGTCGTCAATGACATGCGCTTCGGGATTGGCGAGCATGGCGTTCATTTCGGCAAGGCGTTGTTCGTGTTCGGCGACGGCTTGTTCTACTTTTGCAAGTTCGTTTTTTAGTTTGCGCAACCGCCGTTCTTCTTCTTTTTTCGCAAGGCGGTCTTCATTGGTTTTATTGGTGGAATCGGGCAGTTCGGCGTTGGCTTTTTGTTTTTGCTTTCTCTCTATTTCGTGCAGGTTTTCAAGTTTCCGGCGTTTCATGAAGTCGTTGATACCGCCGAGATGTTCTTTCACTTTTCCGTCACGAAATTCATAAATTTTATCCACCAATCCGTCTAAAAATTCACGGTCGTGCGACACGACCAGCAGCGTGCCGTCGTAGGCAACCAACGCGTGTTTCAGTATGTCTTTCGAACGCATATCCATGTGGTTGGTAGGCTCGTCGAGGGCAAGGAAATTGTAGGGTTGCAACATGAGTTTAGCCATGGCTAAACGCGACCGTTCGCCGCCGCTGAGCACCTGTACTTTTTTATGCACATCGTCGCCGCGAAAAAGAAATGCGCCGAGTATATCGCGCAGTTTTGTACGAATGTCGCCTACCGCTACACGGTCGAGCGTGTCGAATACCGTGATGTCGGTACTCATTATTTCATCTTGGTTTTGCGCAAAATAACCTATCGTAACATTGTGTCCTGTTTTTACTTCGCCTGCTTCGTAAGGCAGATTGTCGGCAACGATGCGGAGCATCGTGGTTTTGCCTTCGCCGTTTCGTCCCACAAAAGCTACTTTTTCCCCACGTTCAATGTGGATGTCGGCATTACTGAAAATGATATGACTGCCATAACGTTTCATTACCTCTTTGGATTGTAGTACTACTTGCCCCGAACGAGGCGCAGGGGGAAATTTTATATGCAGCGCCGCGTTATCTTCGTCGTCTATTTCAATCCGTTCAATTTTCCCTAATTGTTTGATGCGCGACTGCACTTGGTTTGATTTCGTAGCTTTATAGCGAAAACGTTCAATGAAATCTTCGGTTTTTTCAATCAACCGTTGTTGGTTTTCGTACGCAGCCATTTGTTGTTCGCGGCGTTCGCGGCGCAGTACCGTATATTTTGAATAGGCTACTTTATAATCGTGCGCTTTGCCCAAAAGGAGTTCAATGGTACGATTGGTTACGGAGTCGAGCAGGGCGCGGTCGTGCGAGATGAGTACCACGGCGCCGTTATAGTCTTTCAAATAATCTTCGAGCCATTGGATAGCTTCAATGTCGAGGTGGTTGGTAGGTTCGTCGAGCAGCAACAGATTCGGACGTTGGAGTAATATCTTCGCCATTTCGATACGCATGCGCCAACCCCCGCTAAATTCCGAAGTAGGACGTGTAAAATCGCTGCGTTTAAAGCCCAAACCCAGCAGGGTTTTTTCCGCTTCGCCCTCTTGGTTATCTCCGCCGAGCACGTGATACTGGTCGTTCGCATCATTGAGTTGTTCGATAAGTTTATGATAAGCCTCCGATTCGTAATCGGTGCGTTCGGACAGCTGTTGCGTAACGTGCACAATATGCTGCTCCAGACTATGAAGGCGGGCAAACGCGGTGAGCGTTTCGTTGAGCACCGTTTTTCCGTCGGTTACCGACATTTGTTGAGGCAAATATCCGACCGTGTAATCCTGCGGAATGGCTACATGCCCAGCCGTAGGCGTTTGCAGTCCTATTAAAATTTTCAGCAGCGTTGATTTTCCCGCGCCGTTTTTGCCCACCAGCCCGATACGGTCGCGCGGATTGATTGCAAACGACACGTCGTTGAACAACGTGAACCCGCCGAATTCTACAGTTATGTTATCAATGGAAATCATTCGTGCAAATATACGACTTTTATGCGAAAAAGCCAAAACTGCATGTATCGCAGGGTATGCCAAAAAAGCATAAATATTGTAATAATTACAAAATGCCTCATCTAAATATTATAGCTGAAATCATTTCCTTGAATTAACACGAGCGGATTGGAAATCCGCGCAAGCAGATGCTTTTGCACAACCGCATGAAATGTAGCCATCTTTTTCCGTGAAATATTTGTGAAACTTTTTACCGCAAATATAAGTATTTTTTGCGGATTTTGCAGAAAATAAAACAGCAATCTGAAATTATCCGATTGCTGTGTACGTTATATACAGCCTATTTTGTAGTATTTATAAGTGATGTAGCCCCACCCGGACTCGAACCGGAATTTAAAGTTTAGGAAACTTTCGTTCTATCCCTTGAACTATAGGGCCCCCGTACTTTATGTTAGTAAGCCCACTTGTAATATTGCGCTCCCCACGTAAACCCTGCTCCGAAAGCGGCAAAAATCAAAGTGTCGCCTTTTTTGAACTGTTTTTCGTAATCCATCAGCACCAGCGGAATGGATACGGCTGACGTATTGCCGTAGTGCGCAATATTGATGAGTACTTTGTCTGCCGAAAGCCCCATGCGCTTTCCGGTAGCGTCAATGATACGCAGATTCGCCTGATGCGGTATCAGGTAGGCTACATCGTCGGCGGTGAGTTGGTGTTTTTCCATCATTTCGGCAGCGGTGTCAGCCATGCGGCTTACGGCATATTTAAACACTGCCTGTCCGTCTTGATGTATATAATGTTCGCGGTTGCGCACTGTTTCTTCGGTCGGCGGATATTCCGAACCGCCAGCCTTTTGGTATAGATATTTACGCCCGATGCCATCTACGTGCAGAATCTCGTCCTGCAAGCCAAGTCCTTCGTAGTTCGGCTCAATGAGCATCGCTACGGCTGCATCTCCAAACAGCGGACAAGTCGTACGGTCGGTATAATCCGTGATTGCCGACATTTTTTCGCCGGCTACAATCACAATTTTTTTGTACTTACCGGTTTCGATAAATTTCGCTACGGTGGAGAGCGTAAACAAAAATCCCGAACATCCCGCATTAATATCGAATCCCCATGCGTTCAGAATCCCTACTTTGTCGCAAATAATGTTTGCCGTAGCGGGAAAAATCTTGTCGGGTGTTACCGTGCAGCAGATAAGGACGTCCACTTCTTCGGGTTTCGTATGGGTTTTCTGCAACAGCGCTTCTACCGCTTTTGCTCCCATAAACGACGTGCCTGTCTGTGGCTCTTTAAGTATGTGCCGTTCTTTTATACCGGTACGTGAGATAATCCATTCATCGGATGTTTCTACTAATTGTGAAAGTTCCTCGTTCGTGAGGATATAATCCGGCAGATAACCGGCAATGCCTGTAATGGCTGCAGTTGGTGTTGTCATTATTCTTTATCTAATGATTCGGTGATTTTTTCTATTAACCTTACTTGTACGGCGTGTTCCGTTTGCAAAATCATATTTTCAATAGCTTTCGGCGATGATGCTCCGTGACCTATAATAACAGGCGCATTGACGCCCAGCACCGGCGTTCCGCCGTACAATTCGTAATTAAAGCGGTTGAAATATTCGCTGTCTATCTTCTGTACATTCGACATGTGATAGATAGCTTCGGCTTGTTTGAGCACGACGTTGCCCACAAAGCCGTCGGTTACTATCACGTCGGCAATGTCGCCCGAAAATATTTGATTCGCTTCCACGTTGCCTACGAAATGATAATCCATATTGTCTTTCATTAACTTATGCGCTTCTTTCGTCTGCAAGTTTCCTTTTTCTTCTTCTTCGCCGATGTTCAGTAAAGCCACGCGCGGATTTTCAAGCCCCCTCATGTGGCGCGCATATATTGCGCCCAGCAGTCCGTATTGATACAGTACGTCGGGTTTGCAGTCCACGTTCAGCCCTACGTCAAGGATTGTAGCTGTGCCGCCGTTCAGTAAAGGAATTTCGCTGGCAATGGCAGGGCGTATGATACCCGGAATAGCTTTTACGGTGTACATTGCGCCTACAAGCATTGCGCCTGTGCTTCCTGCGCTGGCAAAGCCGTCAATCCTAAGTTTTGCCAAAGCGCTGAACCCTACGGTAATGCTCGAATCCGTTTTCTGCTGAAAAGCCTTAGCCGGATGGTCGTTCATTTCAATCACCTGCGAGGTGTGTACAATATCGAACTTGGCGCTGTCGAATCCGGCTTCGCCACATAACGCAGCAATCTGCGCCTTGTCGCCAAATAAGACAAGGCGCGTTTTCGACTGAATGCGAGCAAACGCTTGTATAGCGCCCATTACCACATTTTTTGGGGCAAAATCGCCCCCCATGGCGTCAATTCCTATTCGTATCATAGGACAATGGTTTTAGCGTTAAGCCGTAGCTTTTTCTATCATCAGACGCCCACGGTAGTATCCACATTCGGGACATACGCGGTGATACAAGACCGCTGAGCCGCAATTGGAACAGTTGGTCAACGTCGGAGCTTCGACTTTATCATGCGTTCTGCGCTTGTCTCGGCGCTGTTTGGAGATTCGGTGTTTCGGATGTGCCATAATTATTAGTTTTTAATTCGTAATTCATTCAGTTTTTCAATCATTTCTTTATTGCATTGGTCTTCGGGATGCACTCGTTGCATGGGCAGGCTTACATTTATGCTGTCATACAAAAATTGCGATAAATCAATCTCATTTTCTGTCGGTTCTATTATTATTACGTCGTCGGCGTCATCGGCGTCATCGGCGTCATCCTGCACATGGCTGAATTTTACCAATAACCGACCTTCGTAATTTACAGGCAGTTCAAGTTCATCAAGGCAACGGTCGCATGCTACTTTTACATTGCCATTGATTTTTATAAAAAACTCCAACAGAGCAGCCCGTTTTTCCAAAATTACCTCTACGGAAAAGTTACCATGCTCTATTTCAGAGTTTTCAAATGAATCAAAGAACGCATCGCCTATGTCAAACGTAAATATATGCTTACCCGATGATAAACTCTTAAATGCTAATATACAATTATCTACGTATTTCATGTCATTATAAAACGGGCTACAAAGGTAATAAAAAAACGTAATATGAAAAAAAATCTCTACCTTTGCATCCCGAAAAATGATTTTTATGAAGCAGATTATTTCTACTCAAAATGCTCCGAAAGCCGTAGGACCTTACAGTCAGGCGGTGGAATCCAACGGTGTGTTGTATATTTCAGGACAGTTACCCATTGTTCCCGAAATCGGCAAATTCCCGGAAGGAGGCGTGAAAGAGCAGACCCGCCAATGCCTCGAAAACGTCAGGGCAATATTGGCGGAAGCGAACTATGCCGTTAGCGATGTGGTTAAATCAACTGTGTTGCTGGCTGATATGAATGATTTTGCCGATATGAATGAAGTGTATGCTTCGTTCTACGCAGCGCCTTATCCGGCACGGATAGCGTTTCAGGTAGGAAAACTGCCCATGGGTGCGCTGGTTGAAATTGATACAATAGCCGTAAAACATAAATAAAAGGAGGACTAAAAATGTCACAACAAAACAAAACTAACGAAATTAACATTGAATTAAGCGAAGACATGGCGCAAGGCACGTATGCCAATCTTGCTGTAATATCACATTCGCACAGCGAATTTGTACTTGATTTTGTACGCCTTATGCCGGGTGTAACCAAAGCAAAAGTGCAAAGCCGCATTATTCTCACGCCCGAACACGCCAAACGCTTGCTGGGCGCATTGCAGGATAATGTTTCAAAATATGAAAGTACACATGGAAAAATTAAATTAAACGAGGGTGGTGCGCCTGTCATTCCTATGACTTTTGGCAACAATACAGCCCAAGCGTAAAAATTAAATATTGCAAAACAAATGAATAAGAGTTTAAAAATTGTTGTGTTGGCAAAGCAAGTGCCCGACACACGCAATGTAGGAAAAAATGCTATGAAAGAAGACGGAACGGTAAACCGCGCCGCCCTTCCGGCAATTTTTAACCCCGAAGATCTGAATGCACTGGAACAAGCGTTGCGGTTGAAAGACCGTACACCCGGCGCTACGATACATCTGTTGACGATGGGACCCGGTCGCGCTGCCGATATTATCCGCGAAGGGTTGTTCCGAGGCGCTGACGGCGGCGTGCTGCTTACCGACCGTAAGTTTGCCGGCGCTGATACGCTGGCTACGTCCTATGCCTTGTCGCAGGCTTTGCGCAAAATGCAACCCGACATTATTATCGCAGGCAGGCAGGCGATTGACGGCGATACGGCACAAGTAGGTCCGCAAGTGGCTGAAAAACTCAATTTGCCGCAAATTACCTACGCCGAAGATATTACGTCGTATGACGGAAAAGAAATCGTCGTAAAACGCAGATTGGAACGAGGGGTGGAAACCGTCGTTTCGTCTTTACCGGTGGTGATTACCGTACATGCTTCTGCGCCTGAATGTCGTCCGAGGCACGTCAAACAATTGCTGAAATATAAACATGCTAAAACCTTGACCGAGACGCAGGAATCGGGCAATGATTACGATACGGAACTGAAAAACGTACCCTACTTGCAAATTCCCGAATGGGGCGTGGCTGACGTCGGCGGCAACGAAAAAGAGTTTGGATTGTCAGGCTCGCCAACAAAAGTGAAGAAAATTGAAAATATTGTATTTCAAGCAAAAGAAGTAAAAAAACTTACCGCTTCCGGCACCGATATTGAAGCGTTAGTGAAAGAATTAATGGCAAATCACACCATTGGATAATAAAAAATAATACTCATAACGACCTAATTAATCATTTAATTACTTAATAATGAATAATATCTTTGTATATTGCGAATTGGAAGGCGGAAAAGTAGCCGACGTGAGTCTTGAATTGCTTACAAAAGGACGCAGTTTGGCGGCACAACTTGGCTGTAAGGTAGAAGCGCTTGCTATCGGGCATAATCTTTCGGGCGTCGAAAAAGAACTGATGAACTACGGCGCAGAAATTGTCTACCTTGCTGACGACGAACGCCTCGAACCCTTCCGTACATTGCCTCATGCGGCAATTACCGTAGGACTGATTAAAGAAGTAGCCCCGCAAATTGCGCTGTTCGGCGCTACAAGCGTAGGGCGCGACCTTGCACCTCGCGTATCCAGCGCGTTGAAAAGCGGGTTGACGGCTGATTGTACAAGCCTCGAAATCGGCGACCACACCGACACGAAGGGCAATAGCTACACGAACCTGCTATACCAGATTCGTCCGGCTTTCGGCGGCAACATTATTGCCACCATTATTAACCCCGACAACAAGCCGCAAATGGCTACCGTCCGTGAAGGCGTGATGAAAAAAGAGCCGCTCCCTTATCCGGTAAAAGGCGAAATCAAAAACATAGAAGTACAAAAATACTTGAATGATGCCGATTTTGCCGTGCGCATCATTGAGCGGCACATCGAAGAACGCAAGATTGATATTAAAGGTGCGTCTGTGGTTGTAGCCGGAGGCTACGGCATGGGCAGCAAAGAAAACTTCAAACAGCTTTTCGACCTTGCAGCCATACTCGGCGCGGAAGTAGGCGCTTCGCGCGCTGCCGTTGACGCAGGGCTTGCCGACCATGCGCGGCAAGTGGGGCAAACCGGCGTTACCGTGCGCCCCAAACTATACATCGCCTGCGGCATTTCGGGACAAATCCAGCATACGGCAGGCATGGATCAATCGGCTATCGTTATTTCCATTAACACCGACGCCAACGCGCCCATCAACCAACTTGCCGACTACGCCATCATAGGCGACGTCAACGAAGTGATTCCGAAAATAATTAAAGCATATAAAAACAATAGCAAATAAATACCTACAACAATGAATTTTTATACTGACAATACCGACATCCAATTCCAGCTACAGCATCCGTTGATGCGCAAAATTGTAGAACTGAAAGAAAAAGGCTTTGCCGACAAAGGTAAATATGACTATGCGCCGTTTGACGTTGATGATGCACTCGACAGTTATAATAAAGTACTTGAAGTGCTTGGTGAAATTAGCGGCGAAATTATTGCGCCTAACGCCGAAAGCGTTGACCACGACGGACCTGAAGTACACGACGGGCGCGTAAAATATGCCGCCGGAACGCAGCGCAACCACGACGCGCTGGTACAGGCAGGATTGTACGGCATGTCGCTGCCGCGCGAATACGGCGGATTGAACTTCTCCATGGTGCCTTACGTGATGGCTGCCGAAATTGTAAGCCGCGCCGACGCAGGCTTTGCAAACATCTGGGGCTTGCAGGACTGCGCCGAAACCATTCATGAATTTGCATCGAAAGAGATTCAGCAGGAATTTTTACCCCGCATCAATAAAGGCGACACCTGCTCCATGGACTTAACCGAGCCGGACGCCGGCAGCGACTTGCAGGCTGTGATGCTCCGCGCCGAATGGAACGCGCAAAAAAACACATGGCTGCTCAACGGCGTGAAACGCTTCATCACCAACGGCGACGCCGAAATTA
The DNA here is from genome assembly GCA_031289415.1 of Prevotellaceae bacterium. Taxonomy (GTDB): domain Bacteria; phylum Bacteroidota; class Bacteroidia; order Bacteroidales; family UBA932; genus JAIRLC01. The sequence continues at coordinate 11,689 of JAITPN010000019.1, read as the reverse complement.
AATTAGTCTTGGCGCGTTCCGAAGACGGAACGACGGATGCGCGCGGGCTGTCGTACTTTGTATACGACAAAGCGTGCGGCGGCGTACGGGTGCGCCGCATCGAAAACAAACTCGGCATAAAAGGCTCGCCCACGTGCGAACTCGTGTTCGCCAACGCGCCCGCCAAGCTTATCGGCGACCGCAAAATGGGATTGATAAAATACGTAATGTCGTTGATGAACGGCGCGAGGCTGGGCGTAGGAGCGCAATCGGTAGGACTGTCTGAAGCGGCTTACCGCGAATCGGTGAAATATGCCCACGAGCGGGCGCAGTTTGGAAAAACCATTGTAGACTTCCCCGCCGTATACGAACTGCTCGCTGTAATCAAAGCAAAACTACAAGCTTCGCGCGCCTTATTGTACGAAACAACGCGCTTCGTCGACGTCTACAAAGCCTATAACTACATTGCCGAAGACCGTAAACTAACGCCCGAAGAACGTACGGAATCAAGAGAATATCAAAAATTGGCTGACATGTACACGCCTTTGCTCAAGCTCCTTGCCAGCGAATATGCCAACCAAAACGCCTACGATGCCTTGCAAATACACGGCGGTTCGGGCTTCATGAAAGAATACGCCGTAGAACGCCTCTACCGCGACGCGCGGATTCTTCCCATATACGAAGGCACATCGCAGCTGCAGGTTGTGGCGGCTATACGCGGCGTAACCACAGGCGCATACCTGAACCATATCCGCCAATACGAAAAAACACCTGTAAAAGGCGAACACGAACAGTTGAAAAAACTACTGATTGCCATGACGGCGCAATACGAAAAAGCCGTAGCCTTGGTGAGCGAAAAAAACGACACGGAATATATTGACTTCCACGCGCGCCGCCTTGTCGAAATGGCAGGACACATTGTCGTAGGATACCTTCTACTGCTTGATGCGCAACGCGACAGCGCGTTTGAACAGTCAGCCGCCATTTACATCACCCGCGGACAGGCATGGAACAACGAACGCTTCTCGTTCATCGAACACTTTGAGCCGGACCACCTCAGCGCATACAGTGCCATGAAAAACGTCGAGTTACCCTAAAAACCGCTCCCGCATCATTCGGATTTCTTCGGCATAGCCCTCCAAATCCTCATGAGGCGTTTCAAGCAAAAACGGCAAATGCTTCAGCGACGGATGATTGATAATCCGCACCAGCGCATCAAGCCCGATAGACCCTTTGCCCAGCGCCTCGTGTCGGTCTTTGCGGCTTCCGAAAGTCATTTTATTATCATTTAAATGAACCGACCTCAAGCGTTCCAGCCCGACCAACTTATCAAACTGCGTCAACACGCCGTCGAGGTCGTTTACAATATCGTAGCCTGCGGCGTGTACGTGGCATGTATCCAAGCACACGCCCATCTTCTCCGGCAGCTCCACGAGGTCTAACACCGCCTTCAACTCTTCAAACGCGCTGCCCACTTCGCTCCCTTTTCCCGACATGGTTTCGAGCAATACGACCACCGTTTGCTCAGCCGTGAGCGTCCGGTTCAGCGCGTCGGCAATAAACCGTATTCCTTGCGCTGCGCCCTGCCCCACATGGCTGCCGGGGTGAAAATTATACAACTTGCACGGCAGGCGTTCCAAGCGGCGCAAATCGTCCGCCATCATCTCGCGGGCAAAAGTCCGTATGCCGGCGTCGGCTGAGCAGAGGTTCAGCGTGTAGGACGCATGAGCCAGCAGCGGCGCAAAATCGTGCCCCTCCGTCAAATCCTTTAACGCGGCGGCGTCCTGCGGCGCTATTTCCTTTGCATCGCCTCCGCGGGGGTTGCGCGTGAAAAACTGAAACGTATCAGCCCCAATGCGCAAAGCCTCGTTGCCCATTGCCGCATACCCTTTTGATAATGATAAATGACATCCTATGTGTAGCATAATAATTTGTATTTATTCCTTATATAATAAGCATACAAATATACAACCATTTTTTATATTTTCACCTCCCGACATGCCCAAAATCATTCCGGACATGCCCGAAATCATTCCGGACATGTCCGGAATCGTTAAGGACATGCTAAAAAACAAAAAAGGCGGTTAAGGGAGCGTTGCCAGCCGCACCGCCAGATTGTCGAAGCAGAAGTAGGCGGGGGTGTTCATGCCGTACGCGCCGGTGTCGCTGCTTTGCAAATCGAATTTAAGGGTCGATACGCTGCCCAGCGGCGATAAATCTACGCGCATCCAGTCGGCGGCGATGCCCGGAGAGTGAGGCTCGCGGAAGTCTGCCAGATACACGTCGAGCGTGCCGGTCGATACGTCGTGTTTATCAAAACCTTCGATGACGAGTTTAAACCAGTCGTGGTCGGCATAGCTGAATTGTTTGGCTGCCCAGTCGCCGGTCGTCATCGACAGGTAGGCGTATGTGCTGTTGGCTACGTAGAAATGGTCGAACACACATTCCGTCTCGTTGTCGTAGAACGATATGGCGGAGCGGGTGTCGCCCATATACACCGGGTCGTTGTAGCCGAAGCCTACGGCAAACGTGCGCGAGCCTTGGCAGCCGCCGTTGCCGGTGGTGGGGTCGCGGTAGTACACGCTGCATTGGTTGGTGTATTGCCCGTCCGTCATGTCGTTCCACTGCGAAACGGCAACGCCGCCGTTCCAAAACACACGGCTGCCGTACGATTCGTTAATCATCATCAGCAAGCCGCTGGGGTCGTCGTAGCCGGCGTACGAGTCGTCGTACAGGTTTTCGCCGTACGACGTGGGTCCGGCAAGGTAATCGGCTGCATTTTCAAAGTCGATGACATAGTTGTAGTCGCGGGCGCTGACGGTGATATTTTTAATTATCGTCGTATTTTTACCTACGGCTACGATAGAAATCGTACCTGTTCGTTCGGCGTAGGCATTGGCTGCTGGAGGCGCTGTTACCATAAGTTTGCCGTTGCTGATGCTTGCTTTCCAGCCGTCGGGCTTGGATATGGAGATGGTTTCTACGCCGCTTTGCGTTACGGCGTATGTTTCGGTGCTGCCGCATTGGATGTACAGCGCATCGCCGCCCGCTACCGTGAGCGTGAGGCTGCCTGCTTTGGGTACGACGAGGGTCGAGCCGTTTTTCAGCGTCAAGGTTACGGCGAGGTCGTCGTGCGCCACGCTGCTGAAGAACGAGTCGCCTGCTTCGCCCGCGGCTTTTATGGGCGCGCCGTGCGCGTCGGCAACCCGCGCGCCGTTCACCGTCCAGTAGCCGTCGGCGTCTACGGCGATGACCGGCGTTACGCCGCCGCCCGCTACCGGCAGCTTTTCGCCCTGCGCACCGGTCAGCCAAGCGGTGTTGCCGCCGGTGGTAAGCGTCCAGTAGTAAACGCCCTCGAATTCGCCTACTCCTATCGCGGGAGCGTCGGCGCCCGCCGTGCCGTGGCGGACGGCGATGGTGTTGCCGTCGCTGAACGTGAGGGCGTAGCCGTCGGCGGTTTCTTCGACGCGGGTGATGACGTGCCCGCCGTGCAGCGCATTGACGAGGCTTTGCATCGCGCCGACGTCCGCGTTCAAGCGGGTAACGGTTTCTTCCAGCGTTTCGACTCGTTGTTCGAGGTCGGTGATGCTGTTCCACAATTCGCCGTCGTCGTACGAGCAGCTTGCCAGCCCGGCGTAGAGCAAGGCGGTCGTGAGCATGATGCCTGTTGTTTTCCTAAATCCCAACAAGGCGTGCCTGCGTGAGCAGGTCTTCAAAAATTTAATTTTATACATAATATATCGTTGCGGACTTGCACCGCGCCGTTCCTTCGGACGGCATTTTTAGTGTATTAAGTTAAGTGTTAAGAGTTAAGAGTTAAGTGTTAAGTGTTAAGTGTTAAGGGTTATGTGTTAAGAGTTAAGAGTTAAGCGTGAAGTGTTAAGGTGTTAAGGGTTATGTGTTAAGGGTTAAGGGTGAGATATGAAATGAAAAATAAGACAACTTAACTCTTCACACCTTAACTCTTCACGCTTAACACTTCACGCTTAACGCTTAACTCTTCACACATCACGCTTCACTTTTCATTTCAAATCCATCACCCCCATCACCTCCGTGCTTAGTTCGCCCATCCAGCCCGATTTGGCGTTCACGCCGGTCTGCACTTTTACGAAGTCGATATACAGCAACGCTGCCGGAGAGCCGTCGGGGTTCACGGCGTTTTCGATTTTAAAACCGGTGTATCCGCCGACGCCGGTCGCCGCGAGATGCAGGTCTAAGTCTGCGCCGAAATTATCGGCATACCCCCAGTCGTAGGCGCGGTTGAGCCAGTATTCGGGATTGACGGTTACCGGCTCGTTGCGCGGCGCGAGCGCCGTACCGTGCAGCGTATAGCTGCCGGCAGCCACCCACTGGGGGTAGTACGACGGCTGCGTGTGGTAATTGTTGACGTCCACCGTACCGGCGTTGCCGTCGCTGTCTGTCCATGCCACATGCTGGCGGTTGCCCGCCGGACGGTAGTACGTTACGGCATACTGCCGCCGCGTTGCCGCGTTGCCAGCCTCCGAGCCTTTGAGTTCGTACCACGTATCGTTGGGCAACCCGTCGCCGTCCGCGTCCTGCATCACCCATACGATGCCCGGCTCGGAGCTTCCCTCGAAAGCGTTGCCGCGGACGGCAAAATCGTAGCCGTCGCCGCCGGTGGCGTTGTCGATGCTGTGGTCGAAGCCCACCGTTACATACCCCCCGAAGCCGCCGAGCGACACGTACGCGCCCGCCGCGAGACGGCTTTCGGCATACGCCGCCGCCTCGTCTGCCGTAGCCGCGGCGTAGCCCTCGTTCACAAACTGACCGGGCGCAGGCAGAAACTCATACACACGGTTGCACGCCGCCGCGCTCGCCGCCGTCTTCGGGCGGTAGTACGCGCTTTCGGGCGCGGTGCAACCCCCCGCCGCCACGTCTATCCGCAAGTCTTTCGCCGCCGTGCCGTTGTCGGCGGCGACGGTAAACGTCAGGTAATACTGCCCCGCATCGGCAGCCGTAAACTCGTAAACGGCGGTGCGCCCCAGCTCCGTGCCGTCCGCCGTCGTCGTCCACCGGTAGGAGGGGTTCACGGCGCGGGTTACCACCGGCGCAAGCCTGAGCGTGCGCCCCGCCTTTACGCTGTAAATACCCGACTCGCTGTCGAGCGCAATCGCAGGCGGCGCCGTCGGGTCGGCGTGCGTATCCTCACCGCACGCCGCCGCCAAAAAGCTTGCCGCCATCAACATTGTTTTGATACTTCTTGTATTCATTTCGTCTTATATTTTTTAATTACGTATATTTATTTTACAAAAAACACTGTTCCACGTCCCGTGAGGATACATCCTCGTCCCGTGAGGATATATCCTTTTCCCGTGAGGATACATCCTTTTCCCGTGAGGATACATCCTCGTCCCGTGAGGATACATCCTCGTCCCGTGAGGATACATCCTTTTCCCGTGAGGATACATCCTCGTCCCGTGAGGATACATCCTTTTCCCGTGAGGATACATCCTCGTCCCGTAAGGATACATCCTTTTCCCATAGGGGACGCCCCCCGTGCCGTGATTTCTTTCCGCATCGTCATGTTTATTTTAAAAATTTTTATGATGGAAGACAATATGCGCGGGGATGTCGCCCGCTACGACCTCCCAGCGCAGCGCGCCGGCGGGCGAGAAGCAGTAGAGCGTGCCGGGCGTAACGTAGTCTTTGGCGTCGGTAATAAAAATCTCCCGCGTGTCGGGGTTTACGGCAATGCCGTAAGGCACGGCGATGCGCTGCGCCGTGCCGTCGGTAATAAAATGGTGCGATGCGATGCTTTGCGTTTTGGTGTTTACGATGGCGTAGGTAACCGTCTGCTCGTTCGCCGCATAATCCCATTCCGTGCTGTATATATATAAGGAGTCGCCGGCGAGCGCCATGTTGCTTGCCGCCAGCGGAAGGCGCTTGGCTACGCGGTCGGCGGCGTCGATGACGTAGAGGCTCGACGGCACGCCGTAGTAGTCGCCGCGCGACGATACCCAGAGGTTGCCGTCGCTGTCCTTCTTCATCCGGTGGAGGTTGACGCCTACGTCGATTTTCTTTATCTCCGCAAACGTGGCAAGGTCGATGACCGATACCGTGCGGTCGTACGCCGGCGCGCGGTAGCCGCCCGAATTGGCGACGTAGAGCGTGTTGCCGCGCACCGCCATCTCTTCGGGCTGATAGCCCACGACGCAGGTGTCGACCACGCGCAGCGTAGCGGTGTCGATTTTGGCAACGTAGCCCAGCCGCGCGTTCGGGTCAATCTGCACCGGTCCGGCGTATGAGCTGACGTAGGCGTAGCCCTCGTGGAACGCCGCATAGCGGCAGTTGGGAACGCTGACGGCGGCGATGTGCACGGCGGTGCGCACGTCCATCACCTCCACCAAGTGCGAGCAGTTGACCACGGCGTAGAGCTTGCCGCCGTATATCCGAATGTCGTTGCCCACGTCGCCGAGTTCGTTTGCTACATGCGGGTTGCGCGACGGGAAAATGTTTTTGCTGTAAACGCCCGTCGCATAGTCGAAATAGTCGAGCGACGCTTTGTTGCTGCCCATGTTGCCTTCGTTGAGCAGGTAGAAGCCTTGCACCGCGCCGCCGCCGCTGCCGGCTACGGCGGTGGTCGTGGGCAAAAGCGGCGGCTCGTCGGTGCGGCACGCGGCGAGGCTCAGGGCGGCGGCGAATGTAAAAAACGTTTGTTTTATCATAACGTTGCGTGTATAATGAGTTTGACGTTTGCGCCCGGCATCGGATAACGCCGTACGACTTCATAACTCTGGTTAAAAATATTGTTGATTTCGGTCGTAATTTTTATCATCGTTCCATACAGTTTCACCCGCCACGATGCCGCCGCGTCGTGCGTGTACCACGGTTGGAAATAATTTTCGGCGATGTTGGCGCGCGAGTCGTAGCGCTCGCCGGTGTAGATGAAACTGTAGTGCAGCGTCCATCGTTTATACTCTCCGCTGATGGTGGCAGCGCCGCTGTGGCGGGGGATGTAGGGGATTTGTCCGCCGTACCACGCATCGGCAGGCAGCGTGAAGTCCTGCGCCCGCTGGTAGGTGTACGCCGCGCGCGTACCGGCGTGCACCGCCCCCGCTTGCCACTGCGCGTGCACCGATGCGTCGATGCCGCGTATCTCTACGTAGCCGAAGTTGAGCATTGTCCAGCGGAACTGGTTGTCGGTGGGCATGGCTACAATTTTATTCTCCACCTCGTTGTAGTAAACGTCTGCCTGCACGTCGAGCCGTTGCAGCGCGCCGGTTTTGAAATGGTGCGAATATGCCGCTCCGGCGTTGTATTGCGTCGTATATTCGGGTTTCAGCTGTTTATTTCCGATAAACGTGTAGTAAAGGTCGTTGAATGTAGGCAGGCGGAATATCCGTTTGTAGAACGTGCGGATGCTGAAATCCGTTGCCCGCCACGGCTTGTACGATGCCGCAAGGGTAGGCGTGAACGCGCTTTTGCCGCCCGCCGCGCTGCTTGCCGTGCGTGTGTCGTCGTTCACGCAGGTGTGCAGCACGCTTGCCTGCACGCTCCACGCGGCAACGTGCAGCGACGTGGCGGCGGCTGTCAAGAGCGTATAGCGCGTGGGATATACGAAATCCGTGAGGTCGGCAGCGAGGGTGTTGTATTGAAAATCGGAGGCTGCCGACACGTTCCACCAGCCGGAAAGCGTAAATTCGTGCGCCGCCGAAACGTATGCCTCCTGCTGCCGGTAGCGGTTCTCGACGTACATCGTGGACACGTCGAGGCGCGGGTCGGAGCGGTAGTGCAGGTAGTCGTAGGCGTATTTTCCGTTCAGCAAAAGTCCGTAGAAAGGCGAGAATTGCTTGCGGAGCGAGGTTTGCACAAAGAGGTTGTCGTCCCACTGCCTGTCTTGATGGACGAACCGCCCCGGCTCTTCGCGCACCGCCGCGCCCGGATAGCCGCGCTCCGAATGGTAGCCATACGCTTTCGCCCTCCAGTCGCCGTTGCGGAGCGTTCCAAACAATGTGGCTTCGGTGCGGAGCATGCCGACGTCGCCGTTGCGGCGTACTTCGGTCGTATCGTAGCCGTCTTTCTTCGCGTAGCGGAATTTGTATTTCCCCGACGTGTACATGTATTCCGCGTTGGCAGCGCTGCTGATGCGGCTGCTCCACCGCCGCTCCCACATCGCCGACGGGTTCATGAGGTCAAACGAACCGGTTTTGAATGTGGCGGCGAAGTTATCTCGTTTGTTGCCGTCGAATACAGGCTTTCGCGAGGTCAGGTACACCGTATTCGCCGAGGCAAAATCGCGCGCGGGTTGCAGTGCGCCGCTTTTCTGTCCGTTGTATAGCGACACGGCTTCCATGTTATCGAGCGAAAACCGTCCGAGGTCAATCTGTCCGTTTTGTGCGTTGCCCAGCTGGACGCCGTCGTAGAATACGCCCACGTGGTGCGTCCCCAAGCTGCGGATGTTGACGGTTTTCAGTCCGCCCACGCCGCCGTAGTCCTTAATCTGCACGCCGGCGAAGTAGCGGATAGCGTCGGCAACCGAATGTGCCGAAAGGCGTTGCAGCGCCTTTCCCGACAGGGTTTGCGCGGGAACGACGTCGCGCGCTAACCGACGTCCTGAAACAATCACTTCATTCAGGTAGCGCAGGCTGTCGGGCGCAGCGGCGTCGGCGGTGCGCTCCGTCCGGTGCTGCGCACAAAGCAACGACGCTTGTACAAGCCAAAGCAGGAATACGGATACGCTATGTTGAAACGACAAATTACTCATTATTGCTGTAAGTCAAATTAAATCAAAAGTGAATTTTACAGCTGCAACAGGGGATGGGTATAAAAGAGAAGCCCTTTGTAGTTGATTTTTGCCCATTCGCCGTAGGCTGCAAAATCCGTTACGTTTTGCAAGGGCAGGTCTTCTGACTTATTCCTGCTTTAACCACCTTCCCATCCGCGTAGCGCGGACAGTGGATTAAGAATGTTAAAACATTTTTACCTCCGAAGAGGCAGGAACTTACAGCAGCGGGAACTGTTACCGATTTTCACGATATTCCCTTTTAATCTCTAACCACACTCCAAATGTGGTATCAAGAACCAATGCGCGGGCAAAGGTAGATTCTTTTTTATGATTGTGCAAGATGTTTTTTTGCATTAATTTATAGGGGGCAATAAATCAGAATAATATCTTGTTGAAATTGTAGTTGGGGGCTAAAAAATGATTTTTTGATGTTATATTTGTCCCTTTGTTTCGTCATTATGGTAGATATGCAAATAGAATGGTTTAAATCGGATATAGTTCCACTTCGGCAAACGCTTTTTCGAACGGCTTTGAAATGGTTGCAAAACGAAAAAGACGCCGAAGATGCGGTGCAGGAAACGCTGCTTCGTCTGTGGAACGTCCGAAATCAATTAGAAGCTGTTTCCAATCGCGGTGCATTTGCCATGCAGATTACTAAAAATATTTGCATCGACCGGTTAAGAACAGCAAAAGAGCATACGGAGGTTACGGATATTTATATAGGGGCTAATAACGAAACGCCTTATTTGAAAGTGGAAAGAGAAGATACGGTTGTTGTGGTGAAAGAAATTGTGAAACAACTGCCCAAATTACAGCGGATAATTATTCAAATGCGCGATATAGAAGATTACGAACTGCAGGAAATAGCCGAAATTACAGGGACGCAAGTTAGCGCAGTAGCAGTCAATCTGTCGAGGGCGCGAAAAACAGTACGGGAACAGTTGATAAAAGTAATGAATTATGAATTTAAAAAATAAAAAATATGATACGGAATTATACTATCGGAGAATTGATTGATAAGTATTTCGAGGGATTGACTTCCTTGGAAGAAGAGCAAGAATTGAGGGACTATTTTCAACAAGAAAATGTGCCGGAAGCGTATGGTGTATATAAATCTATTTTTCAATATTTCACATCCGAAAGGAGGCAGGAAAAACAAAAAATCACGGTAACTGCGCCCAAGAAAATGCGCATATTGCTGCGTTGGACGAGCCTTGCCGCCGCTTGCTTATTGCTGTTTTTCTGCCTGTGGTCGTTTCTGCATACAGAAAATACATTGCCCAACACCTCTGTAGCGTATATTGACGGAAAGAAATGTACGGATATGGAATTGATTCAACAGGAAGCCTCGAGAAGCTTGGCAAATGTGTCGGACGGAAACAAAGAGGCGTGTTCCGCTCAAATTGGAATATTGGATATTATTATGAATAACTAAAAAAAAATAGTATGAATACATTTAAAAAAATAATCGTTTTGTCGGGCTTTATATTTGCCTGTATATGTGCCGAAGCCCAACACAATGTGGAAAATATTTTTCGAAATTACGGCAAACGAAAAGGATCAACATTCATTGATTTAGGTAAAGCGGTATTGGGCAGTCATACAAAAATAAGCCGTTATAAAAGTTTGATTTTTCCTGCCGATACCGCGCTTGTCAATGTAATAGCAAATGAAATCAAAATGAGCTATCGCGAAACCCTGATGGAATCAATGAAAGACGGACAATTCGAGACCGGATATTATTATGTGAAAATGCCAAATTCTTCGGAATACGCCTATATTTTGTTTACCAATAAATCGCAGCTAATAACATTGGTATATATCTTCGGGACATTTCCGCCGGATAAATTGAACAATGAATTAAACAAGTTAAAAGATTTATTTATCACAGTAAACGACAAACAAATAAAATTATAACAGTATGAAAAAGTATTTATTTTTAAGCATTTGCACCGTTTGGTTTGCAATCTCTGTTTCCGCTCAGGAAAACAATGACCACAAAGAAGCCGTAACCGTTAAAGATTCGACGGCGGCAGACGAGCCAAACACCGTTTTTCATGACGGGGCGTCCTACAATTTTATTTTTACATGGAAGAAACATCATTCGGATAAAAAACATCGTCCGGTTGATGCGCATTGGAGCGGATTGGGTTTTGCATTTTCCGACTTGAACGGACTGAATAACGAAAATGTGGTGCTAAACTACGGCAATTCGTATTCTCTCTTGTTGAATGTAGTGGATTTCAGTGTTCCCTTGAATCACCATTGGCTGATTGCCACCGGCTGGGGATTTGATTGGACGCGTTTCCATTTTAAAGGAAACAAAGGTCTGCAAAATTGCGACGACGGAATAACCCGCTTTGTACCCGATGTAGAAAATAGAGCGTATAAAGACAGTAAACTGCATGTGTATTACGCAACCATACCATTGATATTTGAATATCAGGCTAAGATAAGCCGGCATAATGTGTTTTTTATACAAGGAGGCGTAGAGGGCTTGATAAAATTGTATTCTAGGTCGCAAGTAGAAGTACAAACACAGGATGGCGTGAGAAAAATAAAATATAAAGGCATAAATCTCCTCCCGTTAAACTTTCGCATGGTTATGCGTATAGGCATAGCGCCTTTTAACATTTTCGGATACTACCAGCCGTTTTCCATGTTCAAAAAAGGGGAAGGTCCTGAGATTAATTCATTCGGGATGGGTATTGCTGTGGCTATGGGTTCTTAGTTAATCTCGAACACTTTTTTGAAAATTACCAGATTTCGCTATAGCCAAGAATAAGAGCGAAATTCAATTATGTATTTACTATACGCATAATGTCGTTTTATTCAAAGTACAAAGTGCAGATTCAACTTCTAAATGCGACAAAAATCAGAACAAAGATGCGTAAAAAATTTTAGAAAGCGTATGAAAACAGAGTTTTTTTCTGGGACGTTTGTTTATTTTGTTCTGAATCAATC
>JAITPN010000059.1 GCA_031289415.1 Prevotellaceae bacterium | reverse complement strand
CGCTCTTTGCAAACCGTAGGTTTGCATCGCTCGGTAGAAATGTTTTGTCGACAAGTAACCGGCATTCCGTAGGAATGCCTCCTAAAATAGGATTGCTGACATTCTTCAATGGTTTTGGGCTGACATTCTCTAATCAATGCCATTACCGCGCCGACTTTGTTGGGGCGCGATAGTTGATAAGTTTGACAAGCGTAATTGAGGACTTTTTCTTTTTTGCCGAAATATAGGGAGTGTTTTTGTTGAGGCATAATTATGATTTTCTTTTTACCATTCATTTTTATTGTAATAATAGAGGATATTTGTTAAAAAGTTCCGTAATAAAGGCAATCCTATTTTTATTGTTAATACTCACTGTTGGAAGTAACTGTTTTATAGAGAATTGTTTTTCGTTCAGTGTTGAATAATTTACTAAATACAACATTAATATGTGTTTTTCAGATGAAGATAAAATTCCCACAGTTTTTTCTAAATAGTCGAAGTTGTAACATATCATATTGCCATTATTGTCTAATTTCCAGTGTTCTTCATATACCAGAAGAGAAGATGTTCCCATTACCCATTTCCAAGCATCTTTACGTAATTTATCTTTAGTGTAATCTTTATATTTGCACTCTATTTGGTTTTGTAATTCTTGAAGTATTTTTTTCAAGTTGATTAAGTGCTTATTCAATATTTCTACCGTAACTATCTCGTCAATTGTTCTGTCATGAGTAATATTATTACGCAATTTCTTTGCATCCGATAAATTTGATTTGGATATTGACTTCTGTGAGATATCTAATGCTATACCCAATCTATTAAAAACCTTATCAATATTTCCATAAGTTAGACCCATAGAAAAATCTGCTACTATTTCTTCAATGACTGCACCTAAAAGACTGAATTCATTTAGTTTATTCGAAAAATTGATGATTGGCGCTTCTGATTTAATCCTTTCAGGAAAAGAAGTAAGAATCTGTTTATATGTATCAAGTAAAGTGTTTTCAAATATGGCATATCCATACATATAATATGATTTTAATTGTATTTGTCCTGAATCTTTGTTAATTAATGATATTACAGAATCTAATTCAAGTAAAAACCTATTATAACTATTTGTTATGTCATCAATTATAAACAAATTGGGTTTGTTATTTTCCATAAATAATGAATTTAGTATGCATAATTTTTATGTTTCATATCGCTAAAAAATTCTCTTTATACTTAAACTCCAGTCCTTCATTCACCTTCGCCAGCCCCGCTTTCAGCAAATACACATTAAGAAAAATCTTATTTTCGTCTGATTAATTTAGAAGTACTCGGGACGGGAATTGAACCCGTACGGACATTACTGTCCACAAGATTTTAAGTCTTGCATGTCTACCTATTCCATCACCCGAGCAAGATACTGACAAAAAAAAGACCTCATGAACTACAAGAGGCTCTTTTGTTGGAGCGGAAAACGAGGCTCGAACTCGCGACCCCGACCTTGGCAAGGTCGTGCTCTACCAACTGAGCTACTTCCGCATTTGGGACGGCAAATGTACGTTTTTTTTTTGATAGTGCCAATTTTTTTTGCAAATATGCGCTTTTGAAAATCATCAATTTATTGATAATCAAATTAAAAAGATTTAAAGATTTGTTGAGTCAATGCTTCGATTTTACCAACCTGAACCACTTCTATTTTCTTTGCCGGCGTCAATCCTTTATGGAATTTCGAAACGAATATTTTTGTAAAACCTAATTTTTCGGCTTCGGCAATGCGTTGTTCGACGCGGGCTATGGGGCGGATTTCGCCGCTCAGCCCCACTTCTGCCGCAAAAGCATAGCGCGACGATACGGCTACATCGAAATTAGAGGACAGAATTGCCGCCACTACCGCAAGGTCAACCGCCGGATCAACAACTTTGAGTCCGCCTGCCATATTCAGAAATACGTCTTTGACGGCTAATTTAAAACCTGCGCGTTTCTCAAGTACTGCCAGCAACATGTTCATGCGCCGCACGTCGAAACCTGTAGTGGAGCGTTGCGGCGTACCGTAGGCGGCAGTGCTTACCAACGACTGTGTTTCTATCAGGAACGGACGCGCCCCGTCAAGTATTGCCGCTACAGCAATGCCGCTCAAGGCTTCGTCGTGTTGTGTGATGAGGATTTCGGACGGGTTGCTCACTTCACGCAGCCCTGAATCCCGCATTTCAAAAATCCCGATTTCCGACGTTGCGCCGAAACGGTTTTTGATGCTGCGCAAGAGGCGGTAAGCATGGTTGCCGTCGCCTTCAAACTGGAATACCACATCGACAATATGTTCCAATACTTTCGGACCTGCAATGTTGCCGTCTTTTGTGATGTGTCCGATGATAAATATCGGTACGCTTGTCTCTTTTGCATATTGCAGCAGCAAAGCGGTACATTCACGAATTTGAGATATGCTGCCCGCGCTTGATTCGATGCGCGACGTGTAGAGCGTTTGAATGGAATCGACGACCATTAAGTCGGGTTGCAGCGATTGTGCTTGTGTGAGAATATTTTCGAGCAGGGTTTCGCTTAAAATATAACAGTTGTCGCCGCGCCCGCCCAACCGTTCGGCTCGCAGTTTAATCTGCTGCACGCTTTCTTCGCCCGACACATAAAGGGTCTTGAGTTGTGTGCGGTGAAGGGCAAGTTGCAGGCTCAACGTTGATTTTCCGATGCCGGGTTCTCCGCCGATAAGCACCAGCGAACCCCGCACCATGCCGCCGCCCAGCAACCGGTCTATTTCGGCGCTGCCTAATAGGATGCGCGGTTCGGTTTCAAAATTAATTTCATCAATTCGTTGCGGCACGGCATTAGCCGTTTTGAACGAAGGGTGTGCGACTGTCGTCGTTTCTTTTGTTACGGTTTCTTCGACCAATGAGTTCCACGTTCCGCAACTCGAGCAACGTCCAAGCCACTTTGCCGACTCATAGCCGCAATGTTGGCAGAAATAGGCTGTTTTTGTTTTAGCCATGGGCATTGCGTTTTGATTGCAACATGACGGATGCAAAAGATATAAAGCCAAATAGAATCATTATCAACGCTTGCGTTTCGTGCGAAATAGTGGCGAACACCACGCCTTTGTCTATACCGTACAGCAACAAGGCTTGGGATATGAGAAAGTGATAAGCGCCTATGCCTCCTTGCACCGGTACGACCCATCCCAGTCCGCCGACAATCATCAGGAACAACGTGTCCACTCCACTGAGGAATTGCGTGTCGGGCATGGCTTTCACTACCGTGTAGGATTGCAGCCAATAGGCTATCCATATCAAAACGGTGTAGAAGAAGAATTTTCCGCGCTGCTGCAACCGGAATCCCGATTTCAGTCCGTTTACCAAATTACTGCCTATCGTTTTTAGTTTTTGCGTAATTTTCCACTGTTTGATTTTATGACGGAAAATAAACGTTGCGATAGCCAAAACAAGGATTACTACTACGATAATATATATTCCATAACTGATGCCTGTATGGGTTGCGGACGTCGGTTGCGTCCATGTTTTCGCGAGTAGTTCTTTGAACATGTCGATTCGGAAAAACACTACCACTACGGTAATGATGATAAGGCATACCATATCGAATGTACGTTCCAGCACAACCGTGCCTAACGAAGATTCAAAAGGAATTTTGTCGGTTTTCTGCAATGCGCCGCAACGTGCTATTTCGCCGAAACGCGGCATGGCGAAATTCGCGAGATAAGTAAGCATCACAGCGTCATACGTGTGTTTGAATGAAGGTTTATAGCCCAACGGTTCGAAGAGAAATTGCCACCGCCGTGCGCGAAACAAAAATGCGGCATAACCCACTACCATCGAAGCGGCTATCCACCAATAATTGGTTTGCCGCAAACTGTCTTGCAGGTCGCTCCATTTTATATCTTTAAATGAAATATAAAGCAATCCGGCAGCTACAGCCAACAATAGCAAATATTTACCGACTTGTAAGATTCTTTTTTTGTTGATAGGCTTGTTCATACAACATTCATGTTATGGCAGTATTTTATTTGTCTGCGAATCGGGAAATATGACCGACGGTTTAAATACTCGCGCTTCTTCGGGCGTCATTGACGCATAGGACATGATAATAACCAAATCGCCGACGTTTACTTTATGCGCCGCCGCACCGTTGATGCCTATTGTTCCGCTGCCGCGTTTGCCTTTTATTACATACGTATCGAAGCGTTCGCCGTTGTTGATGTCGGCAATGGTTACTTTTTCATGTTCCAGTAAGTTAGCCGCATCCATAAGGTCTTCATCAATAGTGATACTGCCTATGTAATGCAGGTTTGCTTCCGTAATGGCTACACGGTGTAATTTTGATTTTAATATTTCGATTTGCATATCTTATCTAATCTTATGTTGTCAATTAGTCGTATTGGATCGGCATACACAGCCACACACAATTGCATAATATCAGCCTCTGTTGGTCTTTTCAAGGGGTGTAAAGTTACAGCATTCACTACTTCCACATATTCGGTTTTCAAATAAGGGTCAGCGTCAATAGTTTGTGCTACCCATTCTTTCAGCGTATTTATACTCATTTTTTTTATCTTATCACCGGCTTCGAAAAGCGTGCGGGCAATAAGAGGGGCATGCGCCCGCTGTTCAGTGGTAAGCAATCGGTTGCGCGAACTCATGGCAAGCCCGTCGCTTTCCCGCACAATGGGACACGACTCAATTTCGACAGGCAAATCCATTTGTTTCACTAATTGTTTGATAATGACAAGTTGTTGATAGTCTTTTTCGCCGAAAAACGCCATATCAGGCTGTACAATATCGAACAAACGGCTCACCACTTGCGCCACGCCGTTGAAATGCCCCGGACGGTAAGCGCCTTCCATGATAGCGCCGATTTTGCCGAAACGGAACGTACGAATGCCGGGCGTCGGGTAAATTTCTTTTTCGGAAGGGATAAATACGAAATCAACGCCGACCTCATACAATAAGGCAGTGTCGGCTTCTTGTGTGCGCGGATAATTTTTAAAATCCGAAGAGTTCTCAAATTGAGTGGGGTTCACAAAGATGCTTACGATTGTATAGTCGCATTGCTGCATGGATGTTTTTACTAATGACAAATGCCCTTGATGCAATGCACCCATTGTAGGTACAAATCCTATGGTCTTGTCTTTTTTTCTGACAATTTCTGTCAATTCTTGCAGATGTTTTATCGAATGTATTATAATCATTATGCAAATTTAAGTAATCTTTTTCTATTTTACGCCTGTTGAGCCAAAACCTCCCGCACCGCGTTCGCTTTCGGCAAGCGCTTCAACTGGGTTCCATTCCACTGTTTCATGTTGGCTAACAATCATTTGTGCAATTCTTTCGGACGGATTTAATATAAAATCACTGTCGGAAATATTTACGACTATCACTTTAATTTCGCCTCGATAGTCCGCATCAATAGTGCCGGGCGAATTGAGGCATGTAATGCCGTGTTTTGCCGCTAATCCGCTTCGCGGGCGAATCTGAGCTTCATAGCCTTGCGGCAGTTCAATAAACAACCCTGTAGGAATCATGGCGCGTTGCAAGGGCTTCAGTGTCAGCGGTTCGCTCAAGTTAGCCCGCAAGTCCATGCCTGCGGAAGACGCCGTGGCATAAGCCGGTAATTCAAACGGCGATTGGTTAATAATTTTTACTTGTATCATATTTATTTAATTCTTTAGATTCTTTTTTTAATAGCCGCAAGGGATTTACTTTTTCATAACGAAGCCAGAACGTTACATAAGCCAACAGCAGTACGCCGTTCACCAACCATTTTACCCACAATATTTGCATATTAAGCCATCGGCTGAAGAAAAACAACGCGGCAGCCACCGACACATAAGCCCATAACTTCGACCAGTTGTAAGGTATCGGATAATATTTTGCGCCCATCCATGCGCTGAGTATCACCATCACAAGGTAGCTGAGCAGATGCCCCCATGCAGCAGCATAGTAACCGTAGGACGGCATAAAAATAATATTAACAAAAAGTGTAACTAACAGTCCTGCCGAAGTGATGTAAACGGCATATTGTGTTTTGCCGGACAGTTTATACCACATGGATAAATTGAACGACATACCCAACAGCACGTATGCGCCTAACATAATAGGCACAATGTCGAGTCCTGTTCTGAAATCTTTGCCCAATAATAGCCCTATTGCATCTATATAAAACATCACAAAAAGGAAGATAGTCATACAAAATGCAGTAAAATAGTGCATCACAATGGCGAAGTGCATGGGCGCTTGTTTATTTTTTTCACCGGCAAAGAAATAAGGCTCAGCAGCGTAGCGAAACATTTGTATGAATAACGACATAAGGACGGAAATTTTCACTCCTGCCTGAAAAATACCGAGTTGCGACTGCCACGACATATCGGCAGGCAAAAGATAGCGGAATAATATACGGTCGATAAAATCATTGGCGACGCCCGGCAATCCGGCAATCATCAATGGAATGGAATAGACCATCATTTGACGCCACAGGCTTTTGTCGAATACGAATTTTATTTTCAATAAGTCAGGAATAAACAGCACGAGCGATACGAGGCAACTCATGAAAATAGCAAACAAAATATAACTGAAATCGGGCGTTGCCGATACAAAATGCAGTAACCACGACTCAGGGTGCGCGGCAAAATAAGTTGGCGCAGCAAAGAAAAGCAGCAGATTAAAGCCTAACTCGGAGGCTATTTTCACAGATTTGATGATTGCGAATTTTAACGCATGATATTCAAACCGCAGACGCGCAAACAAAATGGCGGTAAAACTATCAATCGCCAGAATACCGCCGAGATAAATGATGCACATACCGTAGTTGTGGTAACCCAGCCATAGCGCAATGCCGTCAGACCAAAACGCCGAAAGCGCAAAAAACAGCAAAGATACCAGCGACATAAAACTCAGCGCCGTTGAAAACACTTTGCGCGGTTTGTCGCTTTTGTTTGCATAACGAAGGCATCCTGTTTCCATGCCCATAGTAAGCAATACTTGCAGGATGGCGATGTACGATAAAAATTCGGTAGCGATGCCGTAATCGGACGTGGTCAACATGCGGGTATAAATAGGAACAAACAGGAAATTCAAGACCCGCGCAAGCATTGTGCTCAGTCCGTATATTGCCGTTTCGCCGACTAATCGTTTTAAAGGATGTGCCATATTAAATAAAATTAAAGGTTATTGAAGGAAGTATCATAAATCATTTTATAAATTTTCAACATTAATAATCAAGCCCTTTTTTGTTAAACAGTAAATATCCGAAATTTAATTGAAAATACCATGGATTATCGGCATGACTGTAGTAATTTGCCGAAAAACTTAGCGGACCTACGCCGGTGTGCCATACCAAAGCGCCTGTGGCTATGTAAGAACGGTAAGTCAAAGGTTCTTCAAAAACTACTTTATCATTATTTATAGAAGAAATATGTTGATACGGCTGGAATATATAGCCTCCCATTTTCAACATGGTGTTGGTCGTAATACGAAAAATAGGCATCAACCCAGCTCCGACAAAAAAATTGGAGCGGTAGTTTGGTAGAAAAACCGAATTGCTATGCGGCGTAGGGGCAAAGACCGGCATTGTCAACATCGTTGAAAAATAATCGCTGAATTTTATTTCGTTGGATATAGATGCGGCGGCGTCAAAGTAAGTACCCAATGAAAAATGGTCGCCAAACGTAATATACTGTTCTCCTAACAGCCGCGCCGTAATCCATTGGTGGGAAACTTTCTTTTCAAAACTGGTATATTGCGACAGATTGCCGGTATTGTGTATTTCCGTCCCCGATACATAACGTATGCTTATATGTTGTTTTTTACCATGATAAGCGTATTGGTTAAAATTAAGGGTGTTTCGTTCAATAATGAATTGCGGCGAACAATAGCGGAACACCGTTTTGTCAGCGGTATCTCGTGACGTAAAATTTCCTTTTTCAAAATAACTGGCACGATTTGTTCCTACCGAAACGCCAAGTTTTACAGTTAGATTTTTCGAGTCGGATAGCGGAGCGCCAAGATTGAACCGACCATACGTATCTACTTCCTGCAAATAGCTGGGCAGCTTGTCAAATAATGGAATATTCTGAATACCGGTGTAATAATCATAGAGCAGCATATTTCCTTCTATTTCATAAAAATACAACGGATGGACGTCAACATAGCCGCGCCATCCTATTTGTCCGCCGGTGAAGAAATGCCCCACGTTGATATTGGCATACGCCAACTGCATGTTATTGCCGAAGATATGCCATTCTAATCCCGCATACAATTGGTTGAGCGACGACGACGATATATTACCGCCCAGCGAAATCTTGAATTGCGCCGCAGGCGTAACCCTTACATGCAAATCAAACAATCCGGCGGTATCCACATACACCGCTTGGGGAAAGAAAATATTTACGTTTTTTGAAGCCACCGCTTTGAAATAATTCCGTTTGAGTTGTTTGAAATTCATAACGTTATACTTGTCTCCACGCAGCATACGGTCTAAGAAATTATCTTGTTGAATGGTGATGTCTCCTGAGAATTTGATATTTTTGAATCGCAATTCCGGCATTTTCAGGCGGAAAGCATCGCGTTTTTCTTGCAATTCGCCAACTGTTATGCGCCGTTCGCCGAAACGTTGTTTTATAGCATCCATTTGCGCCATAGCACGTTCGTAGCCCAGCGTTACAAGCTGCTGCACCTTATCGAAATCGAGCAGCGATACGTCATTCAGATGCGCCTCTATCATAAACCCCTTGTCTTCAGGCAGGTCATAGTTTGTTTCAAACATCAGCATGTTTTCTATCAGCATAAAAACGTCGTCTTCCTTAGGACTTTGGGGATTACTGCTCACTTTTACCCCAATGATAAAATCAGGGTTGAAGTCCTGCTCCATCACATCCCACGGAAAGTTGTTGTAGAATCCGCCGTCGAAAAGTACGGTAGAGTCCATTTTAACACCCTTAAAATAAAAAGGATATGACATAGACGCCCGCACGGCTGTGCCAAGATTCCCGTTGCGTGCTACATACGGTTTTTTTGTAGTAATATCGGATGCTACACAACGAAACGGTATCATCAGGCTGTCGAAATTATATCGCGAAGCAGCGTCGGCAGCCGAGTATAGTTGCAATACGGCAATGTCCATTTGGTATGAAGGTATGAAACTTGTGGGCAACACCGGTTTAACCCCACTTTTGTCAATGTTAAACCACATGCTGAACATTTCCGGTCGCGGCTCGCTGCGAAACAGATACGTTTGGTCTTTATCTGTTATATACCTTTTATACCACGCTGCAAAATCTTCGGATTGTATGAGCGCAATCATATCATCGGGTGTATAACCTATGGCATACAGCGAACCTATAATAGCGCCTATGGACGTACCGGATACATAATCAATAGGTATCCCATTTTCTTCAAGGGCTTTGATTACACCGATATGTATCAGTCCTTTTGCACCGCCCCCGCTCAGCACCAATCCTACACGCTGAGAAGATGCCGAAAGACACATATAAAGGAACAGAATAAGCACTAACGTTCTTTTCATTTTTCAAATTTACGCATTTTTGTTTGTATATTCATAAAAATTGCCTACATTTGCCATGTAAATAAACTTCAAAAGTATAAAAAATTACTGTAAAATGAAAATAAATATGAAAGGCTTATTTTGTGCGTCATTGATTTTTGCATCATCATTGCCGAGTTGTGGCAGCAATCCACAACCCAAAAAAACTGCTATTGCGCCTACGTCAGCCACGACGGCTGTTGACGAGCCGATTTTGGCTATCGAAACGAGTGAAGGAATTATTACGGTGAAGCTGTATAAAGAAACGCCTCTGCACCGCGATAACTTCGTGAAATTAGCCGCCGAAGGGTTCTACGATGGCATTATTTTCCACCGTGTCATTCGGGGTTTTATGATTCAAACGGGCGACCCGCAATCGAAAAATCCGAAGCCCAATGCTCGTTACGGCACAGGCGGTCCCGGCTATAATATACCAGCCGAGATATTGCCGCAGTTGAAGCATAAAAAAGGCGCGCTTGCCGCCGCACGCACGGGCGACCATGTAAATCCGAAACGAGAATCGTCGGGGTCGCAGTTTTATATTGTTGAAAATCCGGCATCCTGCGCCCAGTTGGACGGCGCTTATACGGTTTTTGGCGAAACCATCAGCGGATTTGACGTCATTGACAAAATAGCGGCAACTGCCACCGATGCAGGCGACCGTCCTGTAAAAGACGTCATTATTTTAAGCGTTAAACCGGTAAAAAAATAATTTACTCATGCACGAAAAAATAAACCGTTTGCTTGCCGAGGTGGAAAGTCTGGCTGCCAAAAGCAATGACGAAATAGAAGCCTTACGGGTACGTTTGCTGGGGAAAAAAGGAAGCATCACGCTATTGTTTGATGAATTTAAACAAGTGGCAGCCGAAGAGAAGCGGCAATTTGGTCAAAAACTGAATACGCTAAAAAATCTTGCCATCGAAAAAATCAATGTATTGCGTGAGAACTTGGAAGGTAGCGGCAATTTTTCGCCTGCATTGGACGCATCCATGCCCGGCGAACCGGTAGCTTTGGGAGCGCGGCATCCGTTGTCTATTGTGCGAAATGAGATTATTGATATTTTTAAAACATTAGGCTATGCCATAGCCGAAGGCGCTGAAATAGAAGATGACTACCATGTATTTGGCGCATTAAATTTCCCGCCCGAACATCCGGCGCGCGATATGCAGGATACGTTTTTCGTAACCACAGGCGACAATCCGGTGCTATTGCGCACACACACAAGTTCGGTGCAAGTGCGTACAATGGAGCATGGCAAGCCTCCTATCCGTGTGATTTGTCCGGGGCGCGTATTCCGCAACGAAGCCATTTCAGCTCGGGCGCACTGCATTTTCCATCAGATAGAAGGATTATACATAGATGAGAATGTATCGTTTGCCGATATGAAACAGTCCATTCTTTATTTCGCCCGCGAATTTTTCGGAGTTGATGTGCAAATCAGACTGCGTCCGTCGTATTTTCCGTTTACCGAGCCAAGCGCCGAAGTAGATGTGAGTTGTAACATCTGCAAAGGCAAAGGATGCAATATTTGCAAGCACACGGGATGGCTCGAAATTATGGGTTGCGGCATGGTTGACCCGAACGTATTGGAAGCGTCGGGCATCGACAGTAAAAAATATACGGGATTCGCATTCGGTATGGGCATTGAACGCATCGCTATGCTGAAATGGCAGGTACGCGACTTGCGCCATTATTTTGAAAACGACGTCCGTTTTCTCAGACAATTTAAAACGGTATAATAGTATAAATGCTAAAAACCTAACTTTTGCAAAACTTTAATTAATAATAAGTGTATGTGTGGAATTATTGGATATATCGGAAATCGAGACGCCTATTCGATACTGATGAAAGGGCTGCAACGGCTGGAATATCGCGGTTACGACAGCGCCGGCATAGCGCTTATCAACCCGAACAACGAGTTGTATGTGTATAAAGCAAAGGGAAAGGTGTCTGACCTTGAGCAATATGTAAAGGATAAGGACGTGTCGGGTACGTTAGGCATTGCCCATACACGCTGGGCTACGCACGGCGAGCCGAATGATGTCAATGCGCATCCGCACTATTCGCAATCGGAGAATTTAGCGCTCATTCATAACGGTATTATCGAAAATTATGCGATACTGAAAGCCGAACTGATGAAACACGACTACAAGTTCGTCAGCAGCACGGATACGGAAGTGCTGGTTCAGTTCATTGAATATTTGAAAACAATTCACAATACCGACCTTGTTACGGCAGTGCAAATGGCGTTAAGCCAAGTAGTAGGCGCATACGCCATAGCCATTTTGGAAAAAGGAAATCCCGACAGGATTATTGCCGCCCGCAAAAGCAGTCCGCTGGTGGTGGGCATCGGCAATGACGAATATTTTTTGGCGTCGGACGCTACGCCGATTGTGGAATATACCAACCAAGTAATTTATTTGGACGATAACGAAATTGCCGTTATCCGCCGTCATGAAGGTGTGAAAATCGTATCAATCAGCAATGTGGAAAAAAGCCCGCAAATCCAACGCCTGAGTTTGCAACTGAGCGAATTGGAAAAAGGAGGGTATCCGCATTTCATGCTGAAAGAAATATTTGAACAACCTGCCACGCTACGTACCTGTATGAGTGGTCGCATCAACCTTGAAGCGAACAATGTAGCCTTGTCGGGCATCATTGACAATAAAGAGAAATTTCTGAAAGCGCGCCGCATTATTATCAGCGCCTGCGGCACATCGTGGCATGCAGGGCAGGTGGCAATGTACCTGATTGAAGAATTGTGCCGCATACCTGTAACGGTAGAATATTCGTCGGAATTTCGTTACCGTAAATCAATACTTTACAAAGACGACATTGTGATTGTGATTTCGCAATCGGGCGAAACTGCCGACACGCTTGCCGCCGCGCAAATGGCTAAGCAGCAAGGCGCATTTCTTTACGGTATATGCAACGTGGTAGGCTCGTCTATCCCGCGCCTCACCGACGCCGGCTCGTACACCCATGTAGGTCCCGAAATCGGCGTAGCAAGCACCAAAGCGTTTTCGGCGCAAATCACAGTGCTTATCCTCATGGCGCTGAACATCGCCCGCGAAAAAGCCACTATCTCCGAAGAACGATTCCTGACATTGGTGAAAGCGCTGAACGACATTCCGAACAAAATGAAAAAAACCTTACAACTGAACGACTATATTAAAGATTTTGCCAAAATATTTACATACGCCCGCAACTTTATTTATATGGGACGCGGATATAATTTTCCGGTAGCGCTCGAAGGAGCGTTGAAACTGAAAGAAATATCCTACATTCATGCCGAAGGCTATCCCGCAGCCGAAATGAAGCATGGACCGATTGCACTTATTGATAACGAAATGCCGGTAGTAGTGATTGCCACCAACAAAGGCACTTACGAAAAAATAGCGAGCAATATTCAGGAAATAAAAGCACGCAAAGGAAAGGTTATAGCCATTGTTACTGAAGGCGACCAAATGGTAAAAAGCATTTCGGACTACTGCATTGAAATCCCCGAAACGGAAGAATGTCTTGTGCCGCTCGTGGCTTCCATTCCTTTACAATTACTGGCTTACCACATTGCCGTCATCAAAGGACACAATGTTGACCAGCCACGCAACCTCGCCAAATCGGTAACCGTAGAATAACGGTGAACAAATAGGGGAATTGGGTTTGTGGCAAGATTTTGAACACTTATAGGCAGAATCTGCGCATCAACGGATGACAAAAAAAAGCGGCATCCTTTCGGATGCCACTTAATACTGTAACTATTTGAAATATATATCCCAATGCTACTGCGCACCATCTGCCATTGTATAAATAAAAGCGTTGGCGTTGCTCTGCATAGTGCTGAACTCACTGCCCAACGAACTGCTGCAGTCCAACACCAGTATAATGACAGCGCTCTTGCGGTCAATGATGGTTTGGGTATTTCCGTCGGGCGTAAACTCGGAGTTTATCTGCCACTGACTTGTAGAAGAGATGTAGCTCCATTGCTGAATATTATCGGTGGGCAATGCTGCGCCCGAAGTTTCTTTTATATCCGCAAACGTGTAGGTTACAAAAATTCCATCAACCGTACCGGCTATCGTTGCTCCGCTCGAACTGCTGCAACCGCTGTATGTTACGTTTTTAAGCGACTTGTCTGCAAATGAATAAGTACCTTCGATATAAATCGTTGAATTTGCAGCATTGCTAACATTATCAAAAGTAAAACGTATTTTTGTTTCGTTTGCCTGTCCCGGAATTTTCAGACTTATGCTTTGTGTCGAACTTTCGTTGTAGAGCGAAGCGGCAATTTCCTGAAACTTGGCATTTACTTCTGTCATACTGGTTACCTTTGTTGCATTGGCGGCAGTGTTGGCAAGGCTCTGAAGGTTTGCCATAAACTGCGTTTCGTCCGAAACATCATTTCCTTTGATGCCAATAGAATAGGCAGAAATGGGCTTCCCCTGTATCTTTACTGTGCGTATACGATTGTTTACAGCGGTAAGGTAAGCGGCATTGTCCCCTTGGTAAGTCTGATTAAGCATGTGCGACCCTTGGTCAAGCCCGTCGGTAAAGGTAATTATCGCCACATTAACCAAATCAGTAGGCAAAGTAGCTGCTACCAATGCGTCGATAGCATTATCAACGGCATAATACAGTACCGTGCCGTTTTGGGAAGTCATACCATTGACAAAATTCGTGAAGTCGTATCTGGTACTTGAGTTCAACAAACTGATAGGTTTTGTTGTTAAACCGCTATTGAAACCAATTACTCCCATATACAACCCGCTGTTTGTTCCTCCGCCTGCTTCAACGTAAAAATAGGATACAATTTCGCTCCAATCAGTAGTTCCCCAACCCTGAGAGTCTTTACCAGATGCCTACACTCTGTAATAATTATTACCGGAATCAGGATTTTCATCAATATAATAAAGTTCATAGATATAATAGCTAAAATAAAGTCCATTGACATGGCGATAATAATCACCATAATCAAGATTTTCTAAATCCGATTTATCACTGCTTTTTACTATGTCATAGTAAACTTCACTACCATCGGATTTATCCCACGAAATTTTGATGCCATTATCTACTTGTGTAGTCTTTAAGTTGGTAGGAGTGGTAAGCGGAACGAGATATTCTTCGCTTTCTCCGCACGAACTAAACGCAAAAACGCTTACCAATAAAACAAAAATGGCAAATAAATTAAAGTTTCCCCTACTCATCAGGCTTTTCGGACTCGCCCCGTTTTTGAAATGGTCTCCGGTCTCCATTGTTCTTCCGCTGTAATTAGCGTACTGTTTCCAAAATTTAAAAAACTGGGTCATAAATATTTTGATTTTTAATTTAACTATTTTTTATTCAATCTTAAGCATAAAAAAAGCGTGGAAATAACCTTATCTGTTGCAAAGGTTTTCCACGACCTGTCATATCCGATAAGTTATTCCACGCCGCTATCTGCGGCGTTCACTAACTTATTCTTGATATGATTAACCCTTTTCAGGGCTATATTGTGGAATTTATGCAACAAGAACAAAAAGCTAACGCTTTTATATATGTCTTATACTATGTATGTTAACTATTTTTATATCATAAGCAAAAAATATTCATTTTTATTTCACTGCAAAATTACAAAAATATTTTGAAACACAATGTAATAAATTGGCATCACTGTCTATTTTTTATTTATAATTAAAATGAATACCCAATGTCACATCCCGATAGGGATACTCGGTAGAGGCTGTCCAAACAGCCCCGCCATTTCGAGCTTGCCGAGAAATCTGCTAAAAAAACACACATTGATTATCAAGGAATGGCGGGGTAAAGCCCGCCATAACAGAGAGGACGTTTTTGTACAAAAAAAGAAAAAAATGCAAAAAAATATTGCAGATTAAAAAAAAATACCTACCTTTGTGCACCTCTTCTCGAGAAGATGAGGAAGTTGAGTAGGAAATTATTAACTTAAATTAAAAATATGTCAGTAAAAATTCGTTTAGCCCGTCACGGCAAGAAAAACTTTGCTTATTTCCACATTGTGGTAGCCGACAGCCACGCTCCGCGCGATGGTCGTTTCATTGAACGCATCGGCACTTACAACCCTAACACCAATCCCGCCACCATCGACCTTGATGGCGACAAAGCGCTTGAATGGCTCAACAAAGGTGCGCAACCTACCGAAACCATTCGGCGTGTCTTATCATATAAAGGTGTGTTGTTGAAAAAACACCTGCTCGAAGGCGTAAAAAAAGGTGCGCTGACCGAAGAAGCAGCCATTGCCAAATGGGAAGCATGGATTCAGGAAAAAGACAGCAAGGTGCAAGCCAAGCAGAATCAATTGGTACAAGCCGGTCGCGACGAAGTGAAAGCCCGCAAAGAAGCCGAATTGAAAATAAAAGAAGCCAAAGCGGCTGCCGTAGCGCAAAAGAAAAGCGAACAAGCATTGAAAGAAGCGGAAGCCCAAGCGGAGGCTGAAGCTGCCGAAGCCGCTGAAAACGCTGAAACGCCTGCGCCTGCTGCAGAAACACCTGCCGAATAACGTTGAGGTTGCCATGGCGTTGCCCTTTGCCGATATTCTCAAAACATTCGGCGCACACGGCGAACTCCTTATCAGGCTTTGTCCCGACGCGCCGAGAGAAATAAATGTATCAGAACCGGTATTTATCAAAATTGATGGATACGCGGTTCCTTTTTATTTTAAACGCTTTGAAACACGCGGAACACATCGCGCCCTCGTTGTTTTCGACGATATGGAAACGGAAATGCTGGCGCAGGAACTTGTAGGAAAAACTATTATGGAGAAAGGCGAAGGGCGCATGGCGAAAAGTGAAACGCCGGTTGCCGATATTTCCGTCCTCGCTTACGAGGTGATAGATGAACATGCCGGACAACTCGGCGCAGTAACCGGTTTCTTTGACATCCCCGGCAATCCATGCCTGCAAATTCAGTGCGGCGAACAGGAAATGCTGATACCTTTTCATGAAGACCTCATCACAACCGTTGACCACAAGCGGAAAATAATTACCACTAACCTGCCCGAAGGATTGGTGACTATCAACCGGCAACAATGACGTTAATAGCCGACAGCGGGTCAACGAAAACAGCATGGTGCATCACCGACGGACGCCGCCATGTACGCCATTTGCTCACGGCAGGCATTAACCCATTCTACATGGATAAAGCGGGTATTACGGCGGAATTGCAACATGTACAGGCACAATTGGCTTGTACGGTGCAGCGTATTTATTTCTATGGCGCAGGCGTGGCGTCGCCCGACAAAGCGGCATTGATGAAACAATGCTGCGAAGAGCTATTCCCATCAGCCGTTGCCGAAGCCTATACCGATTTGTTGGGCGCGGCGCGTGCGCTTTGCGGAACAGCTCCGGGCATGGCAGGTATTCTCGGCACAGGCTCTAATTCCTGTTTCTACGACGGCAGGCAAATTACCGACACCGTGTCGCCGTGCGGCTTTATTCTTGGCGACGAGGGTAGCGGCGCGGCGCTCGGCAAGCGTTTCATAGCCGACTTTCTGAAACGCCGGCTACCGCAGGATTTACATCATGCTTTTTGTGCGCACAGCCGGCTTGGCAACGATGAAATATTGGAACAGGTTTACCGCAAACCTTTCCCGAACCGCTTTCTGGCTTCGTTCACAACTTTTCTCCACCAACACCAGACGCATGAGTACGTGCAGGACTTGTTGCAGAAAAACTTTGATAGTTTTTTTACAAGCAACATCATGTACTACGATTATGCACGCTATCCGCTGCATTTATTAGGCTCGGTGGCATACTACTTTCAGGACGCGATTAAAGCAACGGCGCTACGGCATAATGTGTCTATCGGCAACATTGAAAAGAGCGCCATGCCGGGGTTGTTGCATTATCATACATAGAAAATTTATTACCCAAAGTTATTTATATAAAATGAGATTCAAATGAATGCTTCCATGCTGCTTATCATATTCGCCATTTACACGTTGCTGATTTTCGGCATCACGTGGTGGACGTCGTACCGCGCCGGTAATGAGGCTTACTTTCTTGGAAACAGGCGTTCGCCGTGGTTTGTGGTTGCCTACGGGATGATTGGCGCGTCGCTTTCGGGCGTTACGTTCATCTCCGTGCCGGGCAATGTGCAAACGCAGAATTTTTTCTACATGCCGATGGTGTTCGGTTTCCTTGCCGGATACATCATCATTGCGATTGTGTTGATGCCGTTGTATTACCGTATGCAGCTGACTTCGATATACACGTATCTCGAAAAGCGTTTCGGACAGTTTACCTACAAGTCGGGGGCGGCGTTTTTTATATTGTCGCGTACGCTGGGCGCCACGTTGCGCATGTTTTTGGTCGTAAGTATGCTTCATGTATTTATTCTGAAAGGCTTCGGCGTTCCTTTCTGGACGGCGGGCTTGATTTTCATTATCCTCATCCTGCTCTACACCTTTAAGGGCGGCGTGAAAACCATCGTATGGACGGATATGCTGCAAACTACGTTTATGCTCCTTGCCGTAATTTTCAGCCTCGTGTATATCTGCAAAGATATGGGGTGGAGTGTTGGCGATATGATAGCGCAGGTGTACGACAGCGGAAAGACACAAGTGTTCGACACCGATTGGCAATCGAAGACTCATTTCCTGAAACAATTTCTCAGCGGTATGTTCGTGTGTATCGCCATGACGGGGCTTGACCAAGAAATGATGCAAAAAAACCTCAGTTGTAAAAACATCAAGGCGGCGCAAAAAAACATGTTTACGTTCAGCGGTATTATGGTCGTGGTAACCCTGCTGTTTCTCATATTGGGTGCAGCGTTGGTTGTTTTCGTCCGGCAAAAGGGACTGGCGTTTGCCGACACCGACCTTATCTTTCCCACCGTTGCCATTACTCATTTAGGCGCTACGGCGGGGCTTATCTTCCTCGTGGGGCTTATCTCGGCGGCATATCCCAGCGCCGACGGAGCGCTGACGTCGCTCACCACGTCGTTCTGCATTGACATGATAGGCATGGAGAAAAAAACAACGTGGACGGAGCGAAAAAAAAGGAACGTGCGCTATATGGTTCATTTCGGCTTTGCCGCGCTGTTTCTGCTGCTCATTGTTTTTTACAATGCCGTGAAAAACGATGCGGTCGTGAACCTCGTGTACCTCGTAGCGGCGTACACTTACGGACCGTTGCTCGGCTTTTTCTTCTTCGGGATTTTAACCAAGCATCAGGTGCGCGACCGCGCGATGCCTGTTATCGCGCTCCTTTCGCCTGCGCTGTGCTATGCGCTCGACAGGCTTTTTACCTATTACTTTCATTTCGGATTCGGCTTCACCTTGCTCATCGTAAACGGACTGCTTACGGTCGGCGGCATGTATGCTTGCAGGAAACGCACCAGATAGTCGGTGAACTTTGCTTCATCGGCGGGCGGTAGGAAAGCTACGGAAACCGGAATATAGAACAGCCGGCGTTTCACGCTTTCGCTCAACCCTGCCGTGCTGCGCAGGCGTTGTGCATCTTTCTCGGTGGTGAAGAGCAGGGCTTCGGGGTGCGCGGAGGCAGCCGCGCAGATATGCGCCGCGTCGTTCGGCGTAAAAAAATGATGGTCGGCAAACGGCAAATGCCGCACCACGTCATACGCCTGTTGCAAATACTGTACGAACGCGGCATCGTTGGCAATTCCGGTAACGGCTACCGCCTGCCGTGCGTCAGCCGCAAGGTCGTATCCGTCGAATACGGGCTGCGGGGCGGCATAGCGGAACGTGGTGAAATATAGCAGCTGTCGGGGGAGGAGCTTCAACCGCGCTGCCACCGTCGCCTGTTCGGCGGGCGGCAGGCTGCCGGGGCATTTTGTAACGATGACGACGTCGGCATGGCGCAACCGGCTGACGTTGTCGCGCAGCCGTCCGTACGGAAGGTAATGGTCGCGGTACACCGGGCGGTTGTAGTCCATCAGCAGCACCGACAGTGCGGGGCGCACCCGCCGATGTTGGTAGGCGTCGTCGAGAATCACGACGCCAAGATGGGGGTCGTCCTGCATCAAACGCCCGATGCCTCTTACCCTGTCGGCGTCCACGGCTACCGTCATGTCGGGGTATTTCCGTTTGATTTGCAGCGGCTCGTCGCCTGCCTGCCGCACGGCGTCGGACACGCCGACGTAGCGGAAGCCTTTGGACGTCCGTTTGTAGCCGCGCGACAGCACGGCGGCGGTGGTGGTGCGCCGCAATACCGACGCCAACCATTCGGTATGCGGGGTTTTGCCTGTGCCGCCCGCCGTGAGGTTGCCCACGACGATTACCGGCAAGCGAAACGCTACGGACGCAAACAGTCGCCAGTCGTAGCACTTGTTGCGCAGCCGCACCGCCGCCGCATAAAGCAGGCTCAGCGGATAACCCACGATTATCAATAACAGTTTCATGTCGTAAAGTTACATTTATTCTATAAATAATGCCATTTTTTTTTAATATTTTGCCTATTCAAAAAAGTTTTCTACCTTTGTACCGCTTAATTTAACTTACTATAACAATGAATACTGTTCAAAACTTCTGTATAACTATCACGCCAAACCCTTGCACCATAAGGGGAAAAGCCGTATCTTTGTACCGCACACCGCACACCGCACACCGCACACCGCACAAAAGCGCCCCTTATACACCTTTCATATATAGTATCGTCTAAATGCGTGCCGTCGCCACTCCGCGATTTCGTCCCGCAAGTTGCAGGGAGCTTTCGCCACGTTGCGGTTTCGTGCCGGAAGATTCATTATTAGCCAATATTATATTTTCATGCCGAAATGTAACTTTTCCGCATTTGTAACGTCATAAGTATAGAAACAATTTAAAAATAAGAAATAGATGTCCACAATAATAAAGCTGAAAAACATAAACAAGACTTACTACAATGGTGCGCCGCTGCATGTGCTCAAGGGAATTGACTTGGAGATTGAGCGGGGCGAGCTGGTGTCGATTATGGGCGCGTCGGGGTCGGGGAAGTCTACGTTGCTCAATATTCTCGGTATTCTTGACGGGTACGATACCGGCGATTATTATCTGAATAATGAGTTGATAAAAAACCTGAGCGAAACGCAGGCGGCGCGTTTCCGCAATAAGTTGATAGGTTTTATTTTTCAATCGTTCAATCTTATTCCGTTTAAAAACGCGATGGAGAACGTGGCGCTCCCGCTGTATTATCAAAAAGTGAGCCGGAAGGCGCGGAACAAAATGGCGGTGGAATATCTCGACCGGTTGGGGCTGAAAGCGTGGGCGCACCACATGCCCAACGAGCTTTCGGGCGGACAAAAACAGCGGGTAGCCATTGCCCGCGCGCTGATTTCGAAGCCGCAAATTATTCTTGCCGACGAGCCTACCGGCGCGCTCGACAGCATCACGTCTGCCGAGGTGATTGACGTGCTGAAAAAAGTGAACGCTACGGGAATGACCGTGATTATTGTTACGCACGAGTCGGGGGTGGCGAACCAAACGAATAAAATCATCAGGTTGAAGGACGGATTTATCGAACGTATCGAAGATAATTCGGGACACGATACGTCTTCGTTCGGCATACAAAATATCAAATAATGCTTAGTCTTTTATACGAAATATTAAATTCCATCCGCCGAAATAAATTGCGCACGTTTCTTACAGGATTTTCCGTAGCGTGGGGCATTTTTATGCTTATCATTTTGCTCGGTTCGGGCAATGGTTTGAAAAACGCATTCAGCGCAGGTTGGGGCGACATGCTTGTAAACGTGGTGCGGATTTATGGCGGTCGTACAAATATCCCATACGCCGGATTTCAATCGGGACGGTGGATAGGTCTTAACAATACGGATATGCAGTTTCCGGTAGAAGAGTTTCCGGACGAAGTGAATTTTACCACAGGGAGTGTGCGGTTAGGCTCGAAAAATATAAGTGTAGGAACGGAATATCTTGTATCGAGTTTGGAGGGGTCGACGCCCAACGAAGTGGTTGTAGCCGGACTGACAATAGTGCAGGGGCGGTATATAAATGAGTTGGACATGCGCGAAAAACGCAAGACAATCGTCATCTCGCAGCGGACAAAAAATATTCTTTTCAACACCGGCGACGCCATCGGAAAAACGGTGAATGTAGAGGGCATTATGTATACCGTGGCAGGCGTTTATTCTGTCAAAGACCAGCAAAACCTAACCGGCGCGTTCATTCCGTTATCGACGGCGCAGGTGGTGTACAACCAAGGAATCAACATCTCAATGGCGGCGCTTTCGCTCAGCGATAAAATAAACGACATACCGTCGAACGACGAGTTTATGCAACGCTATAAAAAACGGTTTGCGCAACAGCATCAGATTTCGCCCAACGATGATAATGCAATATGGTATTGGAATCGGTTCGAAAGTTATTTGCAAACGGCTACCGTCGGTTACGTCATAAATATTGCGGTGTGGATTATCGGCATCTTCACGCTGCTTTCGGGGATTGTGGGCGTGAGCAATATTATGCTTATCACGGTGCGCGAGCGTACGCGCGAGTTCGGTATCCGCAAGTCAATCGGCGCATCGCCGGCGAGTATTCTTACGCTTGTGGTTGTAGAGTCTATCGTTATTACCACCGTTTTCGGATACATCGGGCTTGTGTGCGGCGTAGGATTAACCGAGCTGTTGGCGGGCTTATTTACCTCGTCGGGCGACGGCTTGAGTATCTTTGTGAATCCTACGGTAGATATAAACGTGGCGGTGCAGGCAACGGTGCTTTTGGTTGTTGCAGGCACGCTTGCCGGATTTTTTCCGGCGCTGAAAGCCGTAAAAATAAAAACAATTGAAGCGCTTAATAATAAATAGAAGATATGTTTGATTTAGACCGTTGGAACGAAATATTTATGACCATTCGCCGCAATAAAGTGCGGAGCGTACTCACCGCATTCGGCGTGTTCTGGGGCGTATTTATGCTTGTGGCGTTGCTCGGCGGCGGCGCTGCTTTGGAAAAGAAAATATTAAAAGAAGTCAGCGGCGTTGCCACCAATTCCTGTTTCATTATGGGCGGCAGAACAAGCGAAGCCTACAAAGGTTTCCGCAAAGGACGATATTGGCAGGCTGTTAATCGGGATGTAGAGATTATAAAAGCAAAGGTGAAAGGTCTTGACGAAATTTCGCCGTTGATAATGCCGTGGTCGGCGGCGTCCGACAATGCGGTGCGCGGCGAGAAAAAGGGGACGGTTAATCTCATGGGCACGTATGCCAATTACAATAAAATGGACCATCACACCATGAAGTTCGGACGGTATTTGAATGATATGGACGTGCAGGAACACCGCAAAGTGTGCATGATAGGTTCGCGGGTTTACGAGGTGCTGTTCAACCGCGGCGAAGACCCGGTAGGCAAAGATATTCGCGTGGATGGCGTGTACTACAAAGTTATCGGCGTCGGCGACGGCAGCGACAATATATCGTTCAACGGCGACAAGCGCGAGGCGGTAACCATTCCGTTTACAACGATGCAAAAAATATACAACTACGGCGACCGGATAGAGCTGCTTTGCGCGCTGGCAAAGCCGGGCGTTGCGGTAAGCGACGTGCAGGAGCAAATAGAAACTATCTTGAAAAACAACCACAGCATCGCGCCGCACGACAAGCAGGCAATAAACGCATTTAACCTTGAAACGATGTTCCAACAAGTACGCTATTTATTTCTCGGCGTTAATATTTTGGCGTGGATTGTTGGTTTCGGCACGTTGTTTGCCGGCATCATCGGCGTAAGCAACATCATGACGGTAACCGTGCGCGAACGCACGCAGGAAATAGGAATACGCCGCGCACTCGGCGCAAAACCATCAGCCATTTTGACGCAAATCATGAGCGAAAGTTTTACGATTACAGCCATGGCGGGATTTTTGGGAATCTCGTTCGGCGTATTGGTTTTACAAATGATAGACCTTGCCGTGAGCGACGACGGCGGCGCGACGTCCATGTTTCAAATAAGTTTCGTAACCGCCGTTTCAGCCGCGTTAATTATAATAATTTTAGGCACGCTTGCCGGACTGGGTCCTGCTTTCCGCGCGATGAAAATCAGACCTATTGAAGCATTGTCGGAAGAATAAAAAATAATATTAATGAACTTAGCAAACTATTAACTAAAATATATAAAGTGATGAAAAAGATTTTAAAATTTATCCTCATCGGATTGCTCGTTTTTCTTGTTGGATGGACGTTCTACTTCCTTTACACAAAGTCGAAGCCCAAAGAAATTGTGTACGAAATTGTGTCGCCCCAAAAACAATCTATTAAAAAAAGCAGTATTATTACAGGCAAAATTTCGCCGCGCGACGAGATTTTAATTAAACCGCAAATAGCAGGTATTGTGTCGGAAGTGTATAAAGAAGCCGGACAAAAAGTAACCTCAGGCGAGGTGATAGCAAAGGTCAAAGTGATTCCCGACGTCGGATTGCTCAACAATGCCGAATCGAATGTCCGCACAGCCGGCATCAATCTTACGCAGGCAACGCAGGAATTTGAGCGGCAGAAAAAATTATTCGAAAAAGGAATAATAACCCGCGAAGAGTACGAAAAAGCGGAAACAACGTACAAAACAGCCAAAGAAAATTACGAAACTTCGCAAGATGCGCTGCAAATTATAAAAGAAGGCATTTCGGAACGCACGGCGAAGTATAGCAGCACGCTTATCCGCTCAACCATCAGCGGGCTGATACTTGATGTTCCCGTCAAAGTAGGAAATTCGGTGATACAGTCCAACACGTTCAACGACGGCACAACCATCGCCTCGGTGGCAAATATGAACGATATGATTTTCATAGGAAATGTGGACGAAACCGAAGTGGGACGCATCAAAGAAGGAATGACCATGACGCTTACAATAGGCGCATTGCAGGATGTAAAATTGGACGCCACGCTCGAATATATTTCGCCCAAAAGCGTGGAATCAACAGGCGGCGCAAATCAGTTTGAAATAAAAGCGGCGGCAAAAATGAAAGAAGATATTTTCATTCGCGCAGGCTACAGCGCAAATGCCGAAATCATTTTGGCGGCGGTTGACAGCGTGCTTTCCATTCCCGAAAATACCGTTGAATTCAGCAACGACTCGTCGTTTGTGCAGATTGTAAAATCGGAAAAACCGGTTCAGGTTTTCGAAAAACGTTATGTTGAACTCGGATTGTCCGACGGCGTAAATATCGAAATAAAAAGCGGCGTAACCGCCGATGATAAACTTCGCGGAACTGTTGTTGCGCCAAACAAAAACAATTAAATAACCATACACGAAATGAAGGCAAAAATAGCAACCATACTGTTTATATTTATTTGTTCAG
Source organism: Prevotellaceae bacterium (assembly GCA_031289415.1). Taxonomy (GTDB): domain Bacteria; phylum Bacteroidota; class Bacteroidia; order Bacteroidales; family UBA932; genus JAIRLC01. The sequence continues at coordinate 1,159 of JAITPN010000059.1, read as the reverse complement.
CCGTAAACGCGCAAAAAATATGGACGCTGCAGGAATGTATAAAGTATGCAAAAGAAAATAACATTACGGTACGCATGCAATCGCTATTGCAGCAAAATCAGGAAATAAGAGTAAGTACGGCAAAAAACCAGCGGTTGCCCAATCTTTCGGCAAGCGTAAGCCAACCCTTTTCGTTTGGGCGCGCCGCATCGCCCGCCGATAATTCGTATCAAAGTATAAATACCGCTACCACCTCTTTGTCGGCGTCAACAACAGCTCCGTTGTTCACCGGATTTCAAATCCCCAACGAAATTGCCGCCGCCAAACTTGATTTGCAAGCGGCAATCGCCGATTTTGAAAAAGCAAAAGAAGACGTAGAACTATCGGTCATCTCATCGTATTTACAAATTTTATACAACAAAGAACTGCTCGGAATTGCAAAAAACCAACTCGATTTAAGCGCCCGGCAAGCAGAGCGCATCGAAGCAATGTACACGTTGGGGAAAACGTCCGAAGCGCAGGTGTATGAAGTAAAATCGCAAATTGCAAACGACGAACTTGCCGTCGTGCAAGCCACAAACGACTTGCAACTATCTATGCTTGCGCTCACGCAGCTGCTCGAACTTTCGTCGCCCGACGGCTTTGACGTGGAAACGCCCGACGATATGGACGCCGATTTCCTGCTGCCCGCAAATCCCGATTATACTTACGAAAATGCGTTGGCAACACGCGCCGCCATACGCGCCGACGAATATCGCTTGGCAAGCAGCGAAAAATCTGTGAAAATAGCACGAAGCGGCTATTTCCCGCAGCTATCGTTCGGCGCAGGCTATAGCAATAATTACTACACGATAAACGGCGTCAGTAATATGTCGTTTCCGCAGCAACTGCGCAACAACGAAAGCAAATACGTCGGCTTTTATTTGAATATCCCGATATTCGACCGCTTTGCCACGCGCAATAACATCCGAGCGGCAAAACTGTCGGTGAAAAATCAGGAACTGCAACTCGAAAATACAAAGAAAACGCTGTACAAAGAAATTCAACAAGCCTACTACAACGCCACAGGCGCGAAAGAAAAATACAAATCGTCGGAAGTGGCTTTAGAGTCGGCAAAAAAAGCATACGAATTTGCCAAAGAAAAATTTGAAAACGGACGCTCAACAACTTACGAATTTAA
>JAITPN010000055.1 GCA_031289415.1 Prevotellaceae bacterium | reverse complement strand
TGGGTATAACCGTTCCGTCGCCGTCGCCAATGCCGGCAAAATTGCTGAAATCGTCCTCACTATCGTACACCAACCAATAGATATTGTACGTCGGCGATTCGAGGTCGGTTACTTTCAGCACTCCGGGCTTCGTCAACGTAACCTTATAGCCCAGCACCGCTGACGTATACTCATCTCTCACATAGTCGGTAACCTCGCTGCCACCGCAAGCCGTCGTCGCATCATCCGTATATGTACCGGCTTTGGTATATAATACGTTGGCAAGCTCTACCATTGCCTGTTGTTTCACGGATATGTTTACCGTTTTATCGCCAGCCTTTACGGCAATCGTCGCCGTGCGGGCTAAGCCGTGATTGGCATCGGACTTTACGAAAACCGCACCGTCGTTCGAGCCGCCGGTAGGCGATACCATAGCCCAGCTCGCATTGCTCGTAGCCGTCCAATCGCTGTTGGACTCTACCGTAAATGTCGATGTGTCGCCTGCCGCCGCTACGTCAGCCGAAGCGGGCGTTACTTTCAGCAGTACTTCGCTCACCCCTTTTCCCGCTTGCGAGATGCTAACGGTAGCCGTCAACCCGCCGCCCGACAAGATAACCGTAGCCGTACGCGCCGTCGCCTCCGTGTTCGGTTCTACGTCAATCACGAACGAGGTCTTGGTCTTTTCCGAAACCGTAAACCACGTAGTAAGCGGGTCAAGCGCATCGTCGCCTACGATTGTCCACGCCACATTGGCGTCAACCGTAATAGTAGAAGCCCCGCCATCGGCAGTAGCTGTCACAGAATTGGGCGATACCTTAAGGTACTCCGCTTCCGCCGGATCGTCTCCGCCGCAGGCGGAAACCAGCGCCAAGCCTGCTGTGAGGCTCGCTGCGCATAGAATAATTTTTTTTAATCTCATACTCTTTTTTTTAAGATTGTTTATAGTTTAAATAAATTATAGAAATTTGCTTGTTGTAGATGGAAATAAAAAACCTCCGGCAAAAGGATATTGCTCCTTGCCGAAGATGATAAAAAAAACGCCGTTACGTTACGTAAATTAACTGAACTTTGTTGTGTATTTGATTGATTATTTGTATATACGCGCACGCGACACTCCAGACGTTGTGTGTGTGTGTGTGTGTGTGTGTGTGTGTACAACCATGCGGGTTTCCGAAGACGCCCCCATTACCGGCAAGGCATATTGCAGAAACGCTTGCTGTAGTTCTGCAGCCGTAAAGCATTTCCTTTGATTATAGGTTGCTAAATTGTACATGGTCTAACGGTTTATATTTATTTAAAATATGTTTAATAACTACTATAACACGAAACAAAGATAAGGAGTTTTTTTCAAATTACCAAAGAATTATGAAAATTTATTTTTTTCTGGTCTGTTTATTTCTTTGTTGCTGTACGCGAGAGGCTTCTTCAAGACGTTGTTGGAATTTTGATTTTTTGACAGGCTGTGCTGCGCGCGCTTTCATTTTTTGTAGCAATTCTTTCTCGTTTACAAACCATTTGCGTATCATCCATGTTTGTCCGATGGTGATAAAGTTCGAAAGCATGAAATAGTAACTTAATCCGCTGGAATAGCTGTTGAACATCATGAGCATGAACACAGGCATGAAATAGAGCTGCATAAATTTCATACCGGGCATTTGATTGGTTGACGCCGTCTGCGACAGTGTAGCTCTCGAATAGAAGAACAACGACACCGCCATGAGCAATACAAAAAGGCTGATGTGGTCGCCGTAGAACGGAATTTTAAACGGCAGGTCGAGAATCGAATCGTAGGAACTAAGGTCTTGCGCCCAAAGAAATCCTTTTTGTCGCAATTCAAATGAAGCGGGGAAAAAGTTGAACATGGCTATAAGTATCGGCATTTGCAGCAGCATGGGCAGACAGCCGCCCATCATGTTTACGCCTGTTTTTTTATAGAGCGCCATTACTTCTTGTTGCTTTTTCATGGCGTCTTCGCGCTTCGGATATTTCTCGTTAATTTTGCTGATTTCGGGCTGCAACACCTTCATTTTCGCAGTAGATACGTGCGAACGGTGAGTGAGGGGCAGTAGAATAATTTTAATCAACAAAGTAAGAATTAAAATAATAATACCGTAGTTGCTGATGAAGCTATCAAGAAAGTCGAATACCGGAATAATAAACCAGCGGTTGATGTAGCCCATAATCCACCAACCGAGCGACACGAGTTTTTCAAGGTCGTGTCCGTGACTTTTCAGTGTATTGTATTGGTTGGTTGTGAAATAAAACTCAAGTGGAATGGTTTGTTCGCTGCGATTGTTGTATGCCAGTTGCATTGATGCGTCGCAGTGCATCAGCAAACGGTCGGGATGGGTTTCGGGATAGTTTTTGAATGAAATATCGGTTTGTGTAAAATTTTCGGGAGCTACAAGTATCGCCGAAAAAAATTGGTCTTTGAAGGCAACCCATGCCACTTTGGTCGAAAGTTTTTCATGGTCGGACTCCGAGCGTGTCTTCAGTTCATTTACACTGCTTTCGCCCGGATATTTATACGCGACGGTTGAATAATTGCTTTCATTGACATAATCTTTTTCCTGCCTGCGCATGTTGGCAGTCCAATGCAAATCAAGATTGGTGGCATTTTGCGGAATTTGTTTATCCAAGCCCGAAAGCGTAATGTCGAGTTTGAGTTTGTAACTGTCATATCGCAAGGTATAGGTGTAGTCAATGTAGGCGTTTTCGGCAATGGGTAACCGCATCACAAGGCGCGCCGTCGAATCGGTTTCGTTGAGCGAAGTGTGTGCGGGCATATCCACAGGGTGAAAGAAAAAGGCAGAGGTGGAAAGCTGTTGGGTGGTGAAAAATTGCAGGGCAAAATCGTTTCCCTCGCCTCCGAACAACATAATCGGCAGGCTGTCGTATGTATTATAATTTTTTATGGTTGCCGCATACACACGTGCACCTTTATTAGTAAAGGTGAGCGACAGCAAATTATTTTCGAGGGTGTAGAACTGTTCATCGCCTATGCTTGCCGAATCAAGTACCGCGCCTAATGACGCCGTGTATGCGCTTTGTACGTCGGCAGGCGTTTGTGAAGATTGCTGCAATACGGCAATACTGTCGCGAAGCCTTTGTTCCCGCTGTTGATAAGACAATTCTGTTTGAGCGATGGAATCACGTTGGAATTGCAACTTGCGTTGTTCTTCGATATCTTTAGAATTATACCATGTAAAAGTTATAAAGATGGCTGCTATTAATACTATAGCCGAAACTGTATTTTTATTCATGTCTATGTCTATGTTATTTCTCTATAAGTTTGATTTTTTCCGACAACAATTGTCTTTCTTCTTTTGCTTTTTCAATTTTTCTATTCACTTCGGCAATCATGGCTTCTGCGTTTTTTGATTTGGCAAAGAACCCGATGTTGTTTTCCCACAATGCAATGTCGGAATCAAGTTGGCGAAGTTGACGTACTAAATTATCGCGTTCCGAACGGATAACACGACCGGCAGTTTTTTCGTCCGCATTTTTCAGGTCGTTAATACGCGACTTAAAGTGTATCAGCTTTTTATCATTACCGGAAATATTAAGATTTTTAAACTGTTTATCAATAGCAGCGCGATAGATTGTTTGTATGCGCACTTTTTCTTTATATGCCACAAATCCGATAGCCGTCCACCGGCGTTGGAAATCTTGCAGCGCCTTAAGGTTTTCTTCGGGATTTTCCGCCGGCGCATAGGCTTCAATTTCGGCTACGATGGCTTCTTTTTGCCGGAGATTTTCGACATATTCGCTGTTAATGCCCGAAAAATGTTCGTTTTTACGGGTGAAAAATACATCGCAGGCGCTACGGAAACGTTGCCATAAAGCGTCGGAGTGTTTGCGAGGCACCGCGCCTGCTTCCTTCCACTGCTTTTGCAGGTTGACGAATTTTTCGGTTGTTTTCCCCCAATCGGTGCTGTCGACAAAACTTTCAACTTGTTCGCACAGCGCAATTTTCTTTTTCAGATTTTCCTGCAAATCGGTTTTAAACTGTAAGTAAAAGTCACGTTTTGTAACGTAAAATTTATCGCAGGCAGCGCGGAAACGTTCAAAAATGCGGGTATTTTCTTTTTTGGTTGCAAAACCTACGGTTCGCCACATTTTTTGCAATTCTTCCATTGCTTTTGAATGTTCGTTCCACGCTTTATTTTCTTTGGTATCGGCATTGGCTATTTCTTCGGCTTTCTCGCAGAGTTGCCGTTTCAATTCAAGGTTTTTGCGCTGTTCTTCTTTCTGCGATTCAAAATATTCCTGATGTTTTTTGTTTACCGCTGCCGTGGCGATTTTAAAACGTTCCCACAGATGCTCGCGAAATTCATGCGCCACAGGACCAAGCTCGCGCCATTCTTCGTGGTATTTTTGTAATTTATTGAACGCCGTAATAATATTCGGGTCTAAAATCAGTTTTTCAGCTTTTTCGCACAGCAACGTTTTGGCTTCAAGGTTTTTCTTGAAGTCGAGGTCGCGCAGTTCATTGTTTATTTTTACGTAATCGTAAAATAACTCCACATAGTGCTGATAGGTGTTCCACAGGTCGGTGGACTGCTGAAGAGGCACAGCGCCTGTGTTGCGCCACCGTTGCTGGAGTTCCCGGAAAGCCGGAAAAGTATGGTTAATGTCTTCTTGCGCTTCAAGCAACGCTTTCAGTTCATCAATAATACCTTGTTTTATTACAAGATTTTGCGCTTCCTGCTCTTCTATTTGATGGGCATGATCCGTCCGTCGGCGTTTATACTCGTTGTAGAGGTCTTTGAATTGTTGTTCTACTTCGCTAACCACTTCTTCAACGTCTTGCGATTGCTCATCGTCAGTTGGTTGCACTATTTTTTGCTTCTGATTTACGAGTTTGTAAAAAGCAGATTTCAGCGCTTCCGCCTCTCGACGCAGCACCTCAATAGACTGTGTTTCAAGTAATTTCTTGAACACGTCAAGCAGTTCTTCTTCTCCGAGATGAATATACTTCAGCGTGCTGTGTTCTTCATTCATTTCTTCTTCATGAAGGGCAGCATCTTCGTGTATGTCCACCAACGTATCTTCACTCGCCGCCTGTTGCGGCGCGGTGAATTGCTCCTCAGGAGCAGGATTTTGTACTTCATCAGCCATAAGCTACATGATTTGATTTCAACATTAAAAAAAACAAAGGTAAGAAATTTTATGTAAATTTGCACCATGATGCGAATAGATATTTTAACATTACTCCCCGAATTACTCGAAAGCCCCCTGTGTCATTCGATAGTAAAACGTGCACAGGACAAGGGACAGGTAGCTATCCATGTTCACAATATAAGGGATTATGGCAAAGGCGATTATCGACAAGTGGACGATTATGCGTTCGGCGGCGGAGCAGGTATGGTCATGCAAATAGAACCGGTGTTTACGCTTATAGAAAATTTGAAAGCGGAACGCACGTATGACGAAATTATTTACCTTACGCCCGACGGCGAACGGTTGGCGCAGCCCATGGTAAACCATTTGTCTATTTTTACGAATATTATGCTGCTGTGTGGTCATTATAAAGGTATTGACCATCGTATTCGCGAGCATCTCATTACGCGCGAAATCTCTATCGGCGACTATGTACTGAGCGGAGGAGAATTGGCTGCTGCTGTGTTGGTTGACGCTATTGTGCGGGTAGTTCCGGGCGTGATTTCCGACGAAACTTCGGCGCTCACCGACTCCTTTCAAGACGGATTGCTTGCGCCGCCGATATATACCCGCCCCGAAGAATTTAACGGATGGCGCGTGCCGGAAGTATTGTTGTCGGGCAACCATAAATTAATTGCCGAGTGGCAGGAAGAACAAGCATTGGAGCGCACTAAACTGCTGCGCCCCGATTTATTGGAGGAATAAATATGACATTGAAAGAAGCTATTAAACGTGCTGATTTGTTGCGCGAAACCATTGAAAAATGCAACCATGAGTATTATGTATTGAATCAACCGGCAATTTCCGATTTTGAATACGACCTGCTGATGCAGGAACTTGCCGGCATCGAACGGAAATTTCCGCAGATACGGCAAATTGACTCGCCCACACAGCGTGTAGGCAGCGACATTACGGAAGCGTTTGAACAGGTCGCGCACCGCCATCCCATGATGTCGTTGAGCAATACCTATTCCGAAGGCGAATTGGCGGAATTTGACCGTCGGGTGCAAAAAACATTGGGCGTCGCGCCCGAATATGTGTGTGAACTTAAATTTGACGGCACCGCCATTAGCCTTATATATAAAGGTGGCGTATTGACGCAAGCCGTAACCCGCGGCGACGGTGAGCGTGGCGACGATGTATCTGTAAACGTGCGTACTATCCGCACCGTGCCTTTGCGTTTGCAAGGTGATTTTCCTGCCGAATTGGAAATTCGCGGCGAAATTTTTATGCCTTTTTCCGCTTTTGATGCGCTGAATAAACAACGCGCCGAAGAAGAAGAACCGTTGTTTGCCAATCCGCGCAACGCTGCGGCGGGGACGTTGAAATTGCTTGATTCGTCGGTCATGGCAAGTCGTAATTTGGATTGTTTTTTGTATTATATGCCTGCGGGCGACCAACTTTTTCGTACGCATTATGAAAGTTTGCAAGCTGCCATGCAGTGGGGCTTTCGCGTGTCGGAACATATTTGTGTGTGCCGTTCTATGGCGGACGTGTTCGACTTTATCCACCGTTGGGACACGGCGCGGAAAGCCCTGCCCTACGCTACCGACGGCGTAGTGATTAAGGTAAACGATTATGCACAGCAACGCCGGCTCGGCATGACGGCTAAATCGCCGCGCTGGGCTACTGCCTTTAAATTTAAAGCCGAACAAGCCATAACACGCCTTCTGTCCATAGATTTTCAAGTGGGGCGTACAGGCGCTGTTACGCCGGTGGCAAACCTTGAACCGGTGCTGCTTGCAGGCACTACGGTGAAACGCGCTTCGCTACACAACGCCGACCAAATTGCATTGTTCGATATCCGCCTTCACGACCATGTATTTATTGAAAAAGGAGGCGAAATTATTCCAAAAGTAGTGGGTGTGGATGTATCGCAGCGCCGCGACGACACCCTGCCTTTCCAATATATTACGCATTGCCCCGAATGTGGCGCGCTGTTGGTGCGCGACGAGGGCGAAGCCAAACACTACTGTCCGAATTATACGCATTGCCCGCCGCAAATCGTCGGGCGCATCGAACATTTTATTTCGCGCAAGGCGATGAACATTGACGGATTGGGGAGCGAAACGGTAGAACTGCTTTATAGCGAGGGTTTGGTGCATAACATTGCCGATATATACCAACTGCGTGCCGAACAATTACTTCCGTTGGAACGCATGGGCGAAAAATCGGTGGAAAATATTCTCCGCGCCATCGAAGAATCGAAGCAAACGCCTTTTGCACGTGTGTTGTTTGCCCTCGGCATCCGATATGTGGGCGAAACTACGGCTAAAAAAATTGCCGACGCCGTGGGTTCGCTTGATGCACTAAGCCGTCAAACCGAAGAAGAACTGACCACGATTGATGAAGTGGGCGACCGCATAGCACAAAGCATTTGCACTTATTTCTCCGAACCGGAAAATACGGCGGTAATCGAACGCCTGCGCGCTGCCGGATTGCAATTTCAGGCAGCAGCCAAAACACGCCTTTCCGACGCCCTTGTCGGCACAAGTTTTGTGATTACCGGTACGCTCAGCCGTCCGCGCGACGAATTTAAAGTATTGATTGAACAACACGGCGGTACGGTAGTCAGCGCCGTATCGGCAAAAACCGACTATCTCCTTGCAGGAGATAACGGAGGCACTAAACTTCAAAAAGCTGAAAAACTCGGTGTGAAAATCATTGACGAAGCAGCATTTAATGCGATGTATCGGTAAACTCCCCCTCCAATCTGTCACCCATTTTCGCAAGTAAAATAACGGATTAATAGTCTAAGACAGAAAAATATAACTCCTGTGCTAAGATTTTTCTATAAATCATCTTTTAGTTTATATAAAAGCTGGCTTGCCGGATTCGTTAAAATAATATCACCTTTATTGAATAATTTAATTTTGGACATTATTTCTCCTTCAAAATTCAACCTATTTTATGCCATATTTTTTATAAGGTTCTACCATGTTCGCTCTATCCTTGCAGGTTTCCCCTGCGTTATTGATTGCTGTTTTCATTGGCTTTCTTTTTTGTGCCCCTTGCGGAACGGTTTATATCGATTAAAAATTTTTGCAAAGATAATCATTTTTTTGGTTTCGTCGTAGTGCTTGCGCAGGTTGAATCTGCAATAGATAGATATGCGAAAAATGTATGTTAGATAGTAAATTTATTTCTTAACTTTGCCGTCAAATTTTTAAATTAATCAATATGAGAATATATAGATACTCCTTTTTTCTCCTGATTTTATTGAACGCATGTTCATCAAATATGGAAAGAGTGCTGCATTCTTGGGATTTGCCGGTCGAAGAACTTAAGGCAAATAAAATACCGATTAAAGAAACGCTTAATCCGGTGAAGATATTGATGCTGGATGATTATTTTATTTTTCAAAATGACTATATTTCCGGAGAAGATTGCTTTTATGTGTATTCAAAAAGCATGAAATTTTGTTATAGTTTTGGCAGATTAGGACAAGGACCGGGTGAATTTATTGCGCCGACTCCTGCACAAGGAAGTAAAGAAAATAAGTTGGCAATATACGATGCCGCTTTTGATAAACTAACCGACTATGATATTTCGGATACGAAAGCGGAATGGATAAAAGACTATAAATTTCCCGACAGAACTATAAAATTTCCGGTGCAGCAAATCTCTTACGTGGATGATACGACGATTTTATTTCGTGTGATGTCGAATGAAGGCGTCATGCTGTATAGTTATAACATTCAATCCAATTACATGATAGATACGCTGTCATTTGAAACAAAAATCAAGGAACAAATGGTGGAATATAATTCTACATTTGATGACTTTTGCTTTTCCAATTACGGACGGAAATATGTAATATCTTTCGCATTCATTGACGAAGTGGTTACCGGAACTTTGGACGCCGTCGGCAAATTCCCGAAAATGAATTATAAGTTGAAGCATACGAGGATGAATAAAGACATAGCTGATAATATTTCCTATTATCCTCTTGATCCCGCAGCAACCGGCGATTGCGTGTACACGCCGTATTACGGGCGGTTATTTAGTCAATCCTTAATAATCCCATAACGATTTATTATTCAATAAAATAAGTTGAAAAAGATTTGTTATATTCCACCAATTTCAGTACCTTTGTATCCTAAAAACTGGAAATTATGT
>JAITPN010000054.1 GCA_031289415.1 Prevotellaceae bacterium | reverse complement strand
CCTTAACGGTCGGACGGAGGAGTTTTAGGCGGTTTGTGGCGCGTATATAAGTATAGCGCCGAGTTCCGACGTCTTTGAATTTTCAAAAAATATATATAAATATTAAATCTACTCATAAGAATCTATATTATATTTATATATACAGCAAAAATCGTGCCAAAATCCGCTTTCTTTCGCATTTTTATGGCATATATATGTAAAAAATTACATAACACATTAATTATTAGGCATGAGTATAATAAAAAAAGAGATTGTCTAATAGACAATCTCTTTAATCTTTTATACCTAAAATTCTTAGAAATCAAGAAACACTTACGGAGTTTAGCCGTCGGACTTGCATCACCAAGTCGTTAATCATGCGCGGTACACTAAAAAAAGTCGCTACGACAATTGAATCGTAGCGACTTTTCTTCTTTCCTATAAAAAGGATTATTGTTTTGAACCAGTAAATTCAACCATAATCGGCAGTTCGCCCATGGTTACAGTAATGGTTATTTTAGCTGCTGATCCGGCGGCGGAAACACCTATCGTTCCTGCTATGCTCACAGGAAATTCGCCTCCTAATTGAGGTATCGAAGCATTAGTATTTCCGGTAATTTTATACGTATCTCCATCCTTGGAAACTTCCGCTTCGCAACTCACGTTTAACGGCAAATCGCCCACCGGAAGACCTGACAAAGTTTCGTTTATCGTCAACGTAACCTTATCGTCGGATACACGTGTAATACTAATCGTTGCCGAAGGAACTATTTCATTCCCTGCCATTGAAAGACTGCCGACATAAGTACCTGCAACTATTTCTGCATAATTATCGGATTTTTCCGATTCGTCGTCTTTTGAACAGCCGGTGAAAACCAGCGACAAGCCTAACGACATAGCCATACAATTTTTTAGAATTTTTCTCATATCTTTAAATTATTAATGTTTAAGCCGCAAAGGTATGGCTTTTTTTTGTATTTGCAAAAAAAATATAAAATTGGTGACACTTTTTCCGCCTTTCGGGCAGTCCCTGCAAACAATCATCTACACGTTGGCTTTTTCAAATTTAAACCGATAAATCATCACCGCAGCAATGATAGACGCCATGAAATCGGACACAGGCAAGGCGACAAACACACCTGTCAAACCCCACAAATACGCACCCAGAAACAACGGCGGCAACAAAAAGACCGCCTGCCTTGACATACTAAGAAAAATAGACTGCTTCACTTTGCCGATAGCCTGAAAAAATTGCCCTGTTACCACTTGAAACCCCACCGGCGCAAAAACAAGAAAACCTATACGGATAGCCAATGTAGAAATGTTAAGTAATTCCTCATCGTTCGTAAACGCCATTGCCATTTGGCGGGGAATGAGCATGGCTGCCGCAAAACTTACGCCGGTAACCACAGTAGCCGCCTTTATCGTAAGCCGGTACACTTCTTTCACCCGCTTCATATTGCCTGCGCCGTAATTATAGCCTACAATAGGCTGCATCCCTTGGCATAGCCCGAAAATAATCATTACCACAATTATGAAATATCCCGAAAGGACGCTGTTTGCGCCGACGGCAATATCGCCGCCATGCTTTGCGAGCAATTGGTTAGTAACCATATTGACGACGCTCGACATGGCGTTTATCAGGAACGGCGAAAGCCCGATGGCGACGATGTTCCGCACGATAAAGAAGCGCGGATGGAACGCAAAGCGTTTGTAGCGGACATACGCCGAAGGGCGGAAGAAATATTGCATGGCATAGGCGGCGCTTACAATCATCGACAGCAACGTGGCGAGGGCTGCGCCTTTGATGCCCATATCGAGTACGTTGATAAAGATAGGGTCGAGCACGATATTCAGCCCCGCGCCTACGAGGATTACGCTCATTGACTTTGTAGGATAGCCCGACGCCCGCAGCAGTCCGGCATGGTTAAAGCATAGCGACGTAAAGAGGCTTCCCGGAATTACATAATAAAGGTATTCGGCGGCGTAAGGTATGGTCTTTTCGCTTCCTCCAAACCATTGCAGGATGGGGTCGAGGTAGAGCATGGACAGCACGATGACGATGAGTTGCGTAGCGACGTTCAGCGCCAAGCTGTGTGCCAGTATGCGCTCCGCCCAGCGAACGTCTTTCATGCCCAACACAATGGACATGCGCGTGGCTGCGCCTACGCCTATGAGCGTACCAAATGCCTGCAGCAGGTTGAGCAGCGGAAAGGTGAGCGACAGTCCCGCCATCGCCATCGCGCTATCGGCGTCTGCGCCGTGATGCCCGATAAAAATACGGTCAACCACATTGTAGAATGCCACCGTCAACGAACTCACAATCGACGGCAAAGCGTAGCTGAAAAGCAACCGCCCCGATTTTCCGGTATCCAAAGATTGTGTAGAATCAATAACCTCCATGTATCATATAGTACTTTCATGCAAAGTTACTACACAATACAATAATGTGCAAATAATACTAATCCGGCGCAATGCCGCGCCCCGCGCTTAATTTCGTAACTGTGAATTTCCAATTGTGAATTATTAATTAATTATTAACTTTGCATCTTGAAAAGTTCGACGATAGAACGAACTTCAACTTTAATAAAACACCACGATGATGAATAAAAACAGGTATCAGGGTCAATTCCCCAAAATCGGCATCCGTCCTACGATAGACGGACGTATGGGAGGCGTACGTGAATCGCTCGAAAACCAAACGATGAACATGGCAAAAAGCGTAATCGCGCTGCTTTCGTCCACATTAAAATATCCCGACGGAACGCCGGTGCAATGCGTAATCGCCGATTCTACCATCGGGCGAGTGGCTGAAAGCGCCGCTTGCGCCGAAAAATTCCGCCGCGAAGGCGTAGGCATAACCATTACCGTAACGCCCTGCTGGTGCTACGGCAGCGAAACGATGGACATGGATCCGCATACGTTCAAAGCCGTATGGGGATTTAACGGCACGGAACGTCCGGGCGCGGTATATCTCGCCGCCGTGCTTGCCGGACACGCACAGAAAGGACTTCCCGCATTCGGCATTTACGGACGCGATGTGAAAGACGCCGGCAACACCGAAATCCCCGCCGACGTACAGGAAAAACTTCTCCGCTTTGCCCGCGCCGGACTGGCGGCAGCCGCCATGCGCGGCAAATCGTACCTCTCGATAGGAGCGGTGTGCATGGGCATCGCCGGCTCTATCGTAAACACCGACTTTTTTGAAGACTATCTGGGCATGCGTTGCGAAGGCATCGACGAAGTGGAAATCATCCGCCGCATGAGCGAGGGAATTTACGACAAGGACGAATACGCCAAAGCGCTGGCTTGGGCTAAAGCCCACTGCCGCGAGGGCGGCGACGCCATCAACCGCGAAGACCTGAAGAAAGACCGCGCAGGCAAAGACCGCGACTGGGAATTTATTGTAAAAATGACGCTCATCGTCCGCGACCTGATGACGGGCAATCCGCGCCTCAAAGACATGGGATTCGGCGAAGAAGCGCTGGGGCATAACGCCATTGCGGCAGGCTTCCAAGGGCAACGCCAGTGGACGGATTTCTACCCCAACGGCGATTTTACGGAAGCCATCCTCAACTCGTCGTTCGACTGGTCGGGGGTACGCGCACCGTACGTGGTGGCTACCGAAAACGACGCGCTCAACGGCACCGCCATGCTGTTCGGCTACCTGCTGACGAACACCGCGCAGGTGTTTGCCGACGTACGCACCTACTGGAGTCCCGAAGCCCTCGAACGTGTTACCGGAAAGCGGCGCGAAGACTTCGGCTTGGCGGCAGGAGGCATGATTCACCTGATTAACTCCGGCGCAGCATCGCTCGACGGCAGCGGTCGCCAGCACGACGCAAACGGCGCGCCCGCGATGAAGCCGTTCTGGGAAATATCGGAAGCCGAAGCCGGCGAGTGCCTCGAAGCGACCACTTGGATGCCTGCCAACCGCGAATATTTCCGCGGCGGCGGCTTTTCTTCAAAATTCCTTACACGCGGCGGTATGCCGTGTACGATGGTTCGCCTGAACCTGATAAAAGGCTTGGGTCCGGTGTTGCAAATTGCGGAAGGATGGACGGCGGACATCGACCCCGAGTCGCACAAGATTCTCGACGAGCGCACGGACAAAGGATGGCCCACTACATGGTTCGTGCCGCGCCTCACGGACAGCCCCAACTTCCGCGACGTATATGCGGTGATGAATAATTGGGGCGCGAACCACGGCGCGGTGAGCTACGGACACATCGGCGCAGACCTTATCACGCTGGCGTCGATGCTGCGCATTCCGGTGTGTATGCACAACGTAGCGGTCGACGATATTTTCCGCCCCGCCGCATGGAGCGCCTTCGGCATGGACAAAGAGAGCGCCGACTACCGCGCCTGCCAAACGTACGGAGCGCTGTATAAATAATGCTCCTCCCCTCCCCGCCGCTTCACAACGGACGGCGGGGGGCGCAGGCAGCGTAATAGTTTTATTCAACATATAATCTTACAAAAACTTTTCAGAATGGCATCTTCACAAACCCATTTATTTCGCGACGCGGGAGGCAAAAATTACCTGACGCCGTTTATCCTCGTAACCTCGCTGTTTGCCCTTTGGGGCTTTGCGAACGACATCACGAACCCGATGGTGGCGGCGTTTAAAAATATCCTGCTCATCACGAATTTCGAAAGTTCGCTCGTGCAGTTTGCTTTCTACGGAGGCTATTGCTGCATGGCTATTCCTGCCGCTATTTTTATCAAACGATATTCTTATAAAAAAGGTATTCTCGTAGGACTGGGGCTTTATGCGGGGGGCTGCCTGCTGTTCATTCCGGCGGGCAATGCCATGGCGTTTTGGGCGTTTCTGATGGCATATTTTGTGATGACGTGCGGGCTTGCGTTTTTAGAAACCACGTCGAATCCCTACATCCTTTCGATGGGTACGGAAGCCACCGCCACGCGCCGCCTCAACTTGGCGCAAGCGTTCAACCCTATCGGCTCGCTCACGGGGATGCTCATAGCCAAAGAATTTATCCTCGCACGGCTCAACCCCGCCACCGAAGCCGAACGCCTGACGCTGCGAAGCCAAGCGCCCGACACGTTTGCCGCCGTACAGCAAGCCGACTTGGCTACGGTGAGTACGCCGTATTTGATACTCGGCACGGTGGTAGCGGCGTTCTTCGTGCTGTTTGCGCTGGCAAGGCTTCCGAAAGCGGCGGCAGCAGGCGAACGGTCGTCGTCGTCGCGTGCCACGGCGCGGCGGCTATTTGCCAACCGCCGGTACGTGCTTTCCGTCGTGGCGCAAATATTCTACGTAGGCGTACAAATTATGGTGTGGACGTTCATCATCCAATATGCCGAACACGAGCTGGGGCTGAGCAAAGCTGCGGCGCAGGGCTACAACATGGCGGCGATGGGGATTTTCGTAACCAGCCGTTTCATCTGCACGTTTCTGTTGAAATATATCAAGCCGAGCGTGCTGCTGACGGCGCTTGCCGTAGGCGGCGGCGCGTTTACGCTGGGCGCTATCGCGCTGCACGGCATGGCGGGGCTATACAGCCTCGTAGCCGTGTCAGCCTGCATGTCGCTGATGTTCCCGACCATCTACGGCATCGCGCTGAAGGGCTTGGGCGACGACGCGAAGCTGGCTTCCGCCGGACTTATCGTAGCCATCGGCGGCGGATGCCTCATGCCGCCGCTGCAAGGGTTGCTGATTGATAAAGCCACGTGGTTCGGCAGCGCGCTGTCGTCGGTACGCGTATCGTTCGTCCTGCCCCTACTCTGCTTCGTGGTCATCGCCGCGTTCGGCTGGTGGGTGAAGAAAAGTGAAGTGTGAAGAGTGAAGCGTGAAGCGTGAAGTGTGAAGAGTGAAGGGGTGTTATTAAAATTTGTTGCGGACGAAAATACACGGTGTAAATTCATCCGCCGGAACTTCCGGGAGCAAATCCGACGAGGGGGATTAGCTTCTTCCTATATTTTTATTACCTTTGCACCGTTAAATTTCAAAATTATGTATGTATGAAAAATAAATATCTTATTACAAGCGTCGGTACGGCATTGGGGATATTCCTCGCGCTGCCCGTGTATTCAAAAATCACGCTGCCCGACTGTATTTCGGACAACATGGTGCTGCAACAGCAAAGCGAAACGCCGCTGTGGGGCACGGCTACGGCGGGCAAACGGGTTGCCGTCGTTACGTCGTGGGATAGCCGCACGTACACGGCGGTGGCTGACGCGCACGGCAAATGGGCGGTCAACGTCGAAACGCCGCAAGCCGGAGGTCCTTATTCCATCTCTATTTCGGACGGAAAAAAGCGGGTGTTGACGAATGTCCTGATTGGCGAAGTGTGGATTTGCTCCGGACAGTCGAACATGGCAATGCCGCTGGCGGGCTGGGGACAGGTAACGGATTATGAGCAGGAAATAGCGGCGGCAGACTACCCGGAGATACGCCTGCTGCACGTCAAAGAAACAACCGCCGCCGCGCCGCGCGACGAGGCTGCTACCGAGCACAACGGATGGCAGGTATGCTCGCCCGCGACGATAAGCGAATTTTCGTCGGTCGGATATTTTTTCGGACGTCATTTGAACCAGCAGCTGCACGTACCCATCGGGCTAATCAATACGTCGTGGGGCGGCACGATTGCCGAAGCGTGGACGAGCGGCGAATCGCTCGCGGCGATGCCCGACTTCAAAGCGGCGGTGCAGGAGGTCGGCGCGCCCGCGCAGCTCCCGGACGATAATCCCAACCGCCCAACCGTGTTGTACAACGCGATGATACATCCCTTGACGCCTTATGCCGTGCAAGGCGCTATCTGGTATCAAGGCGAGTCTAACGCCGACAGGGCGGAGCAATACAAGATATTATTTCCTTTGATGATTCGCGACTGGCGCAGGGCGTGGGGGCGCGACCTTCCGTTCTATTTCGTGCAGCTGGCTAATTTTATGGAGCGGAAAGCCGAGCCGCAGGAGTCGCATTGGGCAGCGCTACGCGAAGCGCAATTACAAACCCTGCAGTTGAACAACACAGGCATGGCGGTTGCCATTGACATCGGCGACGAAAAAGATATTCATCCGAAAAACAAACAAGAGGTGGGCAGGCGCTTGGCTTTAGCCGCCGAAGCCAATACGTACAATAAAAGGATTGCCTTCTCAGGACCGGTGTACACGGGATATAAGATTGAAAACGACAAGATACATGTTTATTTCAAACACGCCGGCACAGGGTTGGCTACGTCCGACGGCAAAGCGCCGGCGGGGTTTGCTATTGCCGGTCCCGACAAGAAGTTTTATTGGGCAACGGCGGTCGTAGAAAAGGATAGAATCGTCGTCAGTTCGCCGCACGTGGCGTTTCCGGTAGCCGTCCGCTACGCATGGGCTGACAATCCCGCATGTAATCTATGCAACGATGCACAATTGCCGGCTTCGCCGTTCCGCACAGACAGTTGGTAAGCGTAAATAATGCTTTTTTTGAGCCGAAATGTTGCATTGCGCCAATAAGTTTGTTAGATTTGTTTGTAAATTCATTTATTTTTTTCACCTTTGTACAAAATTTATAATATAAAATAAGTATGAAAAAGATGTTTTTATTAGGATTCCTGCTGTGTTTGGGGTTGGGTTTTGCAGGTTGTACACAAGAGATTCCTCCGCCAAAAGCCCCGACAAGCGTGAAATTAAAAACCGACAAAACCACGCTGAAAGTGGGTGAAAAGACCGTGCTATCGCTCGCTTTTACGCCCGACGATGCCAAACCGGACGCCTCGAAGTATTCATGGAGCGCCAGCGAACATTCGAAGTTGGCAACAATCAATACGTCGGCAGATGCCAATTACATAACCATAACAGCTATGCAAGCGGGTGTTATTTATGTACAATTCGCGTATGATAAAACGTTCCAAACGGAAATGAAAATAACCATTACGGAGTAATCCGGGTAGTGATAAATTGAGTAGGAGGAAAATCAAGTGGTTTTTCTCCTACTTTTTATTTTCAGACCCCTCGCAGCATGTGGAACGAAAAATTTATTTATCTGAAATTTTTATTTTTAAATAAAACTTCTTACCTTTACGAGATAATTTCAAAAATAAAGTGCTATGAAGAAATTCTTAACTTTTGGTTTAGTTTGCGTAAGCGCATCAGTTTTTGCGCAAAAAGCAACCCCCGATTGGTCGTTTCCTCTGGAAGGAACGCCTCAAGGTCTTTTTATCCACAAATTATCGGAGATTCCGGTAGTAGAAACCTCAAAATTCTACTATGGCGTAAATTATGTAGATAAAAGTGTGCTTTGGAAAATTGAAAAATCCGCGAAAGCGGAAGTACTCAACCAAGTCGCGCAATTGTCGGCAATGACCGGCGCGGGACTTGACGTTCCTGTTACGCAAATGTTTCAGGAAATTCCCAACACTTCGTTTGTTTCCATTAACAATTTGTTTGTGGACGTCAGCACCGGAAAAATACTTTTCGGCGAAGGCGAATCCGCTTACAGCGAAATTCTGGAAATAAACATCGTGCCCGAAACATTTGTGCTGCTGGCAAAAGTCAAATCTTCCGGCGGCGCTGTTACGCTGTACTGCATTGATCTGGCTGAAAAAGAACTGTTGTGGAACAAATTGCTGGAAAAGGAAAGCACGTTGAAATCATTGACCAAGTTTACCGGATTTACCGGATTGGGAACGATTGACGCCTTTGCTCCAAAAGCTACTTCGACCGAAGACATTGTCTATAAAAACGGCAAGAAGTTGTTTTTGCTGAACTGGAAAGACGGCAGCACCATTTGGGAAAACGAATGTAATCCGGGTACTTTCTTTCTGGACAAAAAAGAACAGTACTTGATAGTAGTGGAACAAGCCGGTGGATTGGGCAGTCTGGTAAAAGGAGCTTCGTTCGGTAAGGAAATATTTGCCCTTGACCTGAAGACCGGACAAAATTTATGGAAAAAACCGACAAAATTAGATGGTCGCTATATTGCACAAATTCCGATAAACGACGAGCAGGCGCTCATTATTTCGGAGGACGGCATTAATGTGTACCGCTATTTAACCGGCGAAAAGGTATGGAAAAAGACGTATGAAACAAAAAAATTAAAAGACATCATCGTGCGGGAAGACGGATTTGAAGTATTCTACGGAAATAAAACCATGCTGGTGGACAAGGCAACCGGGAAAGGCGTATGGAAAAAACCGTTTGAAATGGACATTCCCGAAGACGATGAAGGAAGTGTAACCAAACAAGAGTATGAAAAAGGCTTTTTGGTTTGGGGCTTCGGTTACGTTGGCTTTTTTGATAAAACCAAAGGCAAAGCCATCTGGAAACTGGGCGTAGATAAGAACAACTATAATTTGGCGTTCGACAATGTCAACAACAAAGTGGCAGTACTGGACGGCAAAAAACTCTACATCTTTAAACCGGACGAACAAGCGAAAAAACCGGAAAAGTTAAAATTAGATATTAAAGAGCCTGCCGAAATCACGGGCTTTGAAACACGCGACAACGGCTATTTTATTCAAGGATTCAAAGAATATTTCTTCTTGAATGTGGACGGTTCTATGGCAGAACACCAAGTGTTTAAGCAATTGAATGCCGAAGCAGGGAAAAAGAGCTTGCTGCTCGCAGGTGCAATAGCGTCATCCGTTTTGTCCACAGAATTGGTTGTTACTAACACGCAAACCGGTGAAGAGGTTTATAGGGGCGGACTATTTTCAAAGCACAGTCAAGAATTTGGGGAAATATCCGACGCCCAGATAGATGCTTATAGAAAATTAAAGAATGAAGCAAAACTGCGGGGCGCATCGCAAGGCACGGACGATTTTGCCTATTTTGTTACCGGACAAAAAGTAAATGATCAAGATGAGATGTCGCTGATAAAAATCGACAAGAATAGCGGAAAAGAAGCCGGTACGTTTGACTTGGGCAACAACCGTAAAATTTATTACCAGCTAATACCGTCGCTCAACATGGCATTCGTTGTTGTAGGCGACCAACTGGCGGTATTTAATTTGTAAACGGCAAACAAGAGAACGGCAAACGCCGCATTGAAATAAAAGTAGGAGGAAAATCAAGTGGTTTTTCTCCTACTTTTTATTTTCCTCCTCCCCATTATAAAACAAAACAAGGAAGAATAAATCTTCCTTGCCTGCCTTTAACCTAACCAAAAACTTCTAACCCATGAAAATGGATTGTTTTCAGGTACAAAGTTACTGCGATATTTTGATGCAGCCATTAAGGCAACATTAATTTTTCTTTTCTTTTTCCATTGACAATGTTAAAACGCCGAGGCTACTGCGATAAAATCATCTGCTTTGAGCGATGCACCGCCAATTAAACCACCGTCAATGTCGGGCTGGCTGAACAATTCGGGCGCAGTGGCAGGATTGCAACTTCCACCGTAAAGGATAGACGTATTGTCGGCTGCCGCACCGAATGTTTCTTTCAGCACCGTGCGGATATAGGCATGTACTTCCTGCGCCTGCGCCGAAGTAGCTGTCTTACCCGTACCGATTGCCCACACAGGCTCGTAAGCAATAATAATTTTTGCAAAATCAACAGCCGAAAGCTGACTAACGACGGTTTGCAACTGCGTTTTCACTACTTCAAACTGTTTTCCGGCTTCGCGCTCGCTCAGTTTTTCACCAATGCAAAAAATAGGCGTCAGGTTATACTTTAACGCCAATTTCACCTTTTCAAGCAATATATCATTGGTCTCGCCGTAATATTCACGGCGTTCGGAATGACCGATAATACAATACTGCACATCAATAGAGGCAAGCATCGCGGCTGATATTTCGCCGGTGTAAGCGCCTTTTTCATGGTTGGCACAGTTTTGCGCCGAAATACCGACGCCTGCCTTCTGCAACGGCTCGGCAAAACAACAAAGATGCGTAAACGGCGGCGCAACAATCAGCGTTACATCCGATTTCACGGTACTTTTCTTTTCAATAATGCCTTTAATTAGATTTTCACCCTCGTCATACGTGGTGTTCATTTTCCAGTTTCCTGCTACAATCTTATTTCTCATACATTTAATAAATTTTATTGATTACATAATCAATTTTACGGCGCGAAAATAAATAAAATTTTTTAACTTTGCCACCTAATATGAGAAAAAAGACCATTAAATATTCATTTCTTTTTTTCGGGCTGGGGATTTTGTTGTTGATATTCTTTGCTGTTGATATTTTTTTAGGCTCTGTTGTTCTACCGTTTACAGATGTATGGGCAGCCTTGACAGGCAATGGCAATGTACCGGAAAATATTGAAAAAATAATATTCAACTTCCGGCTTCCCAAGGCTGAGGTGGCTTTATTGGCAGGCATAGCGCTATCGGTAAGCGGATTGCAGATGCAGACCGTTTTCCGCAACCCGCTGGCTGACCCCTATGTGCTGGGCATTAGTTCAGGTTCGAGCTTTGGCGTTGCTTTATTTATTCTCGGCACAGGCTTTTGGAGCTTTTCATCGGCATTGTGGGTGCAAAACCTCGGAATGGCGCTTGCCGGATGGATTGGCGCATTTGTGATGCTGGCAATTATTATGACGGCGTCGTTGCGGCTGCGCGATACGATGTCAATGCTGGTGCTCGGCATCATGGTGGGCGGCGTGGTGTCGGCTATTGTCGGCGTCATGCAGTATTTCAGCGAAGCTACAGCGCTCAAAACGTATGTACTGTGGACAATGGGCAGTTTCAGCGCCGTACCGACCGAGCAACTTGCGATGATGTTTCCCGCCATTCTTTTAGGTTTACTATTGGCATTTTTAACCATGAAATGGCTTGATGCGCTCATGTTGGGCGACGAATATGCCTGCACTATGGGGCTAAACGTGCGGAAAGCGCGTACGGTACTCATCATCAGCTCAGGATTTTTAGCAGGAACAATCACGGCATTCTGCGGTCCTATCGGGTTTATAGGCATTGCCGTGCCGCATTTGACGCGAATGTTGTTCCAAACGGCAAGCCACCGCATATTGCTGCCTGCGACCGTACTGTTGGGCGGGGTGGTGATGCTATTCAGCGACATTGTATCGCAACTACCCGGCACACACAGCGTACTGCCTATCAATACCATTACGGCATTGCTCGGCATACCTGTTATTATACTTATTATTTTTCGTAATCAACGCGGTTTTTAATGAATTCACCAACCTTACATATCAAACAACTTTCTATCGGTTACCACAATCCGTCGAGCATGGCGAAAGGCGTGATATTGCCGCCGATAAACACTTCGCTGCATGCAGGAGAATTAGTGGCGCTGAT
The DNA here is from genome assembly GCA_031289415.1 of Prevotellaceae bacterium. Taxonomy (GTDB): domain Bacteria; phylum Bacteroidota; class Bacteroidia; order Bacteroidales; family UBA932; genus JAIRLC01. The sequence continues at coordinate 10,242 of JAITPN010000054.1, read as the reverse complement.
AGGGCGAAACGGCATTGGGAAAAGCACTTTCTTGCGCACTATCGTAGGTCTGCAACCTGCCATTAACGGCATGATTGAACTCATGGGCAACCCTTTTTATATCTATAAAAAGAACGCCTTGTCGCGCCTTGTGAGTTTTGTATCCACAGGCATTACATACATTCCGCACATGAAAGTATTCGATATGGTTGCGCTTGGACGGTTTCCCCACACCGGATGGCTGGGGAAGCTGAAAATGAACGATAAAATGATCATTTACGACGCGTTGGAAATGGTCGGATTGCGTGCAATGGCTTGGCGCAATGTAAATACGCTGAGCGACGGCGAACGCCAACGCACGCTCATAGCCCGCGCATTGGTGCAAGACACGCCGATAATAGTACTCGACGAACCTACGGCTTACCTCGACATTATTCATAAATATGAAGTAATGGACTTGCTGTGCCAGATTGCACATAAGGAAATGAAAACCGTATTGTTTTCGACACACGACATGAACATTGCCCACGACGTAGTGGACAAAATATGGCTGCTCACCAAATCGGAATTAGTGGAAGGCGCGCCCGAAGACATGGTGCTATCGGCGGCTTTCGAAAAACTTGTAGCCCGCACTTCTATCCGCTTCGACCGCATATCGGGAGAGTTCGATATGGGAAAACGGCTGTTGAACACCATGGTGGTACACAGCAAGCAAGACATTCGTTGGATACGCCATGCGTTGCAGCGATTCGGCTACAAGACGTTGCAAAACCCGTCCTCAATCCCCGACAATACGCCTGAACTGCTGTATGAAATGAGCCACAACGGACTTCGCATACAATATAAGTACAAGTCGGAACAACACATGTTCCACACGATTTACGATTTGGGAAAATACCTGAAAGAACTGTCTAAGTAGGAAAGAGACGAGGGAAGCGTGAGGGACGCCTAACAAGTATTCGATTGCAATAATTTCAATTAATTGAAATTATAGAGATTACCCTCAAGAACAAGGCAAATTAGGACTCGCCGATATTGTGAAAATTGGAAATATTTATTACAATTTTGAAATGTTGATAAATTTTTAACATACATCCACACCGCCCATCAACAAAAATAGGCTATAAATAAGTAAAATAAGATTAATGGACAAAAAAACGCAACATGTGCGCAGCTATCGTGTCTGCTTGCGTACTCGCGATGTGGGAATATTAAGCTGCTCGCGGTATTTGGCAATCGTGCGGCGCGCGAACGAAAAACCTTCTTTTTGCATCATTTCCGCCAACTCTTCGTCGGAATAAGGGTTGTTCTTGTCCTCTTCTTCGATAAACGTCATCAGCACTTTTTTGATATTGCGGATAGATACTTCTTCGCCCGATTCATTGACAGCGCCTTCGGTAAAAAACGATTTCAGCGCGAAAATACCAAAATGCGTCTGAATATATTTGCTGGTTACGACCCGCGAAATGGTTGAAATATCAAGACCGGTGGTAGCGGCAATATGTTTCAACGCCATCGGTCTCAAAAGACTTTCATCGCCTTCCATGAAAAAATCGTGCTGGTAGTCAAGAATAGCCTGCATGGTTTGCATCAGCGTGTCTTTCCGTTGCTGCAGCGCGTCAATAAACCATTTTGCCGACTCTATTTTTTGCCGTAAAAATACAATCGTATCGCGGTCTTGTTTGTTTTTCAACTTTTCGGTAGTTTGCAATAATTGTCTGTAATGATTGCTGACATGCAGGCTGGGCAACGAGTAGCGAGGCATCGTAATAGAAAACTCACCGTTTCTGATTTCCAACAAAAAATCGGGCATTACGTGCATCGAGCGGTCTTCGGCAGAATCGACCACTGCGCCCGGTTTCGGGTTCAGGCGTTTGATTTCGGCTATGGCTGCTTTACACGCTTCGTCGCTGATGCGCATGCGGCTTTTTATCTTGTCGAAATATTGCCGGACAAAATTTTCAAAATGATGTTCCAGCAGTTGTATGGCTGTTTGTACGGCAGGCGTCTGCACTTTGTTGTTTAGTTGAATCAGCAAGCACTCACATAAATTGCGCGCACCCACGCCCGACGGCTCAAAACCTTGAATGAGTCGCAGCAGTTCTTCGAGTTCTTTTGCATTGGTTTCGATATTCCAGCGAAAAGCTATATCGTCGGCAAGCGACGACAAATCGCGACGCAGGTAGCCGTCGCCGTCCAAGCTTTGCACCAAAAACAGGGCAAGCGTGTTGCGTCGTTCGTCAAGATTGGCATATCCGAGCTGGCGTTCGAGCTGTTCGTTCAATGATTCCTTTACCGATAGCGTCGGAAAATCCGTCATGCCGACAGACGACGACTGATAAGCCGAATACCTCGGCGACGATTCATGAGTTACATACTCTTCAATGCTCACATTGCCGTTGTCTTCGTTCGTTCCGTCACAACTTTCTTCCAGCGCCGGATTTTCTTCCAGCTCTTTCTCTATATATTGCTCCAATTGCAGGGTAGGCATTTGCAGCATGCGAATTACCTGCACTTGCTTGGGCGATAATTTTTGTTGTAATGTTTGTTGAAGCCCCTGTTTAAGCATAAAAAAAATTATTTATAAACAAAGTTACACATTTTTATTGAATTTACACACAATATCCCATAAAACGACGCCAATACTTACCGATACATTGAGGGAATGTTTCGTTCCGTGTTGCGGTATTTCAATCGTTGTATCGCACATATCAACCACTTGCTGGTTGACGCCTTTCACTTCATTGCCAAATATCAGCGCATATTTTTCGCCTTCGTGCGGCGTAAAATCGTGAAGCCATACACTATGCTCTGCCTGCTCTACTGCCACCAACACATACCCCTCGCGGCGCAAACGACTGACGGCAACAGCAGTATCGGATTCATACCGCCAATCTACCGTATCTTCAGCGCCCAAAGCGGCTTTGTGAATCTCGGCGCTGGGCGGCGTAGCGGTAATGCCGCAGAGATAAATAGCGGAAATACGAAAAGCGTCGGCAGTGCGGAAAGCCGCGCCTATATTATGTTGGCTGCGGACATTATCAAGCACCAGCGCCAATGGTATTTTATCGGCATGCTTGAACTGTTCCACCGTCAAACGAGGCAATTCGCTGTTTAAGCGTTTTCGAGGCATTTTAAATCTACAATATAGTATTAAGTGCGGCAAAAATACATGTTTTTTTTGAATTATGCCTAAAAAACGCTATATTTGTGGAATAAATTAATAGCGATATGAATTTTCGATATACATTTCTGATATGTTTTTGCCTATTGTTTGCTCCCGCCGCCGGTGCGCAATCAACTGCTGCATCGGATGATGTGAAGACAGGCGACATACGTCTGTTTCAAGACAAGTATCCCGAAGCGATAGCGGCTTACAGCAAGGCGATAGAACGTGACGGAAAACTTTGGAAAGCCTATATGGGCAGGGCGATGGCATACGCCAAAATACTAAATTACACCGACGCGATTGCCGACTACACGACGGTCATTGCGCTGGCGGCGCAGCCAGAAGCATACTATGCAAGGGCTGAACTGCATTTCATCCGTAACGAATTTAACGACGCGATTGCCGATTTTTCACAAGTAATAAACGCCGACAGTTTGCATGTAAAGGCTTACGTGCAAAGGGGAAGAGTGTATCACCATACGACGAATTATGCACAGGCTTTGGCTGATTTTTCAAAAGCCATTGCGCTTGATTTTTATTTCCCGGATGCTTATTACTACCGCGGCATTACGAAAATTGCCAACCAAGAAGCGCGAAACGCAGTGGCGGACTTCACGCAAGCCATATCGTTGCTGCCCGACGAAGGGCGTTATTATAAAGAACGTGCATTTACCTATTTCATTATCGGAGAATGGACGGCTGCCGACGCCGATTTAAAAAAGGCAGTAGCGCTCGCGCCTGCCCTGCAATCGGAAGCGGATGAACTCCGGAAACTGTTTTCAACCCAATAATTCATGAAGACTCAATATCGCATCGCAGCCAAACGGCAACTTGCTGCCGGCATTTTTTTAATGGACATTGAAGCGCCGCGCTTGGCGCAATCGTCGCAACCCGGACAGTTCCTTATCGTCCGGGCGCACGACAGGAGTGAACGTATCCCGCTCACCATTTGCGACTACGACGCGGCGCGCGGCACGGTAACCATCGTGATACAAGTGGTAGGCGTGTCGAGCCAACAAATCAGCGACGTTGACGCAGGCGGCTATTTCACTGACGTAGCGGGACCGTTAGGGCATCCGTCGGAATTTCTCTTGACGCCCGACCCCGAACTGCGCAAGCAGCGCTATCTGTTCGTAGCCGGCGGCGTGGGTACTGCGCCTGTATATCCGCAAGTGAAATGGCTGCATGAACATGGCGTACCGACCGACGTGATTATCGGCGCAAAAAACGCCGGTATGCTTATCCTTCAAGAAGAAATGAACGCCGTAGCCAACCGTATATTTATCACGACCGACGACGGCTCGGCGGGCATGAAAGGGTTGGTCACCGACCGGCTGAAGCAATTGCTTGGCGCGGCACATTCGTATACCCACATCGTGGCTATCGGACCTATGGTCATGATGAAATTTGTAGCGCTCGCGGCGCAGCCTTTCGGCATACCGCTTACGGTAAGCATGAACACCCTCATGGTCGACGGCACCGGCATGTGCGGCGCTTGCCGTGTGAGCGTAGGCGGACAAACCCGGTTCACGTGCGTAGACGGTCCCGAATTTGACGGCTATGCCGTAAACTTCGACGAAGCCATGCGCCGCCAAACCATATACAAAGGCGAAGGATGTAAAATAAAAAACGAACCGTGCGCCAACCCCCTTCCCTGCCCTGTGCACGCAGCCGGCAAGGCGCGCGTAAAAGCCCGCGAACAGCAGCCCGGCGTGCGGGCGCGCAACTTTGAAGAAGTATCGTTCGGCTTCGACGCCGACGAAGCGCAGCGCGAAGCGGCGCGATGCCTGCAATGCCGGAAGCCGAAATGCGTAGCCGCGTGCCCGGTAAACATCAGCATACCGCAATTCATAGCCCACGTGCGCGAAGGCGACTACGCCGGAGCCGCGCGCATCATAGCTGCCGACAGCAGCCTGCCAGCCGTGTGCGGGCGCGTATGTCCGCAAGAAACGCAATGCGAAGGCGCCTGTATTTTGGGCATCAAACAAGAGCCGGTAAACATCGGGCAACTCGAGCGCTTTGTAGCCGACTGGAGCCGCGGGCAAGGCATTGTGTTTACCGACAAACTGCCGTTGAACGGGAAAAAAATAGCCGTCGTCGGCAGCGGTCCTGCCGGATTGGCATGTGCTACCGACCTTGCAAAAAAAGGATACGCGGTTACCGTATTCGAAGCCCTGCACAAGCCGGGCGGCGTGTTGGAATACGGTATTCCCGAATTTCGCCTGCCGAAAGAAACGGTCGTAAAATACGAAATCGGCAACCTCGTGCAATTGGGCGTAACGATTGAAACCAACGTCGTAGTAGGGCGCACGCTCACCGTGGACGATTTGTTTGAAAAAGAACACTTCGACGCCGTATTTATTGGCTCCGGCGCCGGATTGCCGAAATTTATGGGCATCCCGGGCGAAAACCTCAACGGCGTATTTTCCGCCAACGAATTTCTGACGCGCAACAACCTGATGCGCGCCCACGACGCGGCGCACGATACGCCCGTTATCGTAGGAAAAAAAGTAGCCGTCGTCGGTGGCGGCAATGTAGCGATGGATGCGGCGCGGACAGCGTTGCGGCTCGGCGCAGACGTAGCCGTAGTCTACCGCCGGACGGAGGTCGAACTCCCTGCCCGCAAAGAAGAAGTGCACCATGCGAAAGAAGAAGGCGTGCGGTTTCAAATGCTTACCAACCCGGTAGAAATATTGGCTGACGACGGCGGCTGGGTGCGCGCCCTGCGGTGCGTACGCATGGCGCTCGGCGAGCCTGACGAAAGCGGACGCCGAAGCCCGCAAACGGTTGCCGGTTCGGAATTTGACATTCCGGTCGATATGGTGATTATGTCGCTCGGCACGTCGCCCAACCCGCTGATTATAGCCACCACGCCCGGATTGGAAGCCAACCGCTACCGCTGCATCATAGCCGACGAACAGGGCGCTACGACCCGCCGCCGCGTGTTTGCCGGAGGCGATGCCGTAACCGGCGCCGCAACCGTCATCCTTGCCATGGGCGCAGGGCGCAAAGCCGCCGCCGCGATAGACGCCTCCCTGTCGGAAAAAAACTGAATGACCGCTACAATGACATCCGCCTGCCGCTCGTTAACCTTAACGAGACTTATCATTTTCAATTTTCCACTTAATTTTAGTATTTTTGCAAAAAAAAGTATATGATAGCAACCCTTGCAGAAAAAATAAAAAGGGGCAACGAGCGCCTTTCAGCCGAAGAACTTACGACGCTTTATCTCCATTGTCCGATACCGCAACTATCGGCGTTTGCCACGTTGCGCCGCGAACAGCTGAACGGGAAAAATGTGTTTTTCAACCGTAATTTCCACATTGAGCCTACCAATATTTGCATGAACGATTGTGTGTTTTGTTCCTACCGCCGCCACGAAGGAGAAGCCGGAAGCTGGGATTATTCGATAGATGACATCACGGCGCAATGCCGCGCCCGCGCCGGCGAAGGAATCACCGAAGTGCACATCGTAGGCGGCGTACATCCGCACCGCGACGTGCATTACTACGCCCGCCTGCTGCAGGCTGTGAAGCAGGCGCTGCCCGCAGGCGTTCACATCAAGGCGTTCACTGCCATTGAACTCGATTATATGATAACGAAAGCAGGCGTCTCGCTGTCCGAAGGGCTTGCGTTGCTGCAGCAAGCCGGACTTGACGCTATTCCGGGCGGCGGCGCTGAGATTTTCGATGCCACGGTGCGCCGCCGCCTATGCCCTAAAAAGGGCGACGCCGGCGTGTGGTTGCGTGTACACGAAGCGGCGCACGAGGCTAGTATTCGTACCAATGCCACGATGCTGTTCGGGCATATCGAAACGTTGGCGCACCGCATCGACCATCTGTTGCAGCTGCGCGAGCTGCAAGACCGCACGCACGGTTTCGATGCGTTCATTCCATTGAAGTATAAAGCGGCGAATAATGCGTTGGGCGATATTGGCGAAACGCCCGTGTTGGACGTGCTGCGCACCATCGCCGTCAGCAGGCTGGCGCTTGATAATATTCCGCACATCAAAGCCTACTGGCCCATGTTGGGAAAGGACGTGATGCAGATAGCCCTCCTCTTCGGCGCCGACGACATTGACGGCACAATTAACGATTCTACGAAAATTTACAGCATGGCTGGCGCAGGCGAACAGCATCCTACGTTGGGCGTTGACGAACTGTGCCGGCTTGTACGCGCCGCAGGATTTTCACCGGCGGAGCGGAATACTTTTTATGAGATTCGGAAAAGGTATTGAAGGGTACGAAGGCTTAAAAGGCTTGTATCCCCACGGCTTTGCGGACTTCTTTCATGGTCGCCTGTGCGCTTTCGCGGGCTTGTGCAGCGCCTTGCTGCGTTACTTTACGCAGATAGTCGCGGTCTGCGCCTATTTCTTCAATACGTGTGCGGATAGGCAACGTAATTTTGCAAATATCTTCGGCTAACTGCTTTTTCAATTCGCCGTAGCGGATGGTGCAATTGTTGTAAGCCTCGCGGAAATGCGTTACTACGTCGGGCGTTGATACGACTTCCAATAGCGTGAAGATGTTTCGTATCGTATCCGGCATTTCGCCGTTGGGGGCAGTGGGACCGCTGTCGGTTACGGCGTGCATCACTTTCTTGTGAATTGTTTTTTCGTCGTCCGACAGGAATATGCCGTTACCTTCGCTTTTGCCCATTTTGCCGCTGCCGTCCAATCCGGGGATTTTCACCAATTCAGCGCCGAAATTAAACGCCGCAGGTTCGGGAAATACGTCGGCTTCGTACAAGCGGTTGAAGCGGCGCGCCAACGTGCGCGTGATTTCAAGGTGTTGTTCCTGGTCTTTGCCCACAGGCACTTTCGCCGGACGGTGTATCAAAATATCAGCCGCCATCAGCACGGGGTACGTGAGCAGCCCGGCGTTCACGTTGTCTTCCTGCTTCCGCACCTTATCTTTAAACGAGGTGGTGCGTTCCAACTCGCCTTTGTACGTAATCATGTTGAGCAGTACGTATAGCTCCGTAATTTCGGGAATGTCGCTTTGCACAAAGAGCGTAGCATGTTCGGGGTCTAACCCTGCCGCCAGATATTCGGTGAGTACGCGGTGTACGTTGCCGTGAAAATCGGCAGGCTTCGGGTGCGTGGTCAGCGAATGAAGATCGGCGACAAAGAAAAGACACCGGTGTTCGTACTGCATCTTGATAAAATTGCGCAAAGCGCCGAAATAATTACCCAAGTGAAGGTGTCCGGTTGAACGTATGCCGCTAAGTACTGTTTCTTTCATAAGATAAATTTTCTGCAAAGATAAGAAATTACTACCTTTGTACACAAAATTTTTTATTATGGAACAGGAAAGTACACGCCAACAGAAAGTAGGAAAGCAATTGCAGAAAGACATAGCCGACATCATCAGGCAGCAGGGGATGGCGCTCTACGGCGGCTCAATGGTAACGGTTACCGGCGTGCGGATGAGCCCCGACCTTGGTCTGGCGCGGGTGTATCTCAGTGTTTTCCCCTCAGCCAAAACGTCCGAAGTGATGGACACGATAGCGCAACACAGCCGCAACGTGCGCGGAGAATTAGGCAAACGCGTTGCCAAACAGCTGCGCGTAGTCCCCGAATTGGCATTTTTTGTAGACGATTCGCTTGATTATGTCGAACGCATTGAAGAATTACTGAAAAGCCATTAGATGTAAACATCATAACTCTTAACACTTCATTCTAATGCCGTTTACCCTTCACCGTTTACCGTTTTTTATTGCCCGGCGCTATTTGTTTGCCGGAAAATCGCACAATGTCATCAACATTATTTCGATGATTAGCGTATTTGGCATTGCGGTAGGCACGCTGGCGCTGGTCGTAGTATTGTCGGTATATAACGGATTCGACCGTTTGGTGGTATCGCTCTACCACACGTTTGACGCCGATTTGCGCATTACGCCGGTCGAAGGGAAAGTATTTTCGCCGCACACGGCTGCCTTTCGCGAAGTGCAAGCCTTGGCAGGCATCGCTTCCTATGCCGAAGTGTTGGAAGAAAACGTATTGCTCGAATACCGCGGCAAGCAGGACATCGTAACCCTGAAAGGCGTGGACAGCGTGTTTGAAGCCGCCACGCAACTGCACGCCGCTATGGTACACGGCACGTTCGCACTGTATCACGGCGAAATAGAACAAGCGGTAGTCGGGCGCAACATTGCCAACAAGCTACGCATAGGCATTCATCTGTTAGACCCGCTCGACATATATTTGCCGCGCCGCAACAGCCGTATTTCGCTGACGAACCCGATGGCGTCGTTGAAGAACGACTATCTGTATCCCGCCGGCATATTTGCCGTAGAGCAGTCGTTCGACAGTAAGTATGTATTCGTACCGCTTGCTTTCGTGCGCCGGCTGGCAGACTATACCGACGAGGCGAGCGCCATTGAACTGCAATTGCAAGACGGCACAGACGCCCTCCGCATGGCGAAACAAATCCGCCAACTGCTGGGCGGCGCTTTTGAAGTGAAAGACCGTTATCAACAGAACGAAGCGGTGTATGCCATGATGCGCTCCGAGAAAGCCATGATTTACGCTATCTTAATGTTCATCATCGTCATTATTTCATGCAACGTGCTGGGGTCGTTAACCATGCTTATCATTGAAAAGAAAGACGATGTGCGCACCCTGCAAAGCATGGGCGCGGGCAGTCGGCTAATCAGCCGCATCTTTCTGTTGGAAGGATGGATGATTTCGTTGACCGGCGTAGCGGCGGGCGTAGCGGGAGGGTTGCTGGTATGTTTCCTGCAACAGCAATTCGGGTTCGTATCGCTGCCCGGTAATTTTCTTGTGGACGCCTACCCCGTCGTAGTGATGTGGACGGACGTGCTGTGGGTGTCGCTGTCGGTGGCTGCCATCGGCTTCGCGGCTGCTTTGCTGCCTGTGCGTTATATAAAGTGAGGTGATTAAGATTGAACGTAACGTAGCTTTCTTAATCACTTTTATTCTGCAAAAATAGTGTTTCAAAAAAAGTTGTAGCCTAATTAGTCAATCCTTAATAATCCCATAACGATTTATTATTCAATAAAATAAGTTGAAAAAGATTTGTTATATTCCACCAATTTCAGTACCTTTGTATCCTAAAAACTGGAAATTATGT
>JAITPN010000075.1 GCA_031289415.1 Prevotellaceae bacterium | reverse complement strand
ATCATTTGTTTTCTTTATATGTTCAATTATCTGACTTTCTGATTCTGAAAGATATTTTTGAAAATCATTTCTGATTTTGGAAATGGAACTTTTCTCTGCATTTCTTCTTTCTGTTATCTTGGTGTGGTCTTTCAATAAAAATTCGTAAGCGAGAATTGCACCGTAAAAAAAATCGGGTTGTGCAATATTGCTTTGGTTGTTTTGGTCTGTCCGCAATAAAAAATGAAATGCACCTTGAAAATATTTTGGCGTTTCTTTATGTACTTTGAGTAAAAATTCTACTTCTGGAATATTATATGGAAGAATTGGTTGATTAACGATTTGTCGTCGTCCATTTACTTGCCGTACATTTGAAGGTTGAGAAACAATATTATTGATTGGATTAACAACTTGATTTTGCCAAGAAGAGTTTAGATTAGTTTCATTCTGTTGCAAATAGTTATTTGTGAAAGTAGCAATCGCATCTCTAACAGCGGTAAAATAGGTTTTGTTTTGTTTTAGTTCGGATGGCAAATTATTAAACTTTTCCCAACCTTCTACTTGCTGATTTACAAATTCAAAAATGGCAGAAACTCCCTCAATAGACATCTGCTCTCCAACAGCAAAACTAAAATTCACAGAAATGGTTTTAAACCACTCCTGCTCAATTGCCTCTGCTATTTTGTTCTTTAATTCTGTTGTTGTCATTTATACTTAAAAAGTTTTGCAAATTTGCTATTTTTCTCAACCACACAATCCAAATGCCACTCCAAAAATTCTTGCTTGGGCAGATATTTTTTGTACTTACTTAATTCGTTATTGCCTTTCAACCAATGAAAAGCGGCACGAGTTTTAAGCGTATCGCAAGCGTATTTGTCCATTTCGATATGAGCCAAAGGCGTATAACCTGCCCGAATAAAGCCCTCGGACAGCCCGCCTGCACCTGCAAACAAATCTATGAAATTCAATCTATTTTTCATTTTACGCAACACTTTTCTTTGCAAAGTTACAGTTTTTTTTATTGAAAAACGGTTAGTTTTCTAAATATTTTTGGAGATAGTGGACAAAACATCTAAAAAAACATCACTTTTGTCCATTAAGCCTGATTTACATAAGTAGGACATAAAAAGCAAAGTCCTGAAAACTTTCGATTTTCAGGACTTTTGCGGTGCGGACGGGACTCGAACCCGCGACCCCGTGCGTGACAGGCACGTATTCTAACCAGGCTGAACTACCGCACCATGGTTTATTTTCGGACGGCAAAGGTAAGGCTTTTTTTCGTTCCTGCAAAATTATTTTTTATTTATCTTACAAATAACTAATTATCAATATATAAAATACTTTTACATTCTTTATAATTGCTTCCTTGTAACTTTTTCGTACCTTTGCGATTATTTTTAAAAATGACAGTCGAAAAACAACAGCAATTTGATCAAAGCTATCTTGAAATGGCAGCCGTGTGGGGAAAAAACTCCTATTGCCGCCGCAGGCAAGTGGGCGCTATCATTGTGAAAGACCGCATGATTATTTCCGATGGGTACAATGGTACGCCTTCGGGTTTCGAAAATGTGTGTGAAGACGAAAGCGGCTTAACCAAACCGTATGTATTGCACGCCGAAGCCAATGCCATTACCAAAGTAGCGAAGTCAAACAACAGCAGCGAAGGCGCTACGCTCTATGTAACCACGTCGCCTTGTGTGGAATGTGCAAAACTCATTATTCAAGCAGGCATTACACGCGTGGTATATAGCAATGAATATCATAACATTGACGGTATTCACCTGTTGCGCCGCGCCGGAATTGAAATAGTGAACATGAAGAATCAATATAGCGAAGAAATAGACAAAATGAAGAACAATAATTATGAATAAAAATAGAAGCATCCTCCTCCGGCTGTTAAGCCTGCTGATATGTATCATGATAGGTATTATTGTGGGGCAATACATGGTTTACCGAAAATCAGCCATCAATAAATATATACCCATTCCTGTACGCTATTCGTCAGCCGAACTCAGCAAACTGCAACTTGTGTTCGATTTGATTAAAGACAACTACGTGGACAACGTGAATATAGACACGCTGGTAGAAAAAACCATTCCGATAGTCATGGAAGAACTCGACCCGCACTCGGTATATATTCCCGCTTCGGACATGGAGCAGGCAAATGAATATATAGAAGGTAATTTCGACGGCATCGGCGTAATGTTTAATATGCCCAACGATACGGTGATTGTGATTAACGTCATTGGCGGCGGACCGTCGGAACGTGCAGGCGTACAAGCCGGCGACCGTATTCTCACCGTAAACGATTCGTTGATTGCAGGGCAAAAAATCAACCAGAACAACATCGTAAAAATGCTGCGCGGAAAAACAGGAACGAACGTAACCGTAGGCATACAGCGCGTAAATGAACCGAATTTGATACACATACCCATCACGCGGGGAAAAATTCCGGTGAAAAGCGTAGATGCGGCATACATGTATAATGACCATACAGGGTATATTAAACTGTCGAAATTCTCAAAAACCTCGCATACTGAATTTCTGCAAGCGGTATTGCAACTGCAAAAGAACAATATGCAAAACCTGATATTCGACCTGCGCGGCAACACCGGCGGATTACTTGACCAAGCATTTGAAATTGCCAACGAATTTCTACAAAAAGGCAACCTCATTGTCTATACCGAAGGTAAGGCGCGCCAACGGCAAGATTTTCATGCCAATGGACACGGACATTTGCAAGACGTCGACGTAGCCATCCTCACGGACGAATCTACCGCATCGGCTTCCGAAATTGTTGCCGGCGCATTGCAGGACAACGACCGCGGGCAAATCATCGGACGGCGTACATTCGGCAAAGGATTGGTGCAAGAGCCTATCAACTTCAGCGACAAATCAGGCATCCGGCTTACCGTAGCGCGTTACTATACCCCCACAGGACGCTGTATTCAAAAACCTTACGGCAACGGAAAAGATTACGAAGACGACATTTACCAACGTTATCTGCACGGAGAATTTACGGAATCGAATAATATTCAACAAGACACGATGCAACGCTTCACTACCGCAGGCGGAAAAATCGTGTATGGCGGCGGTGGTATTGTACCCGACGTGTTTGTGCCTATTGACACCATTGGCGTCAATAGCTATTTTGAAAAAGTATCGCGGAAAAACTTGATTTACCGGTTTGCCATACAGTTTTCCGACCAACATCGTGGAAAAATCAACACGCTCCATACCCTGCCTGCGTTGCTTGATTTCTTCCGCCATTTTGATTTTCCGAAACTTTTCACCGAATACACCACGCAGCAAGGAATAAAACCCACAGTTCAGGAGTTGAAAACATGCCAGCCGCTTATTGACAACTATTTAAAAGCATTTATCGGACGCAATACCCCGCTTGACGACGACGGTTTTTATCCGTTTCTTGGGAATATTGACAACACGCTGCAACAGGCAGAAAAGGAACTTGGCAAAAATAAACGGTAGCATTGCTTGTGTTTATCATAATTTTTTCATACATTTGCTCCATTATTTTATGCAGATATAAATATGAATATAAAAACCTGTTATCAGTTGATGATTGTATTGTTGCTTTGCAACGTAACCGTTACGGCAACGGCGCAATTCAATACCGGCTTCAACAACGCCCATTACACCCACGCGGTGGACTTATATGAAAAAGGGCAATACATAGACGCCGAATTACAATTCCGGCAAGCAAAAACGGCTAATTGCGACAATGAGATATTGCAAAATATCATTGACTCCTACCGTGCGCTATGCCTTATCAAACTGCGAACAAGCCACAGCGAAGGGTTGGTGAAACAACTTGACGAAACAACTACTGTAAATCCGAAGCAAAACGAACTGTATTTTGAACTGGCAAAGCAATTCAGCAAGGCAGGGCAGAGCAAAAAAGCGCTCCAATGGTTTGAAAAAACCGACAATAGAGAACTCAACGACAACGACAGGCTTCAATGTCTTTTTCTGCAAGGCTATGCCTATTTTAAAATGAAAGACTACACCAAAGCGCTGGAGTTATTCGACCTCGTGAAACGAATGGACGCCAATGCGTTCTCTGCGCCTGCCATATATTACAGCGCCCACATTAACTATCTGCAAAAAAACTATTTTTCGGCGCTCGAAGGATTCGACGCGCTGCACAATCATCCGACGTATTCGTCGCTTGCCGACATTTATATTCTACAAATACACGCTTATCAAAAAGAATACAAGGAGGTCATCGACGAAGGGACAAAATTGCTCGAATCGGGCGACAAAAAGCATTATGCCGAGATTGCACAACTTTTGTCCAATGCCTATTTCCAGACGCAGCAATATGCCGAAGCGCTCTATTATTTCGATATTTACACAAGCAAACAATCTACGCTCAGCCGCGACGATTTTTATCAACAAGCCTTAATTTATTATAACCTTCACAAATATCCCGAAGCGGCGAAAAGTTTCAATTCCGTGCTGCTAACCAAAACCGACCAAACGGCGCAAAACGCTTACTACTACGTCGGCGACATGGCATTGAAAGCAGGCGACAAGGAAAAGGCGCTCACAAATTTTAACGCAGCAGGCGCAATGAAATTCGACGAAATAATTAAAGACGCCTCATTATTAAATGCAGCCAAACTATCGCTGGAACTGCATCGCGACACAAAACCGATTTATGCGTACCACAAAGCCAATCCGGCGAAAGACGTAAACCGCCCGCTTGCCATGGCTTACGCCATAGACAAACAATACGACAAAGCCATTGCCGCGCTCCAAGCCATTGCCAATCCGATAGACAAAGATTATGCCGACATCCAGCGCAACGCGTTCATGCAAGCCATGCAGGACTTTGACAAAAAGGCGTACAACAACGCCGTAAAACGCTTCGACGCATCGCTGGCTTACAGCAAATACGATTCATACCTTGCGGCTATGACGCGATATTGGAAAGCCGAAGCGCTCTATAAACTGCGCGACTACCAAAATGCCTCCAAACAGTACGAAGCATTTCTTCACGCCGAAGGGGCATTTAGCGCCGCCAACGAATATCAACTGGCTCACTACAACATCGGATGGTGCGCATTTAAAATGAAGCAATACACCGAAGCATCTACATGGTTTCGCAAATTTGTAAGCCTGTCGAAAACCGACACCAAGTACACCGCCGACGCTTACAACCACATAGGCGACTGCTATTTTATCCAGAAAAACTATGCCCTTGCCGCCGTTAATTACGACAAAACCATACAACTGAAAGCCGCTCACGTAGAATATGCCATCTATCAGAAAGCTATGGCGCTGGGATTAACCGGAAAACCGCAGGAAAAAATTGACAACCTGAACGCGCTTCGCACCAAATATCCCAACTCAAGCTATACGCCCGCAGGAATTTACGAAACAGGACGAACCTATCTTAGCCTTAACAACTTCGATATGGCTAAAAAATCATACAAAACGATTATCGACGCCTATCCTAAAAACCCATACTGCCAACTTGCCTACATGGAACTCGGACTTATTGACGTAAACACAGGCAACAACAAATCGGCTATCGAAAACTACAAGAAAGCCGTGCGGTTTAACCCCGCGTCGTCCGAAGCGAAAAACGCATTGGCTGGGTTAAAAAACGCCTGCATGGAAGCCAACGACATCGAAAGTTATTTTACGTTTGTAGAGGATTTGAAACTCTCGCCCAACAACGAAGACAGCGAAAAAGAAAAGGAAGACAGCCGCTTTGCAATAGCCGAAAAAACATATTTTGCAGGCGATTGCGACGAAACGATAAAAACATTTACGCACTATTTACAAACCTATCCTGCCGGAAACTACACCACGCAGGCGAACTATTACATAGGCGACTGTGCGTTCCGCAAACAGCGGTACGACGAAGCGCAAACATATTTCGGCTACGTTACCGCGCAGCCCCATAGCGCATTTACCGAAGGCGCAATGATAGGATACGCACGCAGCGCCTATCAGCTCAAAGACTACGACGCAACCGTCGCTGCCTACGAAGACATACTCCTCACCGACGTCAAAGAAAAAAGCTATACGCTCGAAGCCGCGCTGCGGGTTACGGAAGCCCACTTCCTGTCGGGAAACTACAGTCAGGCGGTAGACGCCGCGGCACGCGCACTAAAGACGCCCGACCTGACCGAGCAGGATAAATTGAAAACGATGCTTTGGCAAGCCCAATCGCTGCAACAGACCGGACGGCACGACGAAGCCCTGCAACACTACCAAACCCTTGCCGCCAACTACATCAAAACACCCGAAGGAGCTGAAGCCGCGTTCCTTGCCATCGACCTGCTGCACCGGAACAGCCGCGACGACGAAGCCGTGGACGCCATCTTTAAAATGAAAACAAACCAACAATACTGGAGCGCAAAAAGCTACATCCTGTTGGGCGACATCTACACGGAGCGGAACGAAACAGCGCGCGCGAAAGCCACGTTCAAAAGCATCCTCGACGGATACAAAATACAAGACGACGGAATTATAGACACTGTAAAAACACGGTTAGACTCAATCGAATAAATTATGAAACTATACTATATCATCATACCCGCGCTCAGCGCAATGCTCTGCATCAACCACACCGCCGCGGCGCAGCAGGACAAAGGAAAAGTAGGCTCGCTCGGCGTTACGCCCACCGTAGAAGTAATTACCGATTATAAAGGTACGCTCCTCGAAACCGACAAGATTGACCTTGAATACAACCGGAAAGACTCCGCCGCGCGCGTAAAGCCCGAATTTACATACCCGCTTACGGCGCGCATCATTCCCAGCCAATTTGCCATACACATTACGCCGGTAAATTTTTCAAAAAAATACGACTTCGACGCGCCTTCGCCCGTCGGCTACGTGCGCGCGGCATACTCCTACCCGGTGGTACCCGAAGCCGATATTTACCTGCACCACGCATTTCGCGAACATACGACCCTGAGCCTCTATGCCAACCACCGCTCGTACTGGGGCAGGCTGCCGCTATACAAGCAAGCCCCTGCCACCGCCCAACCCATACAAAACGACATACTTGCCGACCACGCCTCGACACGCGCCGGCATCGGGCTGCAGCATCTTTGGCGGAAAACCGCTTTCGACCTGAATGCCGAATATACGCGCCAATCGCTCCTTTTTTACGGACAAGACACCTTGCTCCTCAAAGAAAACATCGCCAACGGATATACTGCCGACGTGAACGACGACAGCTACATGCGCCGCACGCAAGCACAAAATTTCAATATACTGAAAGCCCGCACGCGCCTCTACTCCCTGCCCTCGACTGACAAACTGTCATACAACGCACAATTTTCATACGGATATATCGACGAATCGGCGCACCTGCCTGATTCGGCTACCGTGCGGCAACACCTCGTAGCCATCGACGGAACGGCGCAATACCACATAAACCCACGACACGCGGCAAGCCTGCAAATACGCCTCGCCACGTACAACGCCGCCGCGCGGCACACCCTCACGACGTTCACCCCCGCCTACACTTTCCGCAGCAAAACGATAGACCTGCGGGCAGGCGTCAATGCCGAAATCGTTGCCGGCGGCGAGACTGCCTATAACCTCTATCCCAACCTGCTATTCCAATACACCGCGTTCGGCGGCGCGCTCGCACCCTACCTCGAAGTAACAGGAGGCTCGACGCTGCACGACTATGCCGCCATAACGTCCGAAAACCCATACATCCTGCCGGGGCTTGACGTCCGGCACTCCCGCACGCGCTTCGACGCCCAAGCAGGCGTCAAAGGACGCTTCAGTTCGCTCCTCGCCTACTGCCTCAAAGCCTCGTACACGATAGTGGACAACATGTACTTTTTCGTCAACAGCGACACGCCGCTCGCGTCCGACAGCGTTGCCGCAGGCAGAGGATGGCTGCGCAGCAATTTCGACGTAGTGTACGACGACATCGCCCAAACCGCCGTCGGACTTGACCTGACTGCCGCGTTCCGCCGCTTCGAAGCCCTCTTCCACGCGCAATATACGGCGTACAACATGAACGGCGAAACCGAAGCATGGCACAAGCCCGCCTTTGAAACCGACGTGCAGCTGCGCTACAAAATAGCGCCCTTCACCGTTACCCTCGGAGGCTCGTACCGCAGCCGCGTACCTGTGAAGCTCACGGCAGCATACGCCTCCTCCACCTCAATACGCGACATCGTCAACCTCAGCCTGACGGCAGAATACCGCCTGAACAACAACCTGTCGTTCTTCATACAAGGCAACAACCTGCTCAACCGCCACGACCAATTCTATTACCTCTACTATAGCCCCGGCATCACCATCGGCGGGGGCGTCGCCTATTCTTTTTAAAAGTGAAGGGTGAAGCGTTAAGTGTGAAGAGATTTCATAAACAAAAAGAATCTTAAAATATTTATGTTATGAAAATATATTTAACAACTATTTTATTCGCCCTATCAATATCTGTTGGACATAGTCAGTCTGTGTATGATGAAAGCCAAAGTCAGATTTCATCAAGGAATGTAAATAATTTGATGGCATATGCGGAAATATATAATACGGTTCGCTATTTTTATCCGAGTAAAGCGGTGCAGTCAATCAATTGGGATAAATTTGCCATTTACGGTGTAAGAGAGATTCAAAATTGCGAAACCCAACAAGCGTTAATAGAAAAACTAACCGCGCTATTTCGTCCGTTATGTCCCGAAATAAAGATTGATACGACGGAAATATTTTCAACCAATCTTTATCCTTTGCAAAAAAAGAGCCGGAGAAAATATGTGCATTATGGAAGCGGCAACCCTCCTTCTATGTTTGGTATAACGGGGCTTCTTTATAAATTATACAAACCTTATTATACGAAAATAAAAAATGTAACAGCGAATGATAGTTTGTTCTGGTATAAGGATTCTATAAACCGTATATATTTTGCCATGCCGAGCGCGGCAGTAAAAGGCAACACGCCTGACTATAAACACATACAAAAAGCAGTAGATACTATAACAATAAAGCAACTCGACATTAAGAAACGCGCCGGATTCCTTAATGCAGATATGCGTTCGCACCGATTGGCAAGTATCATCATCGCATGGGGTATTTTCCGACATTTTTATCCATATAGCAATTATAATGAGGTAGCTTGGAATGATATGCTTAGCGAGGCGTTGCAAAATGCCGTGTACGGAGATAAAGTAGATTTTTATTTTTGTTTACGTAACATGTTAGCGCCGCTTAATGACGGACATATCTTTACCATGATGGCTGGACAACAAGGCTTGGTCGGGTTTTCTTTTGTAGGAAGAAAGACCGATGTTTTCTTTAAAAATATAAACGATACCATTGTAGTCGAGAAAGGAACGTCTATGCTGCCACAAGGAAGTATCATTAATGCCGTAAACGGAACAGACGTAAAGGATTGGATTCGGGACAGGGAAAAATATATTTCAGCCGGTCCGCACTACAAACGCATACAATGCGCCCGCGAATTTTTGACTTCTTACTATCCGAATAGAGATACCATTTTTCATCTTAATTTTACTACGCCTGACGGACAAGCGAATATTATTGATGTACCCATAAAAGGATTCGTTTTGAACGAAGATAGCGCTGCTTTCATCGCGCACAACAATGATATTTACGTTCTTAAATTCAGCGGCATGAATGCCGGTACTAAAACACTGCATAAAATATTACAGGCTATTTCTAACGACGACAGTGCAAAAGGAGTGATTATAGATTTGCGAAATTCGGGTTTTATGGATCATAAATTTTTAGGATTTTTTACGGATACCGTACTTCATTCCGCCCCTTTTAAGATTCCGATAATCACTTACCCAAAGCAGAAAAATAATATAAGGTATCGGACAGACGGATTTAAGATAAAACCGAAAAGAAAGAAAATCAATATTCCTGTGATATTTATTACCGACGGTTCGGTGTTAAGTTATGGCGAATCTGTGATGGGTATAGTCGACCACTACAAATTAGGCTATATTGTAGGAGAAGCTACTACCGGTGTAAACGGTGACATTGCCAGATTGCCATTGCCGGTGCATAACATCATGTCATACACCGGTATGCGTGTAGATAAACACGACGGTTCGCCTTTGTTCTGCATAGGTATTACGCCTACACACCCCGTGAATACAACGGTAACAGACTTTCAACATGGCATCGACGCCCCTATGCAAAAAGCATTAGATATTATTAAACAGGCATATAATGAAAAAAAATATAATAAGTAAGGTTTCTCAGATTTACAATATACTTTACAAGTTCATTACATGTACCGGAGTATTCCCTACAAGCCATAGGTAGCTACCTACGAGCCGTAGGGAGTTTCCTATGAACCGTAGGGAGTTTCCTAAACTTTTTGAGAAGCTACCTGCGAATAATATCTTCTAACACCTCACGCTTTACGCTTCACTCCTCTCGCTTCACGCTTCGCCCGTACCGAAAAAAAGAGGCGCTTGCGCGCCTCCGTTAAAATTAAAAAAATTTTAAACAAAAATTATGAAAAAAATTTAAACTATTGCCTCGTGTTAGTCTTTTATACAGCGGACACAAAAGTATTCGGTTTCGCTAAAACCTTCCACCGCTATATACGTGCCAGCCCAGCCAAATTCGAGCTTGCCTTGGTTTACCCAATAGCGCGCCAATCTTGGGAAATGGTCGGGAGTTACACCGTCTGCGTTTATATTACCGTTACCAATAGCGTTGAATTTGGATGCGTTGTTATAATTTACAACTCCCGGATGAGTTTCTGCATTCCAATAATCGAAGCCTGCGGCGGCGTCATTGGGTAAGCATAAGGCAAGTATGGCGTCCAACACAGAACCGTAGGCAGCCACAACGGCGTCTTGAAACGCTACGGCTTCATCTCTCGTAGCGATATGCCATCCTGAGGGGCAAGCCACTTCAGCAAGCGCCCATCCGTAGTGTACGCCCCAACGGTCGCAATGCTCGTCTTGGCAACGGTAGCCGTCGGAAGCAAGGTCTTTGGTGAAGTTTAAGTTTTTCGCCATCCACACTTTACCGTCGTGCATTTTCACGGCAGGATACATCTGGTCGTCGCGTTCGTCTTTCAAATCCCATGTGTCGCCTACGACGGCATTGTCAGGAACGACGAATGCTTGCATGGTGGGGTCGGGTACGGCAGCGCTTTTGGCTTGTTTCACGGTTACGCTTACGGTTTTGTCGCCAGCCGTTACGGAGATGGTAGCCGTGCGCGCGTCGCCGGTGTTGGGTTCGGCGGTTACGGTAATC
Organism: Prevotellaceae bacterium; assembly: GCA_031289415.1. Lineage (GTDB taxonomy): Bacteria > Bacteroidota > Bacteroidia > Bacteroidales > UBA932 > JAIRLC01. The sequence goes on along the minus strand of JAITPN010000075.1, from coordinate 18,988 downwards.
TTGCCGTCGGTAGAGCCGGAGGCGGGCGATACGTTAGCCCAGTCCTTGTCGCTCGACGCTTCCCAAACGCCGTTGGTGGCGATGGCAAATTCTTTCGCTCCGCCTTCGGCTGCCACGTCAACCGTAGCGGGGGTAACGGTCAGCGAAATTTCGCCGCCGGTGTTCTGCGTAACGGCAACCACCTTGTTCACGGTCGGGTCAGCCGTCACGGAAACCGTTACGGCGGCGGTACGCGCCGAGGCAGTCTGGTTGGCTTCTACGGTAACCACGAATGAGTTGTCAGTCTTTTCCGACACCGTAACCCACGCCGGAGAGTCGCTCACGGCAGTCCATGCTGTGTTGGCGCTTACCGTAATCGTCGAAGCTCCGCCTTCGGCGGCGGCAGCCACAGTAGCAGGCTCGACGGCAAGTTGCGGCACTACTGTTTCAGGGTCGTCTTTGCAGGCGACCATTAGCGCGAAGCCTGCTGTGAGGCTCGCTGCATACGTCATGATTCTGTTAAGTTTCATACTTGTTTTTTTAAATTGTTTATAGTTTATTTAATGTCTATTTAATATAACAGGTTGCAAATATAATAAGAAGTTTCCAATCTTCAAAAAAAATCTTTAAAAGTTTATTTTCTTAAAGAATAGCTCTGAAAGAAAATATTTTTAAAATCTAATATTTTTTCATACCTTTGTGTATTGAAACTAATCACAAATTATGATTGAGGAAAACGAAAAAAACCAAGCTGCCGCCGCTTATTCGGCAGAAAATATCCAAGTGCTTGAAGGGCTTGAAGCCGTACGGAAGCGCCCTTCGATGTATATCGGCGACATAGGGCAACGCGGGTTGCACCACCTTGTCTACGAAGTAGTGGACAACTCTATTGACGAAGCGCTTGTAGGCTACTGCAAACGCATTGACGTAGTAATAAACGAAGACCGTTCTATTTCGATTGCCGACGACGGACGCGGTATTCCAACGGATATTATGGCGAAGGAAGGAAAGTCGGCGCTCGAAGTGGTGCTTACCGTACTGCATGCCGGCGGAAAGTTCAGCAAAGATAGTTATAAGGTATCGGGGGGGCTTCACGGCGTGGGCGTATCGTGCGTCAACGCGCTGTCAACGCTGCTCATAGCCGAAGTTCGCCGCAATGGTAAAATCTACAGGCAGGAATATCGGCGCGGCATCCCGCAATACGACGTAAAAGTGGTAGGCGAGTCGGACCAGACGGGTACAACCATCACGTTTACTCCCGACCCTGAGATTTTTATCGCTTCCACAGAGTTTAATTACGAGATATTGGCGGCGCGCCTGCGCGAATTGGCATTTCTGAATAAAGGCATACACCTTAGTTTTATTGATAAACGGAAGACGGAAGAAACGGAAAGCGGCGAACAAGTCTATCGTTCAGACGATTTTCATTCCGAACTCGGGTTGGTGGAATTTGTGGATTACCTCGACAGTACGCGCGAAAAGCTCACCGACAAGCCGATTTATCTCGAAACCGACAAGTCGGGCATTCCTGTGGAATTTGCCATGCAATACAACACCGGGTATAATGAAAATGTACATTCTTATGTAAACAATATCAATACGATTGAAGGCGGTACGCACTTGTCGGGTTTCCGCAGCGGACTTACGCGCACGTTGAAAGGTTATGCCGAAAAGAACAGCATGCTCTCCAAACTTAAATTCGATATTGACCCCGCCGACTTTCGCGAAGGCTTGACAGCCGTAGTGTCGGTAAAAGTGAGCGAGCCGCAATTTGAAGGGCAAACAAAAACAAAACTCGGCAATAGCGAAGTTACTGCCGCCGTGTCGCAAGCGGTGAGCGCCGCGCTTGAAAACTATCTGGAAGAAAATCCGAAAGACGCTAAGTTGATTATCGAAAAAGTAATATTGGCAGCCACCGCACGCCATGCCGCACGCAAAGCACGCGAAATGGTGCAGCGCAAAACGGTCATGTCGGGGTCGGGACTGCCCGGAAAATTAGCCGACTGCTCCGACCGCGACCCAAGCCATTGCGAACTCTACCTCGTGGAGGGCGACTCGGCTGGAGGCTCGGCGAAGCAAGGGCGCGACCGTATGTTTCAAGCCATCCTTCCGCTGCGCGGGAAAATCCTGAACGTAGAAAAAGCGATGGAACACAAAGCGTTTGAAAGCGATGAAATAAAAAATATTTATACCGCCTTGGGCGTAACCATCGGTACGGAAGAAGACAGTAAGGCGTTGAATCTTACAAAGCTGCGTTACTATAAAACCATCATCATGACCGACGCCGACGTGGACGGAAGCCACATCGCTACGCTGATTATGACGTTCTTCTTCCGGTATATGATAGAACTCGTAAGAAACGGACACCTTTATATCGCCACGCCCCCGCTCTACCTCGTAGCCAAAGGAAAAGAAAAACGCTACTGCTGGGACGATGATGAGCGCCTGAAAGCCGTTGACGAAATAGGCAAAGGAAAAGACAGCGGGCTGCACATTCAACGCTACAAAGGGTTGGGCGAAATGAACCCCGAACAATTGTGGGAAACCACCATGAACCCCGAAAGCCGCATACTACGGCAAGTAACGATTGAAAATGCCGCCGAAGCCGACCGCATTTTCTCCATGCTCATGGGCGACGAAGTAGCGCCTCGCCGTGAATTTATCGAAACACATGCAAAATATGCGAATATCGACATGTAAAATGAATGTGCTGCTCATAGCAGCCATACTATTGTATGCCATACCTTCACAGGCACAAACGTCGAATCCGCCGACCGTAAAAGCACAAAAAACCGAGCAGCACCCTACCGACGACGAAAGCTGCGGCGACGAAGAGTCCTCGCTTGAAGATGACCAATCCGAAAGTCTCGGCGAAGAAATGGATACCACCAAAAGCGAATATCCGGCGCACGATTTATACCGGAATAATTGGAATACGCACACGGTAAATCCCTACGAAATCCGCTTGGTTGATATGCCCGATACGGTATTGATAAACCTTACAGGCTACTGCCATCCGTTTTTCAACCGTGTAACGTCGGATTTCGGATTCCGCCGCTCCCGCCACCACTACGGCATTGACATCAAACTCAACACCGGCGATTCGGTACTGTGCGCTTTCGACGGAAAAGTGCGCATCGCCCGCCGCAGCAGCAGTTACGGATATTTTGTGATAGTACGCCACCACAATGGGTTAGAAACAGTGTATGCACACCTCAGTAGAATATTGGTAACGCCGAATCAATCGGTGAAAGCAGGCGAACTCATCGGGAAAGGCGGCAACACAGGACGTTCCAGAGGCTCGCACCTCCACTATGAAATACGCTACCTCGGCGTACCTGTCAATCCCAACAACGTGATTGACTTTGCGAAGGGCGTTACGCTATCGGATACGCTATGCCTGCATGCCGCACATTTCAACTACGTTAAGGAAATTGAGAAAATACGCTATTGGACGGTAAAACGCGGGCATACGTTAGGCTATATTTCGCTCAAAACCGGCGTATCCGTCAACACGCTTTGCCGCCTCAACAAAATCACACGCAAAAGCCTCATCCGTCCGGGGCAGCGAATACGCTATACGTGATTTATATTTTTGCCACAATGACACATTAATAACAAGGAATATTGCCACATTGACACAATGACACATTGGCACGTTTCTTGTACTACCGTAGATATTATGAAAAAGAATGAGATATTTATACCGGAACTATCCGACGAAGACGCGGAATATATTCCAATCGTAATGGACGATTTGGAAACGGACAGTAAAAAGGTGAAAATGCCTAAGCAATTGCCGATTTTGGCGTTGCGCAATGCCGTGTTATATTCGGGGACGATTATTCCCATCACCGTAGGGCGCGACAAGTCAATTACGCTCGTCCGCGAAGTATATGGCGACTCGAAATTGCTGGGAGCGGTTACGCAACGCGACGTGAAAGTTGATAACCCTACAGGAAAAGACCTTTATAAAGTGGGAACGGTAGCCCGCATCTTAAAAGTGATTGAAATGCCCGACGGCTCTGTAACCGTCATCCTGCAAGGATTACAGCGGTTTGAGATATTAGGCGTCCGTCAGGAAGCGCCTTACATTATAGCCGACGTAAAAGAACGATCCGACGTACAACCCGAAGAAAGCGACAATAACTTCAACGTCATCATCGAATCCATCCGCGACGCGGGGTTGCATATACTGAAGCTGTCGCCGCACCTCCCGCAGGAAGCCGCTTTTGCCATTAAAAACATTGACAACAACAGTTTTCTCATCAGTTTCATGTCGTGGAATCTGGACATCGACAATGCTGCCGACAAGCAGGAATTGCTCGAAATTGATTTGCTGAAAGAACGTGCGCTCAAGCTATTGGCGCTGCTCAACCGACAAATTGACATTCTGAAAATCAAGAACGACATTCATCAAAAAGTACACACCGAACTCAATCAACAGCAACGCGAATATTACCTCAATAGCCAACTGAAAACCATTCAGAACGAATTGGGTATCGGCAGCGACGACGTGAAAGAACTGGAAGCAAAAGCGAAACGACAAAAATGGTCGAGCGAAGTGGCTGAACTCTTCAAAAAAGAATTACAGAAACTTCAACGCATGAATCCGCATTACGGCGACTATCCCATGCAGTTCAACTATTTGCAGTGCCTTGTAGAACTGCCTTGGGGTAAATATTCAAAAGACAACCTCAACCTGAAAAATGCGGAAAAGATATTGGACGAAGACCATTTCGGGCTTGAAAAAGTCAAAGAACGCATACTCGAACACCTTGCCATCATTAAACTGAAAGGCGACCTGAAATCGCCGATTCTCTGTTTGTTTGGTCCTCCGGGCGTAGGAAAAACGTCGTTGGGAAAATCGGTTGCCCGTGCTTTGGGACGGTCGTTCGGACGCATCTCTTTAGGCGGATTGCATGATGAGGCGGAAATTCGCGGACATCGGAAAACGTATATCGGCGCGATGTCGGGACGCATCATTCAAACAATTACGAAATGCAAAACCGCAAATCCAGTGATTATCTTGGACGAAATCGACAAAATAGGGCATGATTTCCGCGGCGACCCCGCAGCCGCACTCCTCGAAGTGCTTGACCCCGAACAAAACCACGCATTTCACGATAACTATCTCGACGTGGACTACGACTTGTCGAAAGTGTTGTTCCTCACTACGGCAAACAGCGTCGGCAACATTCATCCCGCCTTGCGCGACCGTATGGAAATGTTGGAAGTGAGCGGCTATCTGATTGAAGAAAAAATTGAAATTGCTAAGCGCTATTTACTTCCGAAACAATTGAAACTCCACGGCGTAAAGGCAGCGAAAGTAAAATTGACCGATAGTATTATCGAATATGTGATTGAACATTATACCCGTGAATCGGGCGTTCGCGGATTAGAAAAACAATTGGCAAAAATTATCCGGCATATCGGTAAAAAAATAGCTTTTGATGAAAAAGTTAAGCCGACTCTTACGGAAAAAGATATTCACACGATACTTGGCGCACCGAAAATGACGAAAGAAATGTATCAAGGCAATGATTTTGCAGGCGTGGTTACAGGACTTGCTTGGACGGAAACAGGCGGCGACATTCTTTTTATCGAAACCAGTCTAAGCCGCGGCAAAGGAACGCTTACGCTCACCGGAAATCTCGGCGATGTGATGAAAGAATCGGCAACCATTGCTCTCGAATATATCAGGGCGCATGCCGACAAACTGAATCTGACGCCGGAAATATTTGAACGTTGGAATATTCACCTGCATGTGCCGGAAGGCGCTATACCGAAAGACGGTCCTTCGGCTGGCATTACTATGGCTACGGCTATCGCTTCGTCGTTCACGCAACGGCAAGTGCGCAAAGGCGTAGCGATGACAGGCGAAATCACGCTCCGCGGCAAAGTGCTTCCTGTTGGCGGCATCAAAGAAAAGATTTTAGCAGCAAAACGCGCCGGCATCAGCGATATTGTGTTGTCGCGCGAAAACGAAAAGGACATTCGCGAAATCAAAGATATCTACATTAAAGGCGTTACGTTTCACTATGTAAATACGATTTCCGATGTACTTGACTATGCGCTAACGGACAAGAAAGTGAAAAACCCGCTTACAATATCGTAAATTCGTAGCCTTCCATGATGGGGTTGTGCAACACTTTGCGGCAAACTTCATCAATGCGTTTTTCGGCTTGCGCTTTGTCAGCCGCTTCTACTTCCAGCGTAATGTGTTTCCCAATGCGGACATTATCCATATCGGCAAAGCCCGAATTATGCATCACGGAGGTTACCGCTTTTCCCTGCGGATCAAGTAAAACTTTTAGAGGCATCACGTTAATTTCAGCTGTAAATTTCATATAGTCTGAATGTTTAAGAGTTTATTAATTAAATACAATATCAACGAATATACAGTGTAAGCCACGATAATCAATGAGACGGACAGCGTAAAATTTTCACCGGCACACACCGTAAAACACACTATCAAGGCAGCAATACACAGAAAAATGTAACGGAATTTATTTGACGACCATCCCAATCCTTTGAATTTTAAGGCTAACATGGGCAAATTGATTACCATCAACAGCGAAAGCAACGCGACCATGGCAATAATTCCCAAGCCGTTTAACAAATCATAAGTGCGTGAATTCATCAAAAATGCAGCGACGAACAATGCCGAAGCAGGCGTCGGCAAGCCCAAAAACACATTGCTCTGCCGAGTGTCGATGTTGAACTTCGCCAATCTCAAAGCCGAAAACAACGTCAGTACAAATGGAAAAAATATCACAATCTCCCAATGTAATGTGCTAAAATCCATCGCTATATGCGACCTCAATAGATGCTCCATTTCCGTATGTAATATAGCCGCAGGCGCAAGCCCGAAACTAACCAAGTCAGCCAACGAATCGAGCTGTTTTCCGATTTCCGAATAGGCTTTTAGCAAGCGGGCGCTCATTCCGTCTAAAAAATCACACACGGCAGCCAGAAAAATGCAGTAACCCGCAAAGTTTACCCACCCACGTAAAGCCAATACCACCGCCACACAGCCAAAAAACATATTCAGCAAGGTGATAGAATTTGGGACATATTTAGTCAATGGTTTCATTATTTTTTTGTACTTTTACCGAACAAAATTACTTAAAATTTATATTATCGGATGCTTTTTATGCTGAAAAATTTTCTATATTTATTAACAATTCTATTGTTTACAACGGTTGTAGCGGTGGCTCAGCCGCCTAAACAATACACCTATAAAGTGGTACGAAGCTACCCGCACAGTATTAACGCCTACACGCAAGGGTTGTTTTTCTACAACGGAGCGTTGTATGAAAGTTCGGGACAATACGGTTATTCTAATTTCAAAAAATCAAATCTATCCAACGGAAAGATATTGCAGATACTAAATATTCCGCGTCAATATTTTGCCGAAGGCGCTTGCGTGCTCAACAATAAAATATATGTATTGACGTGGCAGGAACACAAATGTTTCGTGTACGATGTGCATACATTCCGCGAAATCGGTACTTTTCAATACCCGACCGAAGGCTGGGGGCTGACTACAGACGGCAAACAATTAATTATGAGCGACGGCTCGGAGCATCTTTACATCCGCGACCCCAATACGTTTGCCGAAATCCGGCGCATTACCGTAACGAACAACAACCGCCCGCTACGCTACCTGAATGAATTGGAATATATCAACGGCGAAATTTGGGCGAATGTATATACCTCTAATTATATTGTGCGCATCAATCCCGACAACGGAAAAGTAACAGGCGTCATTGACCTTGCAAATCTTCTGCCGCGCAACCTGCGCACGTCAAAAACCGACGTCCTTAACGGCATTGCTTACGACGAGGCACACAAGCGCATTGTGGTTACAGGAAAAAACTGGTCTAAAATGTACGAAATAACATTACAAGAAAAATGAAGCTGACATTATTTAAAGGGGATCACAAACCTGCGTTCGGCGCATTAGATATTCTAAAATATATCGGTCCCGGACTGTTGGTAACCGTGGGTTTCATTGATCCGGGGAATTGGGCGTCAAATATCGCCGCCGGCGCAGAATTTGGATATACGCTGCTGTGGGTGGTTACGCTCTCTACCATCATGCTGATTATCTTGCAACACAATGCCGCCCATTTGGGTATTGCCACAGGGCTTTGCTTGTCGGAAGCGGCTGCCAAACACCTCCCGCGCTACGCCTCAATAAGCAGTTTGAGTACGGCTATGTTGGCTTCCGTGTCCACTTCGTTGGCGGAGATATTAGGCTCGGCAATTGCGCTGAACATGCTGTTCGGAATCCCCATAAAACTCGGCGCACTGCTTGCCACCATACTGATTGTCGTATTGTTGTTCACAAATTCCTATCGCCGCATCGAACGGTGGATTATCGGGTTTGTGTCGCTCATCGGCATTTCGTTTATCTACGAACTGACGCTCGTGCATATCGAATGGGGCGAAGCCGCCGCCGCATGGGTAACCCCCACCCTCCCCGAAAGTTCAATCCTTTTGGTGATGAGTGTACTCGGCGCCGTGGTGATGCCTCACAATTTGTTTCTTCATTCCGAAGTAATCCAAAGTCGGCAATGGAATTTGCAAGAAGAATCCGTCATAAAAAAACAGCTGCGCTACGAATTTCTCGACACCTTTTTATCTATGGGCATCGGTTGGGCTATCAACAGTGCGATGATTATTTTAGCCGCCACTACTTTCTTCAATGTCGGCACGCCGATTACAGAATTGGAACAGGCGCAAAGTATGCTGCAACCCTTACTGGGCAACAATGCTTCGGTTATTTTTGCCATCGCATTATTATTGGCAGGCATCGCATCCAGTGTTACGTCGGGCATGGCTGGCGGAAGTATTTTTTCGGGCATGTTCAACGAACCTTACGACATCAAAGACACGCATAGCAAAGCCGGCGTACTGCTGTCGCTCATTGGCGGATTGCTGATTATCTTCTTTATATCCTCGCCTTTTCAGGGGCTTATTGTTTCGCAAATGGTGCTAAGCATTCAGCTGCCGATTACGGTATTCATGCAAGTGTACCTCACCTCGTCGAAAAAAGTGATGGGCAAGCACGCCAACCGGCAATTTACAAAAATCATTTTACTGCTGATAGCTTGTTTAGTCACTTACTTAAATATCAGATTATTTATAAGTATATGGTAGGTCTTATTATCCCTGTTCGGACGGTAGAAAAACACCCATCAATGCAAAAAAAACATTTTATTTGTGCGTTTTTTCATTTTTATATAATATCTTTGTACCATTAAATTATTAAACTATGTCAACTTATTGCTCAAATTGCGGAAACGAAGTTTCTGAAAAAGCCGTAGTGTGCCTCAAATGTGGCGCAAGCGTATCAAACGCTAATATCAATAAAACAAGCGCCCAGCCGCCCAAAACATGGCTGGTGGAATCTATTCTTGTAACTTTATTTTGCTGCTTGCCGTTCGGTATTGCGGGCATCGTAAATGCGTCAAAGGTCGAATCCCGCTTCTATGCCGGCGACATCGACGGTGCGAATTTAGCATCTGCCAGCGCCGGAAAATGGACGAAAATAAGCCTTTGGGTTGGTGTGGCTGTCATTACTGCTTACATATTATTTTATGTGGTTATCATTGCCACAAGTGTAGCAGGACTAACAGGCGCAGGCATTTTTAATCAATGGTTAAACTTATAGTGAAGTGGAGCGTCGTAGCGTGTATAATCGCTACGGGGGCATGGCTTTATAAAAATCACAACCCTGCCGATAACGCTTACTTTCCTAAATGTCCGTTTAAAACCATCACCGGTTATAAATGCCCGGGATGCGGTTCTCAGCGAGCAGTGCATCACCTGCTGAATTTAGACATACGCCAAGCTGCGGCAAACAATGCCGTACTTGTGCTTTCAATCCCCTATATCCTTGTAGGGGTCGGTTTTGGTTTGCTGAAAAACCCAACGGACGGAACGCTCAAATGGCGAAAACGGCTGTATGGCAAGAACGCCATATACGTGGTGCTTATTCTTATCCTAAGTTTTTGGATTTTGAGGAATATCTCGGTCTTTACTTGTATGAATAACTAAACGTCGGGATAATTTTGCCCAACATTAGGGTAATATAAAACACTTTTGTGCTCCCCTCCCCTCTTCACACATCACCCTTAACTCTTCACCCTTATACTTTCAGTCAGCGCCTTAGTTGTAGTCCGGTAATCGTCGCCGGAGGGGTTTTGGAATATCCGCAGGTCGAAGTAAGGCACGGCGGCGATGACATGGTCGAAGATGTCGCCCTGTATAGCTTCATACACCAGCCATTCGGTAGTTTTCGTAAACACGTATATTTCGATTGGGATGCCGTGGTTCGTCGGGTCGAGCTGCCGAGCCATCAGCGTGGATGCGGGGTCTATTTGCGGATGATGCTCCAAATATTGTTGCAGATACGCTTTGAAAATGCCGAGATTGGTTTGCCGCCGTCCGTTCATTTCGACGCCTGTATCCACGCGCTGCGCTTCGTTCGACGCCGCGATGTCCGTTTGTTTTTGGTCAATATAAGCCGCCATGTACTGTATTTTACGGTATCGGCTCAACATCTCGTCGGTGCAAAACTGAACGCTACTCATGTCGATATAAATGGAACGCTTCACGCGCCGCACGCCCGAATCTGACATGCCGCGCCAGTTTTTTACAGGCTTCGTGATGAGGTCGTACGTCGGAATCGTGATAATCGTATTGTCCCAGTTGCGCACTTTCACGCTGACGAGCGCTATTTCGGTTACCGTTCCGTCTGCGCCCGCCGCAGGCACTTCAATCCAGTCGCCCGGCAACACAATATGGTTGCGCGAAAGCTGTATGCTGCTCACCAATCCGAGTATCGAATCTTTGAAAACCAACAGCAACACCGCCGACGCGGCGCTCAACGCCGTAAGCAGCTTCCCGACGCTGACGCCGGCAATAATCGAAATGCAAAAAATGGCGGTGAGGATAAAAATAATGGCTTGCACCGTTTGCACAATGCTTTTGATGGAATGTTGGCGCAGATACTTCGTTTTGCTGTGGACATGCTCCAACGCCCCAAGGCACGACGACAGCAGGTTGCCGACCACAATTGCCGACACTACGCCCAGCGCCGTGGCAATAACCGCATGATGCTCCGTAAACAGGTTTTGCGTCATGGCATTCACAAACCCTAAGGCGGGAAGGAACGCTATCTTCTTGCAAATTCGTTGCTGCATCACAGCTTGATGCCATATCTTCCATCGCTTGACGACAAACTTTGTGGTGAAAAATATCAGCACATACTTCACGGCATAATATATGCCGGAAGCCATGCACAAGAAGCAGATGCAAAGAATAGCATCGGCAAGCCACGCGCCGCCGGATACCACATCCAACGACTCCATCCATGTTCTGAGAATTTCTTCTAATTGCTTTATCATAGTATTTATTTTAAAACCTCCACACCCCCACGTGGGGCTTCGGAAGCCGTTATTCGTCGAATAGCTAAAGCCCCCGCAGGGGATTGGGGGCTTTTATACATTGCCCCTCCTATGGAATCCACTTCAGCGCCCGTAACCGAAGCGAGGCAATTCGGTTGGTTTATATAATATAAGACGCCGAGGAACGCAAAAATAAGCGCCTCTTTATAATCAACCAAACACGCATCGGGCACGTGCAGCGCGCCTTTCGCATGGGCGGCGATGCGCTCCATCAAAAACGAATGATGCGCCCCTCCGCCGGTAACAAGCACGGTGCCGCCGCCCGCGGCTTTGCCTATTTGCCGCGCCGCATGTTCGCAATACGTCCGCAGCTTGTCGGCAAGCGACGCCGGCGAGCGGTCGATTACCGGAAACACGGCTTGCTCCACCCACTCGCGCCCCAACGATTTCGGGGCTTGCCGCGCATAAAAATCCAAGCCGTCCAAGTCGTCCAGCAAACGCGCATCAACCGCGCCGCTTGCCGCCGTTGCACCGTCCCGGTCGTAGTCCAGCCCGACGGTGCGGATGTAGTGATTCAGCACATAATTGACCGCACAAATATCATACGCCGTGCGCTGCGTTTTTTCTTCGTATGAAATATTGGCAAAGCCGCCCAAATTCAGACAATACGCATAGTCGGGAAACAACAACCGGTCGCCCACAGGTACAAGCGGAGCGCCCTGTCCGCCCAGCGCCACGTCGGTGGAGCGGAAGTCGCATACGGTATCGACGGCGGCGGCGGCGGCAATGTGCGCCCCCGAACCCACTTGGCACGTGAACCGCCGTTCGGGCTGGTGAAACACCGTATGTCCGTGCGAAGCCACCAGCGCAGGCTGCACGCCGTGCCGGTCAATAAACCGCCGCACGGCTTCGCCGATATACGTACCGTAGTCGGCATGAAACTTGGCAAACTGCAACGCCGAGGTCTGCTGCGCCGTAGCGAGCTGTCCGGCGAGGGCGGCGGGGTAAGCCGTAGTTTCGGCAGCGACGATGTCGTAGCGCCACGCCCCATTATCGAAACGGAAACGGCAGAGGCACACGTCAAGTCCGTCGAGCGACGTGCCGGACATGACGCCTACGGCTGCAAGGTCGTATGCCGGACGGGCGGTTACCATACGAAGCGGGTTTTGAGGGTTGTGCTGTTGCGCTGCCGGTCGCTTACCGTAACCGTCAGAGTGTGCGCGGCGTTGCGTTTGATGCGCGCCTTGTTGAAAAGATAGTGCAGCACGTTCTCTTTCGCATCATATTCCATGAGCGCCCATTCGCCGTCAATGGCGGCGCTGTAGCTGTCGACGCCCGAAAGGTCGTCGATAATTTTCACCGACAGCCGTTCGTGCTTCCGCAAGTCGGCGCTGTCGGCAAACAGAGGCTTTACGGCGGGCGGAAGGGTATCTATCGTTACAAAATAATTGCCGAACGACGCGATTTTGGCAGTTACGCCGTCGCCGTCCCACGCGCCGCCTGCCGACACCACATTGCCTTTGCTGTTGTAGGAAGCCATGAGCGCTTTCGCCCGCCACCGCGCAGGCACGTCAGCCGGAAGATGCAGGCGGGCGGCAAGGTGCAGCGGCGTAGTGTTATGGTGTATGCGCCACACGGCGGCAGCGGCGCCGTCGGTGCGCGGGAGCGTATCAGCCGAGAACCATACCGGACGGTAGAGGCTTCCGGCGGGCACGTCGATGCGCATCCCGCCGCATTCATAATAATTATCGCTATGGTGATACATCTTCACCGGCTTCACCGGCGGCAGGCTGTCGGCGGCGGCAACGGACGGCTGCACGCCGCCGCTGTCCGCCGCCGCTCTCGCTACGCGAAGCACGACGTGCGACGTGTTGCCGGCGTCGTCGAACGCCGTAATACATAAGGTATGCACGTCGCGGTCGGGAAGCGTCATCAGCCCCTCGTCAGCCGCTTTATCATAAAGATACAACATGTTGTTGCCGGGTTCGACATACGTCTTAATCATCGGGCGGCTTTGCGCCGTCCACAGGTCGTAGGCGTAGAGGCTGTTGATGTAGCGCGTATCTTTAAACAGAAAACCGTCCATCCGGTAAGCAAAAACCACGTCATTGTCGAGGGCTACGGTGAGGCGGTGCAGTCCGAGTATGCCCGACTGCCCGCCCTGCCGGTCGTCGGCGTCGATGGCTACGAAGAACGTGTCGGGTACGGTTACCACCTGCGCGCCGCCCGCCGCGAACGACCGCACGTCGGCGCAGGGCGCAATGGCGGGTACGCCGTCCGCCTGCCGGTATTCATAAAAAACGATGCGGTGAATCTGCGGCGCCACGTCGTCCGCCATCCTGAATATGCCCGACGCTACGGTGTTCAGCGTTTTCGCAGTAGCGGTTTCGCGGATTTCAAAATGGAGGTGCGCCCCGAACGAGTTGCCGCTGTTGCCCGCCGTGCCTATCACCTGCCCTTTCTGCACAGGGAACGCGGTAGGCGGAATGTTTTCGTCAACGGCAAAGCGTTTCTTCGCATACTGTATCCGGGTGATGTACGCCTCGATGTCGGGCGCAAAGGCGTGCAGGTGCGCGTACACCGACGTCGTGCCGTTCGGGTGGTTGATGTATATCGCATTTCCGTAGCCTCCGGGGCTTACCGCGATGCGGGCAACGTAGCCTCCGGCAACGGCGTGGAGCTTCGCGCCCGGCTGCCCCCCTACGCGGAAGTCAATGCCCGAATGAAAATGATTCGTGCGCGGCTCGCCGAAATTTCCGGCAAGCGACAGCGGCATCTGTCCGTCGAGCGGCGAACGGTAGTAAGCCGTATCAAGCGCCTGCAACGGCAGAAAGCTCCCGCATCCTAAAATCAATAACAGTATTTGACGCATTTTTTTCATCTAAACTACAAACTTACATTTTTTTTTTGAAAAATACAAAAAGTGAAGGGTGAAGAGTTAAGTGTGAAGCGTGATGGGTGAAGAGATTTTATGTGCCGGGAGTTCCCTGAACAAGTTTGGGTTCTATTCATAAGTAATCGAAACCTTGCCATAAACCATTTAATTTTATATAATTGAATTTATGGCAAGGTTTTAGATACTTATGGGCGCAGCCTTGCGGGATAAAACGGCGCAAGGCAGAGAACGCGCCAACGAGGCTTTCGATGGCTAATTTTTTGTAAATGGTATGACTTGTATAATGACACCATTTTGCTGTATAAGCAGTAAATAACTAACATTATACAAACCGGATAGCGGTATTGTGTTGCTGGTTGTTAAGTTTATACCGAAGGATCTATCTTTGCCAAGCGAAATTCAATATTTGCATCGCCGGCAACACTAGTAAATGCCATTGGAGTATTTATTGTGTCAGCATTCAATCGACGAAAATCGTCATTTAACACTTGAATTTGTGCTCGGTAGAAATGATAATTACACGCTACCATAGCAGTCCGTTAGGAGTGCAACCAACAAAAGCAAAGGTTGCAAACCTACGGCTTGCAATACGAGGGTGGTTCATTTTTCTACCGAGCGATGCAAACCTACGGCTTGCAGTTTTTGGGAAAACAATCTCTTATAATTTATTTATTTTTTGTTACTAAAGAAAATCTTTTTCATTTTATACTGTCTTTTATAATTGTTAATTCAAAAATATTGATTGGCGCTAATTTGATATTAGGCTCTATACATCCTCCTAATTCCTGACAATTTGTAATGTTTCCACTTATGAAAACGGACATCCCTTCATTTCTATATTCTTTTGGAATTTCATTACAAGGAAAAAGACTAAATATTCCATCGTAATAATTGATTAATTCAAAATAAAAAGTATCAACTCTACCAACATGTTCAAAACATCCTTTTCTTAAATATGCAGGCTCTTCATTTAGAATTTTAATAACTTTTTTTTCATCGCATGAAACGCATTCACTTACTTTATATTCAATAAATTGTAAGTAATTTTTCCTCCCATTGTAATACAAATTCAACTCTTTACCTAAGAGAGAAAAAGACTCTACTATTCTTAAACTTTCTATGAATAAATCTCCATCAAACAACTCATTAATTTTAGTTCCTTCAAGGTTTATTATTTGAATAGTTGAGTCGGTGAAATCAATTTCATAATTTCCAAAAAAATCATTAATCGAAGACATCCCATTTAACGTTTTATCATTGTTAAAATACAACCAATAGTAATTAGAATTATTAGGTTCTATTTCTTTTACTGTACCTGTTTGGATATCCGCAAAGCCTACAAATTTCCATTTAGTACCACTTAAAAAATCACTCTCGTTTCCTTTTCCTTTTTCACACGCCATGCTTACAACAGCAAGGCATAATAACATTATGCTTTTAATTGTTCTCATAAAATTTAATATTTAATATTGTTTAAAATAAAATTCTTTGCAAACTGATTGTCTGCTGCTACAGCCTCCCTCTTTTTGGAGAGGCATTATCTCAATCCGTAGCGTGAAGTATGGCGGGCATGTTGTACTATAAGTTTCATATAACGTTTAAAAAAAATTAATATGACAAAGTTATGAATCATTTTTTACAAAAACAAAACTTTTTTTAACTTTTTTTGGTAAAAAATGTAAAAAAAATATTTTAAAAAATAGATATATCTAATTATCAGCAACATATATCACTTTATCTATAAAACCAAAACCGCCCATGTTTTTCACGCAGACGGTTGTTCATTTTTGTTTTAGCGAGGCGCAGTCCATAAAAACGTCCTGAATATTTTAATAATTGATATAAATGTGCCGGACACTTGTAAGGAATACTCCGGTTACACTTTACACTTCACGCTTTACGCTTCACACTTCACCCATCACGCTTCACTTGTATTTCAAAAAAATAATGTATATTTGCACATCATTTTTATGTATATGTATATGAAACGAAGTATAAGTATGCTCATTTTTATGTGCCTGTGGGGTACAAGTGTTTTTGCCGAAGGCTATCGTATTGAGGTTACGATAGACGGGGTGCGGGATACGACGGTGTATATCGCTATTCATTCGGGCAGCAGCAAGTATATGGTTGATACGGCGCGGACGGACGGCAAGGGGCGCGCGGTGTTTCAGAAGAGTAAGCCGCTGCACGGCGGGATGTATCTCGTGGCGATGGGCGGGATGCACTTGTTCGATTTTCTGATTTCGGACGATGCGTCGCAGGCGTTTTCGATGTATGTGAAGACGAGCGATTATCAGGGGACGCTGCGATTCAAAGGGTCGCCGGAGAACAGTGCGTTGCTCGATTTTCAGCAAACGATGGGGCGAAGCCAGCGTCAGGTGTCGGCGTGGAACGACCGCGCGAAAGCCGATTCGACGTTGCTGCCCGAGGCGCGCGACAGTGTGGCGGCTATCGAGGCGGAGTTGAAGGAGTATGCGCGCGTGCACGGCGAGCAGCAGGCGGGTACGTTGCTGGCAAGCTTGATGCGGGCGGCGTTTCCGGTGGTAGCGCCTGCGCCGGATATTGCGGAAGATATGCCGCGTCGCGATTCGGCGTTGTGGGTATATTATTATCATTTTAATAAAAATCATTATCTCGATAATCTTGATTTTTCGGATAAGCGGTTGCTTTATACGCCTGTTTTTAAGCCGAAAATCGAGGATTATTTCGATAAGGTGGTGCTTCAGCATCCTGATTCGATTATTCCGCAGGCGGATTATGTGCTGCGCCTTGCGGAGGCGAATCACGAGGTGTACAACAGTGTGCTGAGCCAGCTTTTCAATAAGTATGCGGAGGCGAAGATTATGGGCATGGAGAAGGTGGGGGTGTATATCGGCGAGCATTATTTCCTGACGGGGAAAGCCGACTGGCTGTCGGATAAAGACCGGCAGAGTATTGCCGATTTTGTGGAGCACAACCGGTATTCGTTAATCGGGATGCCGGCGCAGGAGTTGAAGTTGGAAAGCGTGAGCGGGCAGACGGAGTCGGTGTACGATATACAGTCGCCGTTTTTGGCGCTGCTTTTCTATTCGCCGAGCTGCGGGCATTGTAAGAAGGAAGTGCCCGAAATTTATAAGATTTATGAGAAGTATCGCGACCGTGGGTTTCAGGTGTATGCGGTGTATGAGCAGTATAAACGCGAGGAGTGGGTGAAGTTTGTAGCCGAGCAGAAGCTCGATTGGATTAACGTGTGGGACGGCGTAGAGGCGCCGGACGCCGAGGGTAAGCCGACGACGTATTCGGTGGGGTCGAAGTTCCGTGAGTATTATAATGTGTATACTACGCCGCAGGTTTATTTGCTCGATAAGGATAAGAAAATCGTCGGGCGGCGGCTGAATGCCGAGGTGCTGGATAAGATTTTGCAGCAGGCGCTGGGCGAAAAGGAAAGTCTCTAAAGCGCCGGTGCGGCGCGCGCGGCGTTGGGTTGGCAGCGGTTAGCTGCTTTTGATTTCTCCGCCGCTCATGACGCATGAGCCGGTAAGGATAAGCCTGCGCGAGGTGTCGCGTACGGCGTCGGGATTGCGCAAGTCGCGCATGCCTGCCATGACCATATCGGAGTTGATTTCGACAATCCATTCTTCAGGTACGTAGAGGGTAACGCCGCCAAAGACGGCAGTGATTTCGACGTTGGTTTTTCCTTCACGAATCGTTGTTTTGCGCAAGTCGAGCGTGATGCCGCCGAAGACTACGCTGAACCGTCCGCCGTGAAATTCGGCGTCCAGTACGATGTATTCGCCTTGCCCAAATACGACGTCGCGCACCATGTAGCCTTCGCTTCCGGCATGGACAAATTCGCGGCGGCGGCGTGTGTTGCTGTCGTCGTCGTCAGTCGCAAAATCGCGGCGGCGGCGGCGATGCCGTGGGCGGCGCGGTTGGGGGTCGCCGGTGCGGATAGTATAGTTTGAACGGATAAATACGCTCACGATGCAAAGTATGCCTGCGCATATTAACAGGACTGCCCAGTAGGACGATGTGAAGTTGTCGGGGAGCGCGGGAAGTAAGTCGGGGTATGCCTTTGCCAGACGCGGAAGGATGAAAAAGCCGCCCGTCAGGCACAGGAGCGCGCCGGTAATCCAATGCCGCTTCCACAGCGCCGAGATTCCGATGATAATCAATAGCATTTGCCACGAGAAAAAGACAAGTCGGAACGGCGCGTCGATAAGTCCGACGTTCATGCCAATCAGCCACGCGCCGACGATAATCAGCAGCAGTCCGAAAAATACCCCTTTGCGGCGGTTACGGTGTAAAAGATGGTTCGTTTCCATATATTTTAATTTTAAACTATTTCGCAAAGTTACGCAAGTTCGGCGAATTTAGCTATAGAAAAGCGACGAATGTGCCAATTTTCCCGATGAATGAGTTTTTTTTAACGTATGAAATTATCCGGCGGCGAGGGGTGTTTGTACGGCGTTCGTTACTGCCATACATTCCGTTTCGACCCACCAGCCGGAGCGGCAGATAGGCGCTAATACAATCACTTTCGGAATATCGGGGAAGCGGCGTTTGAAAATGTCTCTTACTACATGATAATGGCTTGCGTTACGCAGATAAACAATCATTTGCATCACATTTTCGAATCCGGCATTTGCTTCGGTCAGCAAAACGTCTATATTTTCCAACATCCGGTTTGTCTGTCCGACAATATCGCCCG